>CAYZME010000016.1:21771-27798 GCA_964479435.1 uncultured Oscillospiraceae bacterium
GGCTTTGTCCGACGCCAACCTGCACGCGCTGGTGCAGATTTTTATGCTGGTGCTGTTGTCGGTGCTGTTTGCCGCCGAATATTCCCGCTCCACGCTCAAAATTCTCCTGGTGAGCGGCAGCGACCGCGCCGGGGTCTACCTGGCCAAGTTTGCCTTACTGGCGGCGGCTTTGCTGGCGTACACCCTGTTTACCGCGGCCTGTGTGACCCTTTTCGCCACCCTGCTCAACGGCTGGGGAGGCGCGTTCGCCGCGGTGCACATCCTCCAGATCGCCGCGGTCGCCGCCCGCCTGGCCTTGCTCAATCTGGTGTACGGCGCCCTGTTGGCGGTCGTGGCGATCCTGACCAAAAGCACCGGCACGGTGATCGCGATCGGGATCGGCCTGCAATTCGCCGAAAGCCTCGTGACGACGATCATCCATATGGTGGACAACCGGGTGGTTGAGTGGCTTTCACGCCTGATCCCCTCGGGCTATGTTGTGTCTTTTGCCAATCTGACGGTTCAGCCCTCACTGCTCCTGCAAGGGGTCGCGGTTTCACTGCTGTGGATTGCCCTGTTTCTGGCGATCGGCCTGCGTTTGTTCCGCCGCCAGGACATACCCGTTTAGCGCGACGCGGCAAAAAGGCAAACCCGGACATTTCTCTATCCCGCGTGAGAAGGGTGTTGTATAATTTCGGTGTGTGCCCCCATCCCGTAACGAGGTGAGACATGGCGAGGGATCGCAAACCGCTCAAAAAAAGAGACGGCCGCATTTTAGCCGCGGCCTTGGGAATCGGCGCATTCCTGATAATGGATCTGGTGCTCAAGTTCCCTTTTCTGCTGGCCCTGATCCTGGCGTTGGTCCTGCACGGGACCCTGCGCAAATCGCTGGACCCCACCCGCGCGGTCGGCCGCGTCAAAATCGACCTGACCCAATACGACGCGGAGAAACGCAAAATCCTCCAGGAAGCGGCGGTGGATTTGCGCAGCATCGACGCGGTTTTGCGGCAGGTACAAAACCCCGACATCCGCTCCCGCGGGCGGCGCGTCTATGAGACCGGCAACCGCATCATCGAATACGTCACCAAATATCCCGAAAAAATTACCATTGCCCGCCGCTTTTTCAGTTACTATCTGGAAACTGCGTCGAGCATCCTCACCAAATATCTGGACATTCAGAAAACACGGATTCAGACACAGGAAATTCGCCAGCTGGGCGAACGTACACAACAAGCGCTGGAGATCCTTGAAACGGCGTTTGAGAAACAATTCGGCAAATTGATGCTGGATGAAATCATGGACATCGAGTCCGATATCAACCTGTTGGAAAACACACTCAAAATGGAAGGCTGACGCCTTGGCTCAAGCCTAGGCTTTAGCCTACGAAAGGGGAATCCGCCACACAGAGTGCCGCCGCGTCCCCCGTCGCCCTGACGGACACGGGACTGAACATGCTGACCCCGGAGGCGGACGCGCTGACCCCCGAAGAGCGTGAGCAAGTGGACCGCATCGCGGCCGGCATCGACATCCACAATTCACAGCAAATGGTGCAGTATGGCATCGGCGCGCAAAGCAAAATATCCGAGTTTGCCAACCATATCCTCGGGCAGGTACGCGCCAAAGACGCGGGCTATGTCGGCGACCTGATGACCGACCTACTGGTCCAGGTCAAATCGCTGGATGTCGACGAGCTGGAAGGCAAAGAAAAAAGACCGTCGCTGTTCCGCCGCGCGAAAAAGAGCATGACCCGGTTTGCCGCGCAATACGAGACCGTGGACGCGCAACTCGACCGCATCGCCAACGAGCTGGACCGCTCGCGCATGGCCCTGCTCAAGGACATCGGCATGTTCGATCTGATGTACCAGAAAAACCTCGAATATTTCCGCGAGTTGCAGCTGTACATCTTGGCGGGCGAGAAAAAACTGCGCGAAATCGAAGAACAGCTCATCCCCGAGCTGGATGCCCGGGCGCTGGCGTCAGGCGACCCGATGGACGCGCAAAAAGCCAACGACGTGCGCCAGATGGCGGACCGCTTTGAAAAGAAACTCTACGACATCAAATTGTCGCGGACCATCGCCATCCAGACCGCGCCGCAAATCCGCCTGATCCAAAACAATGACAAGCTGTTGGTCGAAAAGATCCAGACGTCGATCATCAACACTCTGCCCCTGTGGAAAAACCAAATCATTCTCGCCATCGGCATCCGCAAACAGAAACAGGCGTTGGGGATCCAGCAACAGGTCAACGCCGCCACCAACGAATTGCTGTTGAAAAACTCGGAGATGCTCAAGCAAAACACGTTGGATGTGGCCCGCGAATCCGAAAAAGGCATTGTGGAGATTTCCACACTCAAAACAGCCAACGAAAATCTGATCACCACGATCGAAGAAGCCATCCGCATCCAGCAGGAAGGCCGGGCCGCCCGCCAGACCGCCGAGGTGGAACTGGCAAAAATGGAAAGCGAGTTGCGCGACCGCCTGGTACGCGCCGCCACCGGCGGCACGGCGCCGGCGCCGGCCGAGCCCGCCAGCGATATCACCCCGCTGACCTGACGCGGGCCTGCGCGCATCTGTGCGCACGGGCACCTGCGCACACTTGACAGACACGTGTGCACGCGGGATTAAGCGATGCTATAATAGTCCCACAAGATCCATGGAGGGAGAAAACGTTGGACAGCTGTCCGGACCCAGACCAGGACCGAAAGCGGACCGCTCTGCCCCACAGAATCCGGAACATCACCGTCTTCTGCTGTAAAATTCACAGTCCGTCTGTTGCGACACCCCATTAGGGTGGCTTTCCTGCTACCCTTGCGGGGCTGTTTTTGTTACGGACGTTTTTGCGTTTTCCGCAGCCGGTCCCCTGGTGGCCGGCATCCCAAAGGAGTGTTCTGTGGACGATTGTGACAGGTTGTTAGGCGTTTTGGTCGCGGCGGCCCTGCCCGCCGGCAACGCGGCTTCACCTCTTGTAGATATCCTCGTGATTCTGATTCTGATCCTCGTCAACGCCTTTTTCTCCGCATCGGAAATAGCCGTGATCAGCCTCAACGACAACATGATTCGCCGCCAGGCCGAGGAAGGCGACCGCCTGGCCGGGCGCCTGTTGCGGCTGATCGAAAATCCGTCGGGTTTTCTGGCGACCATCCAGGTATGCGTGACGCTGGCGGGGTTTTTGTCCAGTGCGTTCGCGGCCGATAAATTTGCCGGACGCCTGGCCTTGCTCCTGGATCCCGCGGGCCGGTTTCCCGCGGTGTACACCGTATCCGTGGTTGCGGTGACCCTGATCCTCTCCTTTTTCTCCCTGACGCTTGGCGAACTGATCCCCAAACGCATCGCCCAGAACAACCCCGACAAGATCGCGCGCTCGGTCTCCGGGGTCATCGCCGCGACGGGCGTTGTGCTCCGGCCGTTTGTCGCCCTGCTCACCGCCGCGACCAACCTGGGCCTCAAACTGCTGCACATCAATCCGCTCAAAAACGAGCGGCTGGTCACCGAGGAAGAAATCCGCATCCTCGTCGATGTGGGGCGCGAGAGCGGCGTCATCCACGAGGCCGAAAAAGAGATGATCGAAAACGTCTTTGACTTCAATGACAAAGAAGTGTCCGAGATCATGACCCACCGCACCGACATCGTGTCGCTCGACGTCGAGGCGGACTACAAAGAAGTGATCGAGGTCGCGGTGCGGGAAAAATACACCCGCATCCCGGTTTACGAAGAAAACATCGACACCATCGTCGGCATCCTCCACATCAAAGACCTATTGATCAGCGCCGCCCAAGAAAGCGATCAACCCTTCTCGCTGCGCAACCTGTTGCGCCCGGCCCTGTTCGTGCCGGAAACCAAACAGGTCGACTCGCTGTTCCGCGAAATGCAACGCGACCATACGCAAATGTCCGTGGTCGTCGACGAGTACGGCGGCACCGCCGGCATCGTCACGCTGGAAGACATGATCGAGGAAATCGTTGGCAACCTACAGGACGAGTACGACGAGGAAGAGGCGGAAATCGTCCGCCGCGACGACACGACCTTTGTCATGGACGGCAAAACCGCCCTCGACGACGTCGCCGACGCGGTCGGGGCCGCGATGCCCGAGGACGATTACGACACGCTGGCGGGGCTGGTGGTCGGCCTGCTCGATCGCATCCCCGACGAAGGAGAGCAACCCGAAACCCGCTACGCCAACATCGCGTTCAAAGTGTTGGAGATGGACGAACGCCGCGTCTCCAAAATCCAGGTCACCATCCTGCCGTCGACGGCAGATGGTGACGGGGGAGCGGGTCCGGCGGATGACTGATCCCACGCACCAACAAGAAGGCGCGCCCGCCGTCGGGCGCCGCCTCGGATACATCCGCATCGATCCGGTCGATACCGATATCAGCCGCCAGGCGCTGCTGCTGGATGGGATTGGCCAGTTCGCGCACCTGACGGTCGAACAGCCGGCCGACTTGGCCGGCTCCCGGGTCGTGTGGGAAAAGCGTGACCGGCTCCTGGCTTCATTGACCGCGGGCGATGTGGTATACACCGCTTCGGCCGATCGGATCGCCGCCGGATGCCGCGATCTGGATCACATCGCGGGACAGATTGAAGCCGCGGGCGCGGTGCTGGTTTTGTTGGAAGAGGGCATCGATACCCGCACAGCGGCCGGGCGTGCGGCCCTGCGTCTGGTGCGGTCGCTGGCCCGGGCCGAAACCGAACGTTTATCGCGTGAGCGCAGCGAAGGGATCCAGCGGGCCCGCGCCAGCGGTCGTCGCATCGGTCGCCCGCCGATCGCCGTCCCGCCCAATTTCCGCGAGATCTGCAAGGCGTGGTCGGAAGGAACCCTGTCCGGCCGCCAAGCGGCCGAGGCCGCCGGGTTGCGGCAGACCAATTTCTACACGCGGGCGGGCGAACTCGGCTACGTTTCACCCCGGCGTGGGCGGCGCCCCAAACCGCCGCCGACAGAGGACGCGCGCGATTGATGAAAGCCGGTCCCCCATGTATAATACGATAGCATGCCCGTCAAAAGGCATGCAAAAATGTATAAAACGCCGAAAGGGCGGGGTAAACGGTATGGCAAAAGCGGACCAGAGCGGAAACATTTGGAGAGCGGAAGCGCGCCGGGAAGAGCGCAAAAACCGACTGGCTGACCTCAAAAACCCCAAAGGACGCCAACAGATTCGCGGACAGCGTCAGACCTGGAAAACCTGGCTGGCGATCATCGGGATCGCGGCTGTTTTGTTGGGTATTGTCGCGTACGCCGGGATGGCCAACGGAATCCCGCATCGCGCGCTGGCCTTGATGCGGGTGGGAGACAGCAAAATTTCGGTCGCGACATTCAATTACTGGTACGGCAACGTGCTGAGCCAATACGGCCTGACTGCCGACAGTCCGGATTTGAATTCCGCCCTTTCAACCGAGACCGACGGGACGGTGACGACGACGCGGCAGTACCTGCTTTCCATCACCGCGACGCAGTTGCAGCGCGTGTATGCCGAGGCGACGCTCGCGCGTGAGGCGGGGATCGAGCTGGGTGAATACGCCGAAGCCGTCGACAGCCAGATCGAGTCGATCATCGCCGCGGCCGGCAGCGCCGGCTATGCCGACATGATGTTGAAACAGACCTATGGGGCGGGTTGCACGCTGGGTGTCGTCCGCAAACTGTATGAGAATCTCTATCTGTCGACTAAATTTTCCGCGGCCAAAACCGACGAAGCCGACGTTTCGCCCGAAGCGTTGAACCAATACTACACGGAGCACAAGGACGAGATCGATACGGTTGACTATCGGGCTTTCTCGTTCCCTTACACCACGTCTGCCACGGCGACTGCCGCGGAAAAAGAGCAGGCCAAAACCGCGGCCAAACAAAAGGCGGATGCCTTTATGGCCGATGTAAAGACAGAAGCCGATTTCCAGAGGCTGGCTTTGGAGGCGACGGAAGAAGCCAAACGCAAAGACTATGAAGAAAAAGACGGCAGCCTGATTTCCGGCATGACCGCTTCCAGTTTGGTGGCGGAGATCGCCAAATGGACGTTCGATCCGGCGCGGAAAACCGGCGACACGACCGTGATCGATA
>CAYZME010000017.1:0-27447 GCA_964479435.1 uncultured Oscillospiraceae bacterium
TCGACGCGGCGCGCTATTCCGGCGCCAGCGCGTATTTTCTCGCCGCCCGCATCCGCATGGAGATCGGCGCCAGCCCCAGCGATTCGGTCTCGGGAACATTTGTCTATACGGCTCCCGGGGGCGCGGTGACCGATTTCACGGGTTATTATAACTATTTCAATATTTACGCCTCCGACTCACCGATCCCCGGGCAAAACATCGCCAACGGTCTGACCTACGCCAAAAGCGGCGAAAGCGGCAACGCGGAAAATCGCAAAAACTTCATGTTGCCCTGGACCGATCCCATCCGCTCGATCATGGGCGGGGCCTACTACATCGCGCAAAACTACATCCGCGTCGGACAGGACACCTTGTATTTGCAAAAATTCAGCGTCAACCCCGCGTCCAACATGTTCTGCTGGCATCAATACATGTCGTCGGTCCACGCGCCGAGCGGTGAAAGCGGCAGCGTGCACACGTCCTATGGGAACATGGGCATTCTCGACAACCCGTTCGAGTTTGTCATCCCGGTGTTCGAAAACATGCCGGCAACACCGCCACAACTCAGTACAGAAACCCGCAGCACCAACAATTTATTGACGGCGTTGTCCGTCGCCGGCGGCGCGCTCAGCCCGACCTTCGCTCACGCGAGCCTGGGCACCTATACGGTCTATGTTGACGGCGCCTATGCCAACGCGGTTGTGACCGGCCGCAAAGCCAGCCTGACATCCGCCGTGCGGGCCAATGGGGCGCTCAAGGTGGAAAAAATCGCCGGTGTCCGGGATTTCTCTTTCAGTGTGCCGCTGGCGGTCGGAGACAATCCGATTTCCATCCAGATCGAGGCGGAAAACGGCGGCAAGCGCACCTATCAGCTGTCGGTGATCCGTGGCATCCCCGCCGAATTGAATACACCGGATCTGAGTTCGTTGACGATTGCGGGGCAAACGCTGACCCCCGCGTTCAGCGCGGCCCATACCGGCCCTTACTCGGTCACCGTCCCCTTTGGCACGGCGTCGCTCACCATCGCCGCCACCCCTCAATCCGAACTCGCCACGGTGTCGGGAACCGGGCGCAAGAATCTGGCGTATGGCTGGAATACCTACTCGATTCTGGCGACCAGCCCGACCGGTGTCGTCAAAACCTATACCGTGCGTGTCAATCGGGAGGTCCCGGCTGACAAAGACAACCACATTCTCACCGCGCTGTCCGCGGATGGGATTGTTTTTGATCGCCCCTTTAACAACGCGGATACCGGCCCATATGTCGCGGAGGTGCGCCAGAATCTGGCCTCGACGACCATCCGCGCGACCGCGCAATCGGAAGCGACGGCGATGACCGGAACCGGCGCTGTCGAGATCAAGTACGGCACGCACGATTATCCGGTAACGGTGCGGAGTTTTTCCGGCGCCGCGCGCACGTTTATCCTGCGCATCACGCGGCCCATGCCGACACTGGATCGCGGCGGTCTGGTTCTGGCAGATGGCGGCATTCTCACGGGTGTGCAACCAGGAACAACGGTGGCGCAAATAGCCAAGCAGGTCAAGGCGGACGGCAGCGAGACCCTAGTGTACGGTAGCGATGGCAAACGGCTCCCGGCCGACGCGCTGGTCGGCACCGGCTGCCTGGTGCGCGTCAAGGTCCAGAATGTCAATTTATGCGATGACATCGTGGTGGTGTACGGCGACGCGAACGGAGATGGTAAAATCAATGCGGCGGACCTGACGATGATCCGCAGATCGATCCTCGGCCTGTACACGATGAGCGGCGCCGCGCAAATGGCCGGCGATGCCAACAAAGACGCGAAAGTGAACGCCGCGGACCTGACGATGATCCGGCGGGGTATTCTGGGAATGTATGTCATCGAGCAAAAGAAATCATGAGGTACGACGCGTGAATCGTGTGGAGAAAAAGCTAGTCCTTTTCGCCCTTTTTTGTTTTTTCCTCTTCAAGTCCGCGGGACCCCTGGCCGCCGCCGGTTCGTCGATCACCTTGCGGGCAAGCGCCGAACAAGTCACCACCGGACAGAATGTCATCCTCACGGTGGTCGCGCGCGACATCCCCGACACAGCTAGTTTCGGCCCGATTATCGTCCGTTACGACGCGGCGCTTTTTTCGTACGCGGACGCATCGTTTCCGTATGGTGGTTTTGATACGGCTTTCCAAGACGAGGGCGGTCAGATTAGAATATTTGCCGCGGACGAAACAGGCGCCTTCATTCCCGGCGGCGATGCGACGTTGTTCTCACTGGCTTTCACCGCCAAAGCTACCGGCAGCGGCGCCTTTACCATCGTCAGTGTCGATGGCTTTTCCGATAACAGCTTAAGCCCGTATATGGTCGGACTGGTCGACGAGTCGAGAACCGTCCGCGTCGTCGCCCCCACCCCCACCCCCACGCCGACGCCGTCGCCGACCCCGGCGCCGACCGGGACGCCGACACCCAGTCCGACACCGCCCCCCAGCCCCACCCCGGCGCCGCCGATCACCCTGTATGACAAAGACGGCAAAGGCTACACGGTCGTCACAACGTTTGACGCGGCTCTGTTGCCGCCCGAGGAGTACGGGGAGAACGAACCGATCCTGATCGCCGACCAGCCCGTCCAGAACTGGATCGCGCACGATGGAAAAACCGTGCTGATTCGTGCCGTCGACGCCGCCGGCGACGCCGACTTTTACCTATACGACGAATCCCTCCAACTGGTCAAACGCTATGTGCCACCCATCCGCCTGCAAGCGGCCGGCCGCGAGTTTATCGTCCCGATGGACGCCGTCGCAATGGGCGCCGTGCCCAAGGGCTTTGTCCGCGCCGCGGTCGCCATCGGCGGCCGTGTGATACCGGCATGGAAGTCGGCCGCGGCCCAGCCGGCCCCGGCGGGATCCGGGGTCTTCCTGCTCTATCTCCAGGATGACGAAGGGGTCTCGCGGTTCTACCTATTCGACGAAAAAACTTCTGATATAATGAGCTTCGACACCTTGCAAAAACAAGGCTTGCTGGCGCTCTACCCAGCGGATGTTGCCACTCCGACCGTTTCGCCGACGACGATTCCGACCCCCACGCCGGTGTTGAGCGAGCCGGAACCCGGCAACGCGATCTCTCCGGCCCTCATGCTGGCGTTGGTCATTCTCGCCGCGATTTGTGTGGGTGAAACGGCGTACATCGTGTGGTCTCTGATCGAGCACAGAAAGGGCAGGCCGAGAATCCGGAGGGTATAAGCATGCCCGATTCCACCCCCGACCCCCTGATCTCACCGTGGACATCCGCCGTAGCGCGGGTGTGTCGCCCGGTCGCGGCTAAAATCAAAACCGCGCTGTTGAACCGCGAAGTGGCGACCTACCTGATTTTTGGCGTTTTGACCACCGCGCTGAATTATGCGGTTTATTTTGGTTTGCGCCTGTTCATCTCCTGGCCGGCCGCCAACGTCGTCGCCTGGCTGGTCGCGGTCGAGTTCGCGTTCGTGACCAACCGCGCGATCGTCTTCCGCTCGCGCGGCCCGTATTTCCCCGAAATGGCGCAATTTTACCTGTCGCGATTGGCGACTCTGGGGCTGGAGAGCCTGACGATTTGGATCGTGCTGGATTTACTGCAGGCGCCGGAATGGTTCGCCAAGCTGTTTGCCAACGTGCTGGTCGTGGTGGGGAATTACATCCTCAGCAAAGCGCTCGTGTTCCGGCGTAAACGCCGCGCCGGCGCGGCCGCGTCGGCGCTTCCTATGGAGGCCCCCCCACAGGAGGTACCTCCACAGGAGGCACCTCCCATGGAGGGTATGGATTGATGGATTACACACAGGCCAGACAATACATCGCCGCTGCCCTGCAGTTCGGGTGGAAGCTGGGTCTGGAGCGGCTGCGCGCGCTGATGGCCGCGCTGGGCGATCCACAAGATCGCCAGCGCTACATCCATATTGCCGGCACCAATGGCAAGGGTTCGACCGCGATGTACACGGCTTGCGCGCTGGCCAGGGCGGGTTTTCGCACCGGCCTGTTTACGTCCCCGTACATTGAGCGCTTTACCGAACGGATCCGCGTGATCCGGGGGGCGGGCGGTCTAGAGCGGATGGCGGTGGACGAGAGCGAGGGGGAGATTGGCGAGGCGGATTTTGCCGCGGTCGTCACCCGCGTCGCCGCGGCGGTCGCCACCCTGACCGCGCAAGGGATGGAGCCGCCGACCGAATTTGAGCTGATCACGGCGGCGGCTTTTTTGCACTTTGCCGCGCAGGCCTGTGATTATGTCGTCCTCGAGGTCGGTTTGGGCGGCATCTTTGATTCCACCAACGTGATCGCCCGCGCCGAAGTGTGTGTGATCACGGCTTTAGGTTATGACCACATGGACCGGCTGGGCTCGACGATGGCCGAGATCGCCGGCAACAAGGCCGGCATCATCAAGCCGGGGAGCCGCACCATTTTATACGACCCCGCTGTGGCCTGTGACAACCCGCAGGACGCGGCCGCCGTCGAGGCGGTGGTGCGCGCGCGCTGCGACGCCACGGGCAGCCCGTTGACGATCATACGGGCGCATCAAGTGGAAACACTGCGCTCGGACCTCGATGGCCAGCGTTTCCGCCTGCGCCTGGGCGCGCAGAGCCGGGAATATCACACGCGGTTGCTCGGCGCGCATCAACCGCTCAACGCCGCGGTGGCCGCCGCCGCGGTGCTGCCGCTGTGCGAACCGCGGGCGGTGGTGGAGGGGATCGCCGCCGCGCGCTGGCCGGTACGGCAGGAAATCGTGCGCCGCGCCCGTCCGCCCGTTCTCATCGACGGCTCACACAACCCGCAAAGCGTGCGCGAATTGGTCGCGACGCTCGAGCAGGTGTTCGCGGGCCGGGAAATCATCTTTGTCTGCGGCGTGATGGCCGACAAGGACCACGCGGAAATGTTGCGGCTGGTGTTGACCGCGGAGCGCTTTCGGGCCGCCGCTTTTTTTGCCGTGACCCCCGACCACCCGCGGGCGTTGCCGGCGGCGGCGCTGCTGGCGGAAGCGCGCACAGTGCTGGCGGCTGACCGATTGGAGAAATCCGGCGCCGCCGATTATAATGATGCTTGTATGTTGGTGGCGGTCGACGACCCGGTCGCGGCCGCCGACGAGGCCTTTCGCGTGGCTACGGAGCGCGACGGCGTGCTGTGTGTGTTTGGCTCTTTGTATATGGTCGGAGCGGTGCGCAGCCATCTGCGACGCCCCGACGCCCCGCCGGAGGGGGAGGTCTGATGGATTGGTTGCAGGAAGCGATGTCCTTTCCCGAGTGCAACAGCACCCGGGTGCGTGATTTCGCGCCTGAGCAAGAAATGAAACGGGCCATCGGCCAATACAACCGCGCGGTTCGCAATCTGCGCGCGGACAGCATGGATATCGCTTTGATCGCGTTACGCAGCCTGGCGTCCACCTACCCGATGTTCGCCCAGGCGGTTTTGTTATATGGCTGCTGCCAGATGGCGGTCGGCAATCTGCGCACTGGCACCGAAGTATTCGCGCAGGCGCGCACGGAGCTTTTCACCGAGCGGTTCCGCGCGCGTACGGAAGAGTACCGCGAGGCCGCGCAAGCGGATCTGGAACAGCGGGCGGCGGACCCGCAGCAAACGGCCGCGCCCGAAGCCGCGTACCGCATCCATCCGGGCGCGCCGCTGATCCAACGCGGGTCGTTTTCGCGCCCGTCGTTGTGGGCACGTCTGGCGCGTTGGGGCGCGCGTTTACGCGCGCGTTTACGCTACGGCGCCGGCGGCGCGGGCGAAACTTCCGGATCGCCGCGCGTGCGCGAGCCGCTCACCATGCGCTTTGCCTTTCTCACCGATTGGCGCCGCCTGTTGCTGGCCGCCGCCGCGCTGGCCGCGGTGGGGCTGATCCTGTTTGGCGCGGTGCGCCTGGTTTCGGGCTGGTTTGGCAAAGAGAAACCGGCGCCGCCGGTCACGGACAGCGAGCGGTTGTCCTGGCTGGTCGCGGCGCTGACCCACGATGCCGCGCTGGACCCCCAGCAGGCGCGGTCGCCGCAAGCGCTGCTGGACGCCTACGCGCACGCGTTTCCCGACCCCGGCGGTCAGGCGGGAGTCAGCCCGCCCGCGCCGACGGCGGGCGCCAGCCCGACACCGCTCGCTACGACCCAACCCGCCCCCACGGTGACACCCACATCCGCGCCGGCGGCGCCGACGCCGACCGCCACGCCCATCCCGCCCACCGTGCCCGATCATACGGAGACGCTGCGCCTGGCCGCGGCGATGCTCGAGGACGCGCGCGCCCGCATCGGCAACCAGCCGGTCGAAGCCTACCGTCTATTGCGCGCGTTGGACGACACGCTGGCGGGTCTGCCGGCGGATACCCGCGCCGAGGGGATCGACTCGAGCGCCGGCGAAATGCTGTCGGCGCGGACAGCCCTGATCGACGGCAACGAATGGCACCTGTGCGAGGCGCACCGTGTGGCGGCGGAGGCCCCGTGGCAGGCGCGGGATTACGCCACCTGTCTGCCGCTGTATGAAGCGGTTTACCAGATCAATCCGGTATACTACACCGGGTACTGCGCGTACCGGCTGGGGCTGTGCTACGAACAGGTGGGCGCGTTCGCCCAGGCGCTCGCGTGTTACCGCACCGTCGAGTCCATCGGCCCGGCCAGCCCCCAGTACGCCGGCGCACGGGCACGCATCGCCGCACTCGGCTGAGCGCGCCGACCGCAAACCATCAACCACGAGGAGGGTATCCATGCGATACATCAGTACCCGCGGTGGAGAAGCGTCTTTTACCGCCTCGCAAGCCATTCTGCAGGGAATCGCGCCCAATGGGGGCCTGTTGGTACCCGAGAGGATTCCGCAATTGACAGGTGAAGAGATCGCGGCTTTGAGCGATATGGATTACCGCGCCCGCGCGGTGCGGATTTTGTCCCTGTATCTCAGCGACTACACCGTGGAGGAACTGACGGCGGCGGTGTCGCAAGCGTACGGCGTGGACTCTTTTCCCGACGACCCGGCGCCGCTGGTCCAGCTCAATGAATACAACCCCAACGAATATATGCTGGAGCTCTGGCACGGGCCGACGGCGGCGTTCAAGGATATGGCGCTGCAATTGCTGCCGCACCTGATGACTGGCGCGATGCGAAAAAACGGCAACGATCGCAAAATCTGCATCCTTGCGGCGACGTCGGGTGACACCGGCAAAGCCGCGCTCGAGGGCTTCCGCGACGTGGACGGTACGATGGCGCTCGTCTTCTATCCGCACGAAGGCGTCAGCCCGGCCCAGCGGCTGCAGATGGTGACCCAGGAAGGCGGCAATCTCGCGGTCGCGGGGGTGGTCGGGAATTTCGACGACACACAGACCGGCGTCAAGGCCATTTTTGCCGACCGCGAACTGGGCGCGCGGCTGGACGCGGCGGGGGTGATGTTGTCGTCGGCCAACTCCATCAATTGGGGGCGCCTGGTCCCGCAGATTGTCTACCATTTTTCCGCCTACGCGGATTTGCTCAAGCGCGAAGCCATCGAGCCGGGCGAGGCGATCAACATCGTCGTGCCCACGGGGAATTTCGGCAACATCTTGTCCGCGTGGTACGCCGCGCGGATGGGTTTGCCGGTCCATAAACTGATTTGCGCTTCCAACCGCAACCGCATTTTGTCGGATTTCATCCGCAACGGCGTGTATGACAGCCGCCGCGCGTTTTACCAGACGCGGTCCCCTTCGATGGACATTCTGATTTCTAGCAACCTGGAGCGCCTGTTGTTTGAAATCGCCGACCGCGAGTCCGCGGTCGTCGCCCACTGGATGGAATCCCTGGCGGAGCACGGGACCTACGCTTTGCAACCGGCGCAGGTGCGCCGGGTGCAAGAGTTGCTGGTCGGCGGATTTTGTGACGACGCCGGGACCTTACGCACCATTCGCGAGATTTATGACCGGACCGATCATTTGGTCGACCCGCATACCGCGGTCGGCTTTCATGTCTTTGGCCGCTACCAGCAGCGCTCGGGCGATCAGGCCAAGACGGTCTTTATCGCGACGGCCAGTCCCTTCAAGTTCACCGACACCGTCGCCGATGCCCTGTACGGGACCGCGCACCGTGCGGACAAAGACCCCCAGGCACTGTTTGATGAGATCGCGCGGGAGAGTGGGATGGACATCCCGGCCAGTTTGTCCGGGCTCGGCGAGCGGCCCGTCCTGCATGACCGCGTGGTCGCGCGGGAGCAGATGACGGACGAGGTGGCGCGCTTTCTCGGGCTGACGTGTTAGTTGCCTGTACCGGTAAGAGGGGCCGCTTTCTAGTGGAAAGCGGCCTTTTTCATGCATTGTCGCTGGGTATACTGTCGGGATCCGTGCGGCGATGGGTCACACGGTCAATAGATTTTCTGCGTTTGCCGTGAGACGGCGTTGATGCTGTCGATGCTCATACCGCCGGCGCCAAACGTGCTGTCAAACATCACATACGCGGACCCGTTGACCTGGGTCACGCGAAAGCTGGCGACCACGACCCAGCCCGTTCCCTCAAAATATACTTCGTTCCAGGCGTGGTACCCCTGGGGGACATTGCCCATGACCAGGCGCGTCGGGATGCCTTGTGAGCGGAGCATGGCGGCCATCAGGGCCGCGTAATCGAAGCAGATGCCGGTCCGGCCGGCGAGGATGGTTTCGAGGTCAGGGACATAGGTGGTGACCGTGCCGGCGCTGATGCTGGCGGCCAGCGCGGAATTGTATGAGATATGGGACGTGATCCATTGGTAAACCGCCGAAACCCGCCCATCGGTGGTGGCAATCCCCGCGCACAGCGAGTTGGCCAGCTGGACGGCGGTCGATCCGGAGCCGAAATTGGTGAGGATGCTGGCCGCGGTATACGGGCGCAAGGAGCCGCTGAGGCTGACGTTAAAGGTCTGGTTGAGCAGGGGCAGGTAGGTCGAGCCGCCGACATTTTCCAGCAGCATGACTGTGTAATTGCCGGAGCCGCCATTGCAGGGCAATCCCAGCCATTGGCCGGCGCGGAGAGTGTATTGGAATTGGCTGCCGGCCGGGGTCGTGACCAGGGCCTTGTTGTTTTGTCCCACCTGGTTCATCCGCACCAGGATCACGCCGTTGCCGGCCTGGTCCATGCTCACTTGCGCTTTGCCGTCCGCGGAAGCGGCGGTGACGCCGGCGCCGGTGTAGGCGTTGTTAAAGGTGGCTCCGTAGTGCACATAGGGAAAGGAGCCGCCGGCAGTGGCCGTGGTCGGGACCTTGGTCGTCGGCTGGGGTGCCTGCGGGGTCGTCGCTGCCGGCCGGGTACTCGTAGGCGCCGGGTGGGTGCTTGGCGCTGCCGGCCGGGTGTTTGGCGTTGCCGGCCAGGTACTGGTTGACGCCGACGGCGCCGGGGTGGGTTGTCCGGGAGGACCGCCCGGAGAGCTGCTCAGAGAGCTACTCGGCGCGGTGGGCGCGGTCGCGGCGGCGGTGGGGGTGGGAAGGGGCCGGGTGGGCATGGGTGTCGGCGTCGGCGTCAGGACCGGCGCCTGAGTTGTGTTCCCGGGGGCTGTGGTCGCCCGCGTGTCGGTGGTCGCCGGCGGCGTGACACGCCCGGAAGCGGTTGTGGCGGCTCCGGAGGGGTCGCTGGTCGTGGGGAGGGTGTATGGAAGACAGCTCGAGAGCGGCAGCAGGAGGGCAAAGCCAACCACGACCCAGGCCAGGACGCGACTACGGCGGCATGGACGATGGATGGAATGCACGCAAGTCCCCCCTCTCCGCGGCTGCGGGTCCGCGGCGTATACAGGCGCGGACGCTGTTCCCCCATTATAGGTTCAAGGAATAGGCGCCGCAAGAAGAACGGGCGGCATACAAGTATTGTATAATTGGTACACGTCCGGTACACATCGATGAAACGAGGAAGGCCGCGCATGACGAAAACCAAGGCACCCGGCACCATCCGTTTGGATCCTATGGAATTATCCTGGTTGTGCGGACAGATCGCGCTGGTTCTCAAGTCCGGCATTCCGATCCAGGAAGGGGCGGATATGCTGGCCGACAGCGCTGACAATCCGCGCCTGGCCGCGGTCTTGCGCGCGCTGGCGGCGACGGTCGAGCAGCGGCAACCGCTGTCCGTCGCCATGGAGCAACAGGGCGGCTTTCCCGCGCACCTGGTGGGTATGGCAAAAATCGGCGAAATGTCCGGCAATCTGGACACCGTGATGACCAACCTCGCGGATTTCTATGAACGCAACGCGCGTCTGGCGGCCCGTGTCCGCTCCGCGTTGACATATCCTGTGATTTTACTGGTGATGATGGCCGCGATCATCGTCCTGCTGGTGGTGCGGGTTCTGCCCATCTTTAGCGGCATCTTTGTCTCGCTGGGCGGCGAGATGCCGGCGTTTTCCCGCGGCGTGCTGCGGGTCGGCCTGTTTTTGCAGCAAAACACCCTGTTGATTCTGGCGATTCTGGCCGTGGGGATCATCGCGCTGGTGCTGTTCATGCGGACCGCGGCCGGCCGCCTGTTGCGGGACCGCCTGCGTTTGCGTCTGCCCGGATTGAAAGGGTTGTACAGCAAGATCTACGCTTCGCGGTTCAGTATGGCGATGTCCTATATGCTGCAAAGCGGAATGGATATCGACACCTCGCTGGAGATGGCGGAATCGGTCGTCGGCAACCGGGTCGTCGCCGCCCGGGTGGCGGACAGCCGCGCGGCGATGGCGCAAGGGGAGGAACCCTTTGCGGCGTTGGGCCGGACGGGGATCTTTCCCCGGTTGTTTGTGCGGATGCTGGCGATGGGCAGCAAAGCGGGCGAGCTCGACACGGTGATGGGCAAGGTCGCGCGCTCCTATGAAGGCGAAGTGGACGCGCAGCTGAACCGCCTGACCGGCATCGTCGAGCCGCTGCTGGTGGTCGTGCTGTCGGCTGTCGTCGGCGGCATCTTGCTGACCGTGATGCTGCCGCTGATCGATATCATGTCTTCCATCGGTTGAGGAGGCCGGAGACGTGCGGATCCGAGATGCCCGTTTCTTGATTTCCCTTGCCGGCATCGCGCTGGCCGCGATTCTGATCGTGGCGGTTTTTGTCGCGTTGGCCGGCGTGGCGGATCACCAGGGGGACCGGCAGCGCGAGATTCAGTTGGCGGCCATCCGCAAAACCGCGCTGCAGTGTTACGCGCTGGAAGGCCAGTATCCGCCCACATTGCAATATCTCACCGATCATTATGGTTTGCTCCTCGACACCCGGGCGTACCACTTTCGTTATGAAGTCCCGGCGGGCAATCTGCCACCGATCATCGAGGTGTTCGACAAATGAGCCGGCGCGGATACACACACATTGAAGTGATCCTGGTGATGCTGCTCTTGTGCGCGGTGTCTTTCCTGATCTTCGCGACGGTTTCCGCCGGCAGTCGCGCGTATGCCAATTTGTCCGCGCGCCAGGAGCGGGACGCGGCGCTGCGCGTCGGATTTTCCTTTCTGGACGTCAAGCTGCGCAAAAACGATCTGGTGGGCGCGATCCGTGTCGCCGCCAACCCGTTTGCCGGGGGCGACGCGCTGGTGATCCGCGCGGACGTCGAGGGACAGTGGTTCGAGACGTGGATTTATTGTCTGGACGGGGGCTTATTTGAACTGTTCGCGCGGGCGGACGCGCCGCTGCTGCACGCGGCGGCCAGCCGGATTGCCGCCGTCGATCGGATGTCGCTCGCGGCCCGGCAGGGCGGGCTGCTGGAGATCGAACTGACCTGCCGCTCCGATACGGACCGCGGGGAGAGTCAGTCGCTCGCGGGTGTGCTGTTTCTCAAAACGGGGGTGACCTGACCATGCGGTGTCGAACCGCCCGCAAACATAAAAAGGGGACGCTCTTGCGCTTCGATCGCGGCTCGCGCGGCTTTACGCTGGCGGAGATTGTGGCATCCATTGCCCTGATCGCGGTGGTCGGGGTCTTGCTGGTGCAGATGTTCGCCGCCTCGGACGCGCTGGCGGGCAAAGCCCATACGTTGGACGCGGCCGTTTCCCTGTGCGCCAGCATCGCCGATCGCTGGAAAAGCGCGTGCGCGGCCGATGAGCTGCCCGACATACCCGAGTGGCGCGACCATATACAGGCAGAGGGCGGCCAGCAATGGCGGCTTCCGGTCGACGCGCAGATGCGCCCGTGCGGGGAAGACCGCGCCGCGTACGTTGTGCGATTACAGGGATCGGCCGGGCAAGACGGGGTCTACGACCTGCGCATCCGCGTGGTCGCGGTCGGGCCCGGACAGGAGGCGGCGCCGGTGTTGCACGAAATCACCGTCAGCCGGTATTGCCAATGAAAAGAGCGCATCGGATGAGTCGGTTGCGCAGCCGCCGCGGTAGCGCCTCGGCATTGATCGTATTGATGGTTGTATTGCTGGCGGTGTTTGGCGCGATGGCCCTGGCCGCCGCCTCGGCCAACCTGCGGATGGCCCAAAGTCACGCCGATTGGTCCGCTGAATTTTACCGTTTTGATGCCGGCGCCGAGCGGTTTCTGGCCGCGGTCGACCGCCTGACTGCGGCGGGTGACGACGCCGGGCAAGCGCTGGAACGCCTGGCCGCGGTCCGCGTCGACGGGGTCACGGAGATTACCTGCCGGCGTGAAGCCGACGCGCTGGTCGCGCAAGCCATCGCCGGCGACCCGGCGGCGCGCGGCATCGAAGTGCGGCTGCGTTGGTCACTCGACGCCGACGGAAGGATCATCGCCGACTCGCCGCGGATCGAACGGTGGCGACAGTTTCAGCAACCCTTCGCGTATGGCACCGAGCCGGGCGGACTGTGGGACGGAGAGGACGGATGATGTTGGATATCGTGGAAATTCTCAAAGAAGCGGTGGGCCGCAACGCCTCGGACCTGTTTCTGACCGTCGGCGTGCCGCCGACGATGAAGGTGGACGGCGTGCTGGTGCCCAGCGCTTTGGCCCGGGACAGACTCACCCCCGCCGACACCCGGGCGATCTCCGAGCGCCTGATGACCAGACTGCGCGACATCCAGACTTTTCAGGATACCGGTGAGTGTGATTTCGCGATGTCGATGCCGGAGATCGGGCGCTTTCGCGTCAACGCTTTTACCCAGCGCGGCTCCTGTGCCATCTCCATCCGGCGGATTTTCCTCGATCTGCCCGATCCCGAGGCTTTGCGGATCCCGCCGGTTGTCCTCGATCTGGCGCGGCTCAACCGCGGCCTGGTGCTGGTGACCGGCCCGACCGGCTGTGGCAAAACGACCACCCTGGCGGCCATCATCGACAAGATCAACCGCGAGCGCGCCTGTCACGTCCTGACCCTCGAAGATCCCATCGAGTATTTGCACCGGCATCAGAACAGCATCATCAACCAGCGCGAAATCGGCTCCGATACCTTGTCCTACGCGGCGGGGTTGCGGGCGGCGATGCGGGAATCGCCCGACGTGATCCTGATCGGCGAGATGCGCGATCTCGAGACCATCTCGATCGCCTTGACCGCCGCTGAAACGGGACATCTGGTCTTGTCGACGTTGCACACCGTCGGCGCCGCCAAAACCATCGACCGCATCGTCGATATTTTCCCGCCCAACCAGCAGCAACAGATCAAGGTGCAACTGTCGACGGTGTTGCAGGCGGTGGTCTCCCAGCAGTTGATCCCGTCCGAACCCTGCGGGCAGGTGCCGGCTTTTGAGATCATGCGTGTCAACAGTGCCATCCGCAATATGATCCGCGAAGGCAAAACGCCGCAAATCGAGGGCGTGATGCAAATGGCCGGGGAGCAAGGCATGGTGACGATGGACAACAGTCTGGCCGCGCTGCATCGGGACGGCCTGATCGACCGCGCGGATGCCACCCATTACGCGGCCAACCCCGATGCCATCCAGCGTTTTTTAAACTAAGGCGAAGACAAGGCGGCGCCAAGGCGGCGTCCCGGCCTGCCTTGCGGGCCGGCAGGCGGAAAGGGCGCCGGTTTCTGAACGATATGCGAATTGACGAGTGCCAGACAACACCGCACAATAGACGATACTTCTAAAGTCAGCATGGTAGCAAGGTAGTCGGGGCAGGCGTATAAAATGGACAATGAAAATGGGCCATCCGCGCGCGGAGAGGCCGTGACAATCGATCAAGTAGGCGTCGTCGGACTGGGCCTGATCGGCGGCTCAATCGCCCGGGCGCTCAAAACGCGCGCCGGCGTGCGCCGGGTGATTGGCATGGACCGCAAACCCGAGGTGCTGGCGGCGGCACGGGCGGACGGGGCCATCGATCACGGGGTGCGGATTGTACCCCCCGCGCCCGACGGCGGTGACGACTGTTTCGCCGCGTTGGCCGCCTGCGATCTGGTTTTTCTCTGCACGCCCGTCGAAACACTGCCGTCGCTGGCCGCGCGTGTGGTCGCCCATTGCGCGGGGATTGTGACCGACGCGGGTAGCGTCAAGCAGCCGGTTTTGCGGGCGCTGGGCCATCTGCCGCGGTTTGTCGGCGGCCATCCGATGGCTGGGTCGGAGCGCACCGGGTACGGCTGTTCCGCCGCCGATCTGCTGGAAGGCGCGACCTATGTGCTGTGCGCGCCCGCGGATGGCGATGCGGCGGCCCGGACGCGGCGGGCGCGTGACGTGGACGCCCTGGCGGCGTTGGTCACGCGCCTGGGCGCGTTGCCTATGCGTATGACGGCGGCCGAGCACGATCACGCGGTGGCGACGATCAGCCATTTGCCGCACGCGGTCGCCTCGGCGCTGACGGTACTCGCGTCCGAACAAGATGGCGGGACGCTCTCGGCCCTGGCGGCGGGCGGGTTCAAGGACATCACCCGGATCGCTTCGGCCCCTCCCGCCCTGTGGACCGGGATCTGTCTGCAATCGGCGCCGGCGCTGATCCCGCTGCTTGACGCGTATCGGGAGGTGCTGGACCGCTTTCGCGGCGCCATCGCCGGCGTCGACGCGGAGGCGCTGCATACCTTGTTCGCGGCCGGCGCGGCATACCGGGCGGGGTTGCCGTCCATCGGGCGCGGCGCGTTGGACGCGCATACGACACTCAACGTCCAGATCCCCGACCAGCCGGGCGCGCTGGCACGGGTCGCGGGGTTGCTGGGCGACCATGGCATCAACATACGCAATTTAGATATCACCAATGTGCGCTCGTACGAAAGCGGCGTTTTGCGGGTTTTGCTGGAAGACAGTCGTCAGCAAGCCGCCGCCGCGCGGGTGCTGACGGAGGCAGGATATGACTGTGAACGATGACAAGAACGGGGGACGGCTCCGCAGGTACGGGTTGGTCGGCCATCCGCTGGGCCACAGCTTATCCCCGCTGATCCATGAGCAGATCATGGAGGCGGCCGGGATCCGCGGCACCTATGAATTGTTCGAGATGGAGCCCAACAGCCTGGAAATGCTGTTGCCGCGGCTGATGGACAATCTGGACGGGTTTAATGTCACCATCCCCTACAAAGAAAAGGTCATCCCGTTTTTGCAAAAGCTGCACCCATCGGCCGCCCGTTACGGCGCGGTCAACACGGTGCATCGTTTGACCGGTCACAACACCGACGGCGCCGGGTTTCTGGCCTGCGGGGTCCCCCTTTCGGGGCGCCGCGTCCTGTTGCTGGGCGCCGGCGGCGTCTCCCGCACCATGGGCATCGAGGCCGCGCTGGCCAAAGCGCGCTCGATCCGCATCCTTTCGCCCGGCTTAGAGAAAGCGCGCCGTTTGGCCGAGGATATCCGCCGGCAAACCGGATATGAAGATGTCGCGGTCATCGAGGGCGGCCCCTCCCGCGTCTGCCAGGCCGACACCATCCTCAACGGTTCGCCGATCGGCATGTGGCCGCACGTCCGCGGCACGCCGGTCGCGCGCGAAACCACCGCCAACGCGCGGTTCGTCTTTGACAGTGTCTACAATCCCCCGGCGACGCGCCTGTTGCTCCACGCCCGTTCGGCGGGCGTCCGCACCCGCGGCGGGCTGCGGATGCTGTTCGAGCAGGCGCTCGCGGCGCAACGGATCTGGAATCCGGGGGTGGACTGGGAAGCGCCGGAGCTGCGCGCGCGGCTGGCGGGGATCGCTACCAGCCTGATCCGGTCGCTGTTGAGCCAGAACACCATCAAATACCTGCTCACCGGCTTTATGGGCAGCGGCAAAAGCACCGTCGGGCGGCACGCGGCCGCGCGTATGGGCATCCCGTTTGTCGATCTGGACGACCGCATCCGCCTGGCGACGGGGCGCAGCATCCCCGACCTCTTCAGCGATGAAGGCGAACCGGCGTTTCGCCGCACCGAGGCGCGGGTGTTGGCGTCGGCGCTCAATGAACCCGGATCGGCAGTGGTGGCGACGGGCGGTGGCGCGTTGCTGCAAGACGCGTCGATGCAGATTGTCGAGGCCGCGCCCGCGTTGGTTGTTTTGCTGGACACGCGCCTGGAAAGTATCCTGCGCCGGGTGGGCCAGCATACCGGCCGCCCGCTGCTGGACGGCGACGCGCGTGACCAGGCGGATTTGTTATACAGCCAGCGGATGCCCGCCTACCTGGCCCGCGCCGATCTGGTCATCGACAACACCGGCCCCGGCGACGCCGCGCGCGCCGCCCAAGAACTGGTCGCCGCGCTGGGTTGCGGGAAAGAAGGAGAATAAAGATGATTTTAGTATTGAAGCGGGGGACGACCCGCGAAAAAGTCGAGGAATTGCGCCAGTGGACCGAACGGACCTACGGGGTGACCGCCGCGCCGATTTTTGGCAGTGACACCACCGTATTGGGGTTGATCGGCGACACCTCCGCGATTGAAATTCCCGCGTTGGAGATGCAGGACGCCATCGAGCGGGTGATGAAAGTATCCGAGCCGTTTAAGCGGGCCAACCGCAAGTTCCATCCCGACAACACCGTGGTCGCGATCGGCGACCGCAGCGCAGGCGACCGGCGGGTCCTGATCGCCGCCGGACCCTGTTCGGTGGAAAGCGAGGAGCAGGTCTGTGGCATCGCGGAAGCGGTAGCCGGGGCCGGGGCCGGGATGCTCCGCGGCGGCGCCTTCAAGCCGCGCACCTCGCCGTACTCGTTTCAGGGTTTGCGCGCCGAAGGGTTGCTGTTTATGAAAAAAGCCCGTCGCGCCACCGGCCTGCCGGTTGTTTCCGAGATCACCAATCCGTCGCAAATCGAGCTGTTTAACCAATTTGTCGACGTCATCCAGGTCGGCACACGCAACATGCAGAACTTCGAGCTGCTCAAGGAGCTGGGGCGGGTCCGCAAACCCATTTTGCTCAAACGCGGTTTCGCCAACACCATCGAGGAAATGCTGATGTCGGCCGAGTACATCATGAGCGGCGGCAATGCGGATGTCATCTTGTGCGAACGCGGCATCCGCACCTTTGAAACCAGCACCCGCAACACCTTGGATATCAGCGCCATCCCGGTGCTCAAGCGCCTGTCGCACCTGCCGGTCTTTGTCGACCCCAGCCACGCCAGCGGCGCGGCCTGGCTGGTGGAACCCCTGTCGATGGCGGCGATCGCCGCTGGAGCCGACGGGCTGATCATCGAAGTGCACAACGATCCCAAAAACGCGCTGTCCGACGGCCAGCAATCGCTGACCCCCGACCAGTTCTCCGCGCTGATGGAACGGCTCCGCCCGGTGGCGGCGGCCGTGGGGCGCGAGCTGTGACCGCGGGATTCGGACATTTCGAGGTGCCGACATGCCGGTGATTGCCGTACCCGTCCCGGGTGCCGCGTATGAGGTGCATGTCGAGCGCGGGTTGCTGGCGCGCGCGGGCGAAAAAATCGCCGGACACGTGCGCGGGCGCACCGCCTGCGTCGTGACCGACACAAATGTGGCCGCCCTCTATCTCGGGCCGGTCGTCTCTTCGCTGGAGTCGGCGGGTTTCGCGGTCGCCACGCACCGGTTGCCCCCCGGCGAAGGCAGCAAATCGCAACATCATCTCTTCGCTCTGTACGAGCGGTTTTTAGCCGCCGGGATCACGCGCGCCGATGTCGTCGTCGCTTTGGGCGGGGGCGTACCCGGCGACCTGACCGGATTTGCGGCCGCGACCTGGATGCGCGGGGTCGCCTGGGTGCAGGTGCCAACGACGTTGCTGGCGATGGTGGATGCCGCGGTCGGCGGCAAAACCGCGATCGATCTGCCGCAAGGTAAAAACCTGATCGGTGCTTTTCACCAGCCGGCTCTGGTGCTGGCCGACCCCGATACCCTGTCGACGCTGCCGCCGCGCGTACAGGCGGACGGCATGGCGGAAGTCGTCAAGCACGGGGCCATCGCCGACGCGGAGTTGTTTGCCTGGTGTGCCGCCGGCGGCCCGCGCGGACAGGACACCGCGCGCGACCTGGCCTGGGCGGTGGCACGCAATATCGCGATCAAGGCCGGTGTCGTGACCCGCGACCCCCGCGAGGCCGGCG
This sequence comes from uncultured Oscillospiraceae bacterium, assembly GCA_964479435.1. GTDB lineage: Bacteria > Bacillota > Clostridia > Saccharofermentanales > UBA5734 > JAAYKS01. The sequence goes on from CAYZME010000017.1 coordinate 18,213, forward strand.
AGCGCATGCTGCTCAATTTCGGCCATACGGTCGGCCACGCGATCGAAAAAGTGACCGCCTACCGCACATACACCCACGGCGAAGCGGTGGCGATCGGCATGATCGTCGCCGCCCGCGCCGGTGTGCGGCTGGGCGTAACGCCGTCGGACGCGGCGGCCGCGCTGCCGCCTGTGTTGGCACAGCTGGGCCTGCCAGTGCACGCGCCGCAACTGGACGGCGATGCCGTCGCTACGGCCATCCTGTCCGACAAAAAGAACCTGTCCGGCCAGATCCACTGGGTCCTGTTGCAGGCGATCGGCCGCGCCACGGTCGTGCCGCTGTCCGCCACAGAATCCATCCGGCTGGTACGCGAGGCCTGGCATGCGCACTGACATCGAAAAGCTCTATCGCGCGCGCCCGCCGGTTTTGCGGATCGCGCCCCAGCCGCTATGTGGTGTGATCACGCCGCCCGCGTCCAAAAGCTGCGCCCATCGCGCGCTCATCTGCGCGGCCCTGGCCGAGGAAAATGCACCCGCGGGGGCTGCGCCCGGGCGCTCGCAAATCATCGGGCTGGGGGAGCCCTCCGCGGATATCCGGCACACCATGGAGGCGTTGCGCGCGCTCCGGGACGGCGCAAGCACCCTGGACTGCGGCGAGTCGGGGACGACGCTGCGGTTGTTGATTCCGGTCGCGGCCGCCCTGGGTCGACAGGTGGTTTTTGTCGGCCGGGGCCGTCTGGGCTCCCGGCCGATCCGGGAGTATGAGGCGGCATTCGCCGGCCATGGCGCAAAACTGGAGTTGCCGCCGGCAGGCAGTCTACCGCTGCGGGTGCGCGGCCGCCTGCAACCCGGGCGATATGAGGTGCCGGGGCATGTCAGCTCTCAATATGTATCCGGGTTATTACTGGCGCTGCCCCTGCTGCCGGGCGACTCACGGCTGGTCTTGACCTCGCCGCTGGAATCGGCGCCGTATGTCGATTTGACCCTCGCCATCCAGCGCGTATTTGGCGTCGACGCGCAACCGTGTGCGGCGGGCCTGTCGGACGCGTCCGCCGCCGACATGCCCTACGGCGGCTATGAGATCGCCGGCAACCAGGCCTACCGGCCTGCCCTGTATGAAGTGGAGGCGGATTATTCGCAAGCGGCATTCTGGTTGGCTGCCAACCGGTTGGGCAGCCGGGTGGAGGTGCGGGGACTGCCCGCCGATTCACACCAGGGGGATCGGGCGATCGTCACGTGGCTGCGGCAATTGGCGGCGCTGGGCGCGGGTGAGACGCGCGCGCTGACCATCGACGCGTCGCAGATCCCGGATCTGGTGCCGGTCCTGGCCGCCGTCGCGGCCTGTACGCCGGGGCAGACCCGGATTGTGCGCGCGCAGCGCTTGCGGCTCAAAGAAAGCGATCGCCTGGCCAGTACCGCCGACGGCCTGTCAGCCATCGGCGCCGCCATCCGCGTGACCGCGGACGGGCTGCGTATTGATGGCCGCGCGCAATTGGCCGGCGGCACCGCGCACGCCCACAACGACCACCGCATCGCGATGGCGCTGGCGGTGGCCGCGTTGGGCACGCGGGAGGGGGTTGCCATCCGGGACCCCTGGTGTGTGGACAAATCGTACCCCGCGTTTTATCGGGATTGGGTCTCGTTGGGAGGTGTCGTGTCATGAGTTCCATTTGGGGGCATTCGCTCCGCGTCTCGCTGTTTGGCGAGTCCCATGGCCCGGGCATCGGTGTGGTCGTGGATGGTTTTCCCGCCGGTGTGCCATTGGATATGGCTCGCCTGGGGGCGCTGCTGGCCCGCCGCGCGCCCGGCCGCAACCCGTGGTCCACCCGCCGCAAAGAGGCCGATCTGCCGGAATTTCTGTCCGGAACGTATCGCGGTTTTAGTACCGGCGCGCCTTTGACCGCGTTGATTCGCAACCAGGACACCCGGTCCGCGGATTACACCGCGTTCGCCACGACCCCGCGGCCGGGGCATGCCGACTATACCGCCGCGATCCGCTACCGCGGTTTCCAGGATCCGCGCGGCGGCGGCCATTTTTCCGGCCGTCTGACCGCGCCGCTCACGCTGGCGGGCGGACTGTGCCTGCAATGGCTGTCCCGTCTGGGCATCCGTATCCACGCGCGGGCGCGCCGGATCGGCGGTGTCGACGATCTGGCGATCGATCCGGTCCGCCCGGACGAGGCCGCGTGGGCGGCCATTGCCGACAAGGAGATGCCCGTGCTCTCGGAGGCGGCGGGCAGGGCGATGGCCGCCGCCGTCGAACAGGCACGGATGGCCGCCGATTCGGTCGGCGGGATCGTCGAATGTGTCGTATGGGGGTTGCCGGCAGGTCTGGGTGACCCGATGTTCCGCGGACTGGAGGCGCGTTTTGCGGAGTTGCTGTTCTCGATCCCCGCGGTCAAAGGGGTCGAGTTCGGCGACGGCTTCGCGGTGGCCGATGCCACCGGATCCACCAACAACGACCGCCCCCGAATCGAGGAGGGGGCGGTACGCATGCGCTCCAATCACGGCGGCGGCAGTGACGGCGGTATTTCCAACGGCATGCCGCTGATCTTGCGGGTGGCGTTTAAACCCACGTCGTCGATCGGGATCCCGCAGGAGACGGTCGATCTGGCGCGGATGGAGGATGCTGTCCTCACGATCAAGGGGCGGCACGACCCCTGTATCGTCCCGCGCGCGGTCCCTGTCGTCGAGGCCTGCGTGGCGCTGGTGATCGCCGATCTATGGAAGGAGGCGGACCGCGATGGCGAATAAGTACGCGCGGTTGTTGTTGCTCAACGGCCCCAATCTCAACATGCTGGGGCGCCGGGATCCCGCGCACTACGGGTCGTTCACACTGGCCGATGCCGAGCGGGCGGCGCAGGGGGAGGCCCGGCGGCTGGGATACCGGCTGGACGCGTATCAGTCGAATTATGAGGGCGCCCTGGTCGATGTGATTCAGCGGTCGGCCGGGCGCTACCGCGGCATCGTCATCAACGCCGGCGCGCTGACCCATTACAGTTACGCGTTGCACGACGCGCTGGAGCTGTGCGGATTGCCGGCCATCGAGGTGCACATTTCGGACATTCACGCCCGCGAACCCTGGCGGCGTGTTTCGGTGATCCGGCCCGCGTGCCGCGACCAGGTGGCGGGGTTGGGCATCGACAGCTATACCGAGGGTGTGCGGCGTCTGGCGGCGCTGCTGACGGCGGAGGGGAAGGGGCCATGACCATACATACGCTGTCAGACGCGCGCGAACAGATGGACGCGATCGATCGCGAACTGGTCCGCACGTTGGTGAAACGGATGGATGTGTCCGCGCAGGTCGCGGCGATCAAAGCCAAAAGCGGGCAGGCGGTTTTTGCCGCGGCGCGTGAGGAAGAGGTGCTGGCACAAACGCACGCCTGGGCGCGGGCCGCTCTGGCGGCGGGGCAGACGCAAGCCGCCGCCCTGCACGTCCGTTCTCTGATGCGCCATGTCATGCGCTTGTCGCGCGCGCTGCAATATGAACTTTTGCTGCCCGCTGACGGCAGCTGGCCGCTGGGCGGGCTGATCGCGGACGCGCCGTCCGCGCTGCCCATCCCGACGATTGCCGTCCAGGGCGGCGTCGGCTCGTACCAGTCGCTGGCGGCGGCACAGCTGGCGCCCGCGGCGCGGCAGATCGAAACCGCCACGTTTGCCGATTCGTGCGCGCAGGTTGTCGCCGGAGCGGCCGCCGCCGCGGTGTTGCCGCTTGAGAACACCACCGCGGGCACGGTTGACGCGGTCTATGATCTGTTGCTGCGCCATGAATTGTATATTGTCGGCGCGCTTTCCTTGCCGATCGCGCACGCCTTGCTGGGGGTACCCGGCAGCGCGGTCGGGCAGATCCGCGCGGTCCATTCACATCCGCAGGCGTTGACCCAATGCGCCGGCACCATTCGCGACCGGAAATGGCAGGCCGTCGCCGCGGACAACACCGCCTACGCGGCCCGCGAGGTCGCGTCACGGGCGGATCCGACGGTCGCGGCGATTGGCTCGCCCGAAGCCGCGCGGGCCTATGGGTTGTCGATCCTGGCGGAAAACCTCAGCGACAATGCCAGCAACCAGACCCGTTTTGTGATGGTGACCGGCGCCCCCGCGATCGACGCCGCGGCCAACCGGGTCAGCCTGATTTTGCGATTGGACGACCGCAGCGGTACACTGGCGGCGGTTTTGGATATTTTTGCCGACCGTGGGCTCAATTTGACGAAAATCCAATCGCGCCCCCAGCCCGCGCGCCCATGGGAATATTTATTCTACCTGGACTTTGACGCCCACCCGGTGGGAGCGGAGAAGACCGCGGCTCTGGTAACCTTGTATCAGTTGGAACAGGAATATCCGTTTGTCCGCTTTCTCGGGTGGTACGCGGGTTCCTGATCAAAGGAGATGAAAAAATGATCCGGATCGAGCATGTGAGCAAGTCGTACAACGGCCAGGTCCAGGCGGTGGACGACATTTCCCTGGATGTACGCGACGGGGAGATTTTTGGATTTTTGGGGCCCAACGGCGCCGGTAAAACCACGACCATCAAGCTGATCACCGGCATCCTGCCCCCGGATCAGGGGCGCATTCTCGTAAACGGGCTGGATATCGCGTTGGAGCCGATCGCGGCCAAAAAGACCTTTGGTTATGTGCCGGACAACCCGGATGTGTTTTTGCGCCTCAAGGGGTTGGAGTACCTCAAATTCATGGCCGAAATCTATGGCGTGCCCGGCGACGTGCGCGCGGCGCGCATCACGGACTTGTCGGAGCGCCTGGACCTGCGGGACGCGTTGACCGATCGCATCCAGAGCTATTCCCACGGCATGCGCCAGAAGCTGGTGCTGATGGGCGCGTTGCTGCACGAGCCCGCCTTGTGGATTTTGGACGAGCCGATGACCGGCCTGGATCCCAAAGCCTCCTTTCAAATGAAGACGATGATGCGTGCCCACGCGGACGCGGGCAAAACCGTGTTTTTCTCGACACACGTGCTCGACGTCGCGGAAAAAATCTGTGACCGCGTCGCGATTGTCGATCGCGGTCGCATTTTGTTTTGCGGGTCGATCGCGGAGATGCGAACGCATTTTACCTCGCAGGGCACACTCGAAAGCATGTTTCTGGAGCTGACCGGAGAAAACCACGCCGCGGAACACGAGGCCGGAGGGGAGGCGCGATCCTGATGCGCAACACGTGGCTGCTGGCCTGGGCGATGTTTCGTGGAATCCAATGGGGAGGCGGGATCGGGGCGCGGCGCACACGCAAAATCAACCTCGGCCGGATGGGCAACCTGATCCTGGCGATGGTGATGGCCGGCTATTTCGTCACACTGGCCGTACTCGGCGTGCGCTCTGTGTATCCGCTTCTGGCGCCGGCCGGGATGCAAAGCGCCCTACCGTCGCTGGTGATCAGTTTGCTTTCGCTGCTGACCTTTCTGTTCGGGGTGATGTACGCGATCAGTGTCTATTACCACGCCAGTGACGTGGACAAACTGCTGCCCTTGCCCCTGCGCCCGGGGCAAATCGTCTTGGCCAAATTTCTCACGACGCTGTTGTATGAATACATCCTGGTGTGGCTGTTGGGCCTGCCGGCGCTGATCACATATGGGGTGCTGGAAGGCGCCGGGGCGCTCTTTTATTTCCGGGCGCTGGTGATCTTGCTGTTTCTGCCGGTGACGCCGCTGGCGCTGGCGTCGGTGCTGGTGATTTTGCTGATGCGCTTCGCCCCCGCCGCCCGCAACAAAGACCGTTTCAACATGGTCGCCAACATCGGTATCATGGCCGTGACGTTGTTGCTGGTTTTCGGCATGCAGCGCCTGCAGAGCCTGGCTGGACCCGACCTGATCACGGCCCTGGCGCACAATGCCGCCGCGCTGGCGCGGGTTACGGCCGGTGTTTTCCCCGGCACCGCGTTCGCTGCCGCGGCCCTCGCCGATTCCGCCGGGCGTGGCCTTACGCTTGATCTGCCGGGGTTTTTGTTGATCTGTGCCGCGAGCGTGGCGTTGCTGCTGCTGTGCGCGCGGGCCTTTTATTTCAAGGGTGTGATGGGTGTCGGCGCTTCGTTCGCGCGGCAACGCGCGCTTTCGCGCACGGAGGTGGCGTCGTTCGCCGCATCCGGCTCGGCTTTCTGGCTGTATGTGCTCAAAGAGTTTCGCATTCTGTTGCGCACGCCGGTCTTTTTTATGAATAACCTGCTGATGAATCTCCTTTTTCCCGTGTTTTTTCTCGCGCCACTGCTTGCGTCCACGACGGGAGACACGGTGGAGCTCAAAGCCGCGCTGGTGTCGCTTCGCGCGGCGGCGTTTGCGCCGGGCGCGATCGCCGGCCCGATTGTCCTCGGCGGATTGGCGTCGGTGATCATTTTTATCTGTGGGACCCATGGCATCACGGCCAGCGCCATTTCCCGTGATGGGTCCAGCGCTTATTTTATGAAGATCATCCCCATGAGTTACCGCGCGCAGGTGTACGCCAAAGTGATGACCGGCGTCCTGGTCAGTGCCGTCTCGGGTGTCATCGTGCTGGTGGCCGCGGCGGTGGTTTTGCGCCCGCCCCTCTGGTTTGTGCCGCTGCTGATCGTGACACTGGCGGCCGCGCTGGTGTTGCCCAACCTGGCGGGCATTTTGTTTGATCTGCGTCGCCCGAAGTTGGATTGGATCGACGAACAAAAGGCGGTCAAGCAGAACATGAATGTGCTGTACACCATGGGGATCGCGGCGATGGCCGGCGCGCTGGCGGTCGTGCCGCCGCTGTGGTTGCAATTGCGCTACCAGGCGGCCGCGACGCTGTATTCTTACGCGCTGGTCGTGGTGTATCTCCTGCTCGCTGACGGATGGTTGTACTGGCTCGTGCGGCGGTCCGCGCCGCGCAACCTGCGTGCCATGCAGGCCTGAACGGGCACGCCGGCGGCGGCTCGGTGCGGGTGCGGGATTGGCGCAGGCCCGGCGATTAGTCGACAGTGCCGGCCAGCAATTTCATCGCCATCGGGCGCGGACGCGCGGTGGTGCTGGCAATCTGTACCCGTTGGCCGGAACGCGCCGCGTCGTGTAACGCATGCATGACATCCAGCACGTGATAAGCCAGCTCACCGCTGCAGCGATTGGACCCTTGCGGCCGACCCTCCGCGACGCACTGCGCCAGGTCGGCAACCCCCAGCCCGCGGCTGTTCTCCGCGTACCCGTGTGTGTACGGCATCAGAGTCCATTCTTTCTGGTCATGTCGGCGCACCCAGACTTCACCCCCGAATGTGTTGGGGTCAGGAACCTGGAGCGATCCTTCTGTGCCGTAGATCTCAAAGCGCGGCTGTGTGGAACTCCAAATATCAAAACTCATCGTCAAACTGGCCGTAACCCCATTGGCAAAGCCGAGGATGCCGTTGACATGTGTCGGGACTTCAACGTCGATTTTTGTGCCAAATTTCGGTTCACTGGTGATGGTGCGCTGCGCGAAAGTGGTTTTGGCCTCGCCGGTCACGGTTGTGATCGGCCCCAGCAGGTTGACCAGTCCCGTCAGATAATAGGGCGCCATGTCAAAAACCGGGCCGCCCCCCGTCTGGTAATAAAAGGCCGGGTTGGGATGCCAGCGCTCATGGCCGGGCCCCAGCATGTTGACCGCGGCCGCGATCGGCTGCCCGATCCAGCCGTCGTCGATCAATTTGCGGCAGGTTTGATGTCCGGCGCCCAGAAAGGTGTCCGGCGCGCCGCCGAGGTACAGGCCTTTTTCGCGCGCGAGCGCGACCAGTTCAGCGCCTTCCTCGCGGGACACGGCCAACGGCTTTTCCACGTGGACATGCTTGCCGGCCAGCAAAGCCGCCTGGCACACGCTGTGATGCGCTTTGGGGATGGTGAGGTTGAGGACGACCTCAACCGCGGGATCGGCCAGAAGCTCTTCGACGGCACAGGCCGCGGCGATCCCATAGGTCTCGGCGGCCGCCTGGGCCTTGGCCGCGACCAGGTCGGCGCAAGCCACCACCTGGACGTTTTTCATCACTTGGGTCAGTGTTTTGAAATAAATGTCGCTGATGACCCCACAGCCGACGACGCCAATACGGATCATGGATCATACCTCCATTGGATGTTGTTGGTACTCGCACCATTATATCGTTCTCCCTGCGTCAAAACGCGACGTTTTGACGCAGCGTTAAAACGCGATGTTAAGACGCATCGTTAAAACGCGAGCGAAATTTAATTTGTGATTAGCTATGGAAACAATTGATTTTTTCGACTCTCATTAGTATTATGATGTGTATTATTCCCACTGGATGATTTCTGATCGAATAGCGGTAGGAGAAACAACATGCCCGACCAAGCGCACTATATCACGCAAGCCATGGGCCATGGAATTTGGCGCATCACCGAAGAGGGCGTCTACATGTATCTGGTAGAGGGGGACGACAGGGCGCTGCTGATCGACACCGGGTTCGGCCGGGGGGATCTGGCGGGCCTAGTGTCATCACTGACCGCGTTGCCGGTGACCGTTGTCAACACCCATGTCCATCCGGACCATGAGGGCGGCAACGGCCAGTTCCCACGGGTGCACTTGCATTCGGCGGATATGTACCTTTCGCGGTTCCGCGAGGGGCCCTGCTCCCTGGTTCAGGTGGGCGAGGGATATATCTTTCATCTCGGCAACCGCTCGTTGATGGTGCTGGAGAACCCGGGCCATACGCCGGGCAGCATCAGCCTCTGGGATGCCCAGGCCGGGATTTTGTTTTCCGGTGATTCGCTGGGCGCCAACACGCATTGGCTGTTTCTGGATGAGTCGCTGCCGCTGCGGGTCTTTCGCGACAGCCTGCGCCAGTTTCGCAGCATGGCCGATGTCATTCAAGCCATCTATCCCGCGCACGACCTCGCGCCGATCGGCGCGGATTACATCCAGGAGCTACTCGAATGCGTCGGCGAGATCCTCGCTGACCCCGGAGTAGGCGTCGCCTACCACTGCTTTGCCGGTTCAGCATTGTGTCACCGCGCGGGGCGCGCTTCGATCGCTTATGATCCGGTCAAAGCCAGATAAACCTGCGGTCCATCCCATCGCTTGATTTTATATGATACGTATACGGCCCTGGGAGGAAAGGGATTTTCCCCCGGGGTGTTTTGTATGGCGCCGCACATCAGACCGGGAGTAAAAACCCCGAAAAGCCTGATATTAGGGCAAAAAACGGCGGTAGAAAAACTCTTTGCATAAAAGCGAAAAGAAGGTTGACAGGTATCAAAAGGGATGGTATCTTGTTTAAGCGTCTCGCGGGAGCGGGGCGGACGGACCTTGAAAATTGAACAGCGAGAAAAG
>CAYZME010000018.1:0-7964 GCA_964479435.1 uncultured Oscillospiraceae bacterium
CACCGCGCGAAAGCTATATCATACGTACGCGGCGGATATGCCGATTTACGATTTTCATTGCCACTTAAGCCCGGCGGAGATCGCTGAAAACAAACGGTACGCGAACATCACGGAAGTCTGGCTCGGCGGCGACCATTATAAGTGGCGCGCGATGCGCTCGGTCGGCGTTCCCGAGCGGTTCATCACGGGAGACGCGACTCCGCAGGAGAAATTTTTCAAATGGGCGGAAGTCGTCCCCCAATTGATCGGCAATCCGCTCTACCATTGGACGCATCTGGAACTCTCACGGTATTTCGGCATCGACTCCCTGTTAAACCCGCAGACCGCGGCGGCCATCTGGGAGAAATGCAATCAGTTGCTGGCCCGCGACGATTATCGCGCCCAGGCTTTGATCACGCGCTCGAATGTCCGTTATGTCGCGACGACCGACGATCCGCTGGACTTGCTGGAGGCACACGATGAGATCGCGCGCCAACAGAGCGCGGGGCTGTTGCCGGCGTTTACCACGGTGGTGCGGCCGTCTTTCCGGCCGGACAAAGCCCTCCAGATTGAGCAGGATACGTTTGGACCGTGGGCGCGGCGATTGGCGGCCATGATCCCCGGTAGCACCGCCACTTTCGCCGATTTCCTGCACGCGCTGGGTCAACGGATTGATTTCTTCCATGCGCGGAATTGCCGCGCGGCCGACCATGGGTTGGAAAGCGTGGAGTTCGTGGCCTGTAGTGATCAGGAGGCCGAAGCGATTTTTCGCAAAGCGCTTGCCAGTGAGGGCAGCAACCACTTGACAGAACTCGAAATCCGCAAGTATAAAACGAAACTGTTGTTGTTCCTGGGGCGGGAATATGCCAGACGGGGCTGGGTGATGATGCTGCATCTGGGGACGCTGCGGGATAACAACCTGCGCATGTTCCGCACCATCGGTCCGGATACCGGCTTTGACACCATCGCCGACCACAACTACATGTCGGGATTGTCGCGCCTGCTCGGGACGCTGGACGATCAGAATGAACTGCCCAAAACCATGTTATTCAACAACAATCCGCGGGATAATTACGCGATCGCGACGATGATCGGGTGCTTTCAGGCCGAGCCGCGCGGCAAAATGCAGATGGGCTCGGCGTGGTGGTTCAACGACCAAAAAGAGGGGATGATCCGGCAGATGACCGCGTTGGCCAGTTGCGGCGTTTTGTCGACCTTTGTGGGCATGCTGACCGATTCGCGCAGCTTTCTTTCGTATACCCGCCATGAGTATTTCCGCCGCCTTTTGTGCGATTTGCTCGGAGGCTGGGTCGATAGCGGGGAAGCGCCGCCGGAGATGGAGCTGCTGGGACAGATGATCCGCAACATCTGCTATGGCAACGCGCTGGCTTATTTTGGTACCTGATGGACAGGGAAGGAGCGACCACGCGACATGGATGATATTTTTCTGGAACGGATTGTCCCGCGAAAAAAAGATAAATTCTATTATGTCAAAGTTTTGTCACTGATCCTGTCGGCCATTCTCGCCGCCGCGACCCTGATCTGGTTGTTGCTGTTGCTGCCCGCCCTTTCTTTTCTTACGCCCATCGCGTTGGCGGGGTGTGGATACGGTTTGTGGTGGCTGATCGGATCGCTCCATATCGAATACGAGTACATTGTGACCAACGGGGAGCTCGATGTGGATGTGATCGTGCATCGACGCAAGCGCAAGCGTTTGTTTTCGGGGCGGGTGAAGGATTTTGAAATCATGGCGCGCCTGGATGGCCCCGAGTTTCGCGATTCCGCGGCCCAGTATGAGCGCGAAAAGAGGGCACGGCGCCTGCAGGTTCTGGATTGCGCGGCGACCGCCGATGCGCCGTCCAGCTGGTTTTTTGTCGCCAATTACAAATCCGAGCGTCTGCTCGTCGTCTTCGATCCGGACGAGCGCATGTTGGCGAATATGAAGCGCTTCAACCCGTCCCGTATCAGATACACCGCCGCCGCACAGCGGTAAACAATCGGAGGGGAGCCGTCCATGCCTAGGATCAGGAACCGCTTTACCGCCCTCGAAAAAAGCTGGATCGCCTACGATTGGGCGAATTCGGTGTTTGCGACCAATATCATGGCCGCGATCTTTCCCATTTATTTCTCCTCTGTAGCAAGCGCCGCCGGCGCGCCCGGCGATGTGTATTGGGGTTATGGTACCTCGATCGCGACCGCGGTCATCGCGATCCTGGCGCCTTTTTTGGGGGCGGTCGGCAACTATCGCGGCATGAAAAAGAAGCTGTTCGCTTTTTTCCTCGCGCTGGGTCTTGTTTTTACCCTCACGATGGCTCTGACCGACCATTGGCGGATGATGCTCGCGGGGTACGTTTTGGCATATATCGGATTTTCCGGATCCTGCCTGTTCTATGATTCTTTTCTCACGGACGTGACCACGCGGGAGCGGATGGACCGCGTATCGGCTTGGGGATACGCGATGGGCTATATCGGCGGCAGCACCATCCCTTTTGTTTTGTCGATCGGCATTTTGTTTGCCATGGGTATGGACAATCCGCTGGCGGTCAAGTTGAGCGTGGTTCTCACGGTCGCGTGGTGGGCGGTCTTTAGCATCCCGATGTTGCGTCATGTCCGGCAAGTTTACTTTGTGGAAACCCCGCGCTCGGAGCTGGCGCGCAATACATGGCGCAATTTGCGGCAGACGGCGCGAGCCATTCTGCGCGATCGCGGCATGCTCATCTTTATGATCGCTTACTTCTTCTACATCGACGGGGTCAACACGGTGATCCATATGGCGACCGCGTATGGGAGCACGCTGGGGCTGGACGCCACCGCCATGATCCTGGCGCTTTTGCTGACGCAAATCGTCGCGGTCCCCTGCTCGATTTTGTTTGGCCGCCTGGCGGCGCGTTTTGGCTCCATCCGCGCGATCCTGGGGGCCATTCTGATGTATTTTCTGATCTGTTTATTGGGATTCGGCATGGGGCGGATGGTGGAAGGGGCGGCGCTCTCCGACCAGGGCGCGATTTTAGCCCGCGCGCAATTGCTTTTCTGGCTGTTGGCCGGGATGGTGGGAACCGTCCAGGGCGGAATCCAGGCCTTGTCGCGCTCGTATTTCGGCAAGTTGGTGCCACCCGCGCGCTCCAGTGAGTATTTCGGCTTTTTCGACATCTTCGGCAAGTACGCCGCCGTGCTCGGGCCCTTGTTGTATGGTCTGATGGCGCATGCCACCGGGCGCTCTTCATATGGCATCCTCAGCATCGCGGTCTTCTTCGCGCTGGCTTTCCTTCTGCTCATGGCCGGCGCGCGCGATTTGCGCGCTGCCCAGGACCGCAATCAGATCGCGGCAACGGAACCCAACCAACCATGAGTGCTGAAACGGGAAGGTATTATTTTCCGGTCCGCGCCACCGATACCGACTGGAACGACCGCCTGCATTTGTTCGCGCTTTTTTCGCTGATGCAGGAGGCCGCCATCCAGAACGCCAACCACTGCGGATGGGGAACCGAGGTGATGGATCCACTCGGCGTGCGCTGGGTTTTGACGCGTGTGTCGGTACGGATGCGCACGTTCCCGACCTGGCAGGATCACTTGCGCGTCGATACCTGGCCGCGCGGGCTGGATCGCCTGCTGTTTTTGCGGGATTTTGAATTTTTCCTGCCGGATGGGGAAGATGGCAAGCCTGTACAGATCGGTGGCGCGACCAGTTCGTGGGTACTGGTGGATATGCGATCGCGCCGGCCACGGCGCCCGGACCTCCTGCCCGCGCACCCGGAGCACGAACAACCGGACCGGCACGCGCTCGGGTGGAACGCGATGGCGGTGATGAAAAGAGGGGAAGCGGAGAAAGGCCAGCCGACGATCATCAAATATGCCGACGCGTGTGACATAGACCGCAATCTGCATGTCAACAACACCCGCTATGTGGCCTGGTGTGTGGACGCGGTGTATCGCCAAGCGCAAGATCACCCCCGGCTTGCCGGGATCGATATCCAATATATCGCCGAAGCGCGATTCGGCGACCAGGTCGCGATTTGGGCGACGACACAGTACGCCGCCGCCGGGCGGGAGTTTCATGTGCGCGGGTATTCGACGGCGGCGGACAAGGTGCTTTTTCGCGCGATCCTGTACGAGGCCGAAAAAGAGCCGCAGCCATCGGCTGGCGAAAATTGAACAATTGTGGCGCGCGATTTACCGTCTGTGTTTCTTACGCTATAATCGTTGCAGCGTCCGTCAGGGACACGATCCGGTGCGTGCGCCGAGAGCGCGGGAGGACTTCCAATGATTGAAATCCGCAACTTAGTCAAGTATTACGGTGACAAAAAAGCGGTGGACGACATCTCGTTTACAGTGCAGGATGGGGAGATTCTGGGTTTTCTGGGGCCGAACGGCGCCGGTAAGACGACGACCATGAATATCCTGACCGGGTTTTTGTCGGCGACTTCGGGGTATGTCGAGATCGATGGCTATGACATATTGGAAAAGCCGCAAGAGGCCAAACGCGCGATCGGCTATCTGCCAGAACATCCGCCCCTCTATCTGGATATGACGGTGACCGAATACTTGCGGTTTGTTTCCGAGCTCAAGGGCGTCGATCCGGCCGTGCGCAACCGCCAATTGACAGACATCATGCGCAGTGTGCGGATCACGGACCACGCCGGCCGGTTGATCAAAAACTTGTCCAAGGGATACCGGCAACGCGTCGGCATCGCGCAGGCCATGGTCGGTAGCCCGAGCGTGCTGGTGCTGGACGAGCCGACGGTCGGGCTGGACCCCAAACAGATTATTGAAATCCGCAATCTGATCAAAGAATTGGGGAAGAAACACACGGTGATTCTGAGTTCGCACATTCTGCCCGAGGTTCAGGCGGTTTGCGAGCGGGTCGTGATCATCCACCGCGGGCGTATCGCCGCGATCGACACCCCCGGCAGCATTTCTTCGCGTATGAGCAAGATCAGCAAGATGCAAGTGACGGTCGAGGGCCCGCACAAGGACATTCTGCAAAAGATCCGCATGCTGTCCGGCGTTCGTCTGGCCGAGCTGGTGATGGAAAAAGACGGGGTCTGTGCCATCAATATCGATTGCGAGTCCGGTGTGGACGCGCGCAAACCGTTGTTTTTTGAAATGGCGCGCCATGCCTGGCCCATTCTTGAGCTCAAGTCGCTCGAACCGACATTGGAAGATATTTTCCTGGCGGTCACCAGTGGCGCCGCAAACGAGAACGAGGAGGAGGCATAAAGATGAAAAGGATGACCGCCATCCTGAGGAAAGAATTGCTTTCCTACTTCAAATCGCCGATCGGTTGGGTTGTGTTCGCGATTTTTATGGCTGTGAGCGGGGTGTATCTAGCCTCCGGTTTGTCGTATTCGTCCGCGGATATGACGGGCGAGATTGCTTTTATCCAATCCATGCTTTTCATCATCATTCCGCTGTTGACGATGAAGACCTTTTCGGAGGAGAAACGCAACGGAACCGATGTTTTATTGCTGACCTCTCCGGCTTCCCTGCTGGAAATTGTACTCGGTAAGTATCTGGCGATCCTCTCGATCTTTTTGTTGATGACCCTGGGCACCGTGATCCATTTGTTGATCGTGGTCTATTTCGGCGGACTGATCCAGATCAGTGTACTCGGCGCCTATATCGGTTTTATCCTGCTGGGGGCCGCTTATCTGGCGATCGGGGTGTTTGCCTCGGCCATGACTGAAAGCCAGATCATTGCCGCCGTCGTCACCTTCATTTGCATTCTGGCGCTGAACATTGTCGACTCCATCGGCAGCATCATGGGCAATGGCATCGCCTCTTTCCTGAATAAAATCGACTTTCTCAATATCATCCCTGACACATGGCTGACCTCGTTTGGCACAGCGGTCGTTGTGGGAATCCAATGGATCAACCCCAGTTCCAGACTGGAAAACATCAGCGCCGGAATCTTTGAACTGGCGCCGTTGGTATTTTTTATCAGTCTGATCGCTGTTTTCCTGTATTTGACCATACGGATCATTGAGAAGCGGCGCTGGAGCCAGAGGTGATAGCAATGGGATTGTTTCAAGTGTTCAAGCAGAAAAAAGATAAGAAGCCGGCCGTGGTCGATCAACGCAACCGCACTTTGCGCCGCGTCTCGCTCATTTCCGCCGTGGTTTTTATCGCCATTCTCTTGCTGGTCAACATCTTGTTTGACTCCATCCTGGGTGAAAAGCTGAGATGGGACTGGTCCTATGGAAAAATGTATTCCATCGGCAAGGTCAGCAAGGAGCTGCTGGCGGATCTGACCTCCCCGATACAGATCACCGGTCTGTACGAAAAAGGCTCGATTTCCAGCCTGGCCCGCATTGAAATGGCGCTCGACAGCTACAAAGACGCGGGCCATGACAAAGTCGAAGTACGCTATGTGAGTATGGATCTGGTGCCCGACATCGGCCGGGAGCTCGATGAGACCGGTATGAAAGAGTTTACATCCGGCACCTTTGTCGTGAAAAACATGGATACGGGCCGGCTGCGCATCGTGACACAAAACGATTTGTTCACGATCGACCAGGAGCGGTATTACTACTCCGGTGAGGTGGTTGTCACCGGCATCACGGCGGAATCGGCGTTCAGCGGTGCCATCAATTATGTAACCGCGACGATCACGCCCGTTTTCTATTCATTGGATGGCCATGACGAGACGCCGCTGGATGTCTTTGCGACGCTCACATCCATTCTGACCGGCTCCAACAATGTCGACATCCGCGGGACGCTGAACCTGATGCTGGATCCGTCCATCCCTGAGGATTGTTCGGTTTTGGTCATCAACAACCCGCGCAAAGACATCACAGTGGATGAGCAGCGCGTCCTCATGGATTATCTCAAAAAAGGCGGCGACCTGATGGTGCTGACCGAGTTCAACCAATACGCCTTCCCGCGGTTGAATGAAATTCTGGCGGAATACAACATCGAAATCACCAACGATAAAATCCGCGAAGATGATGTGGATCGCCGCTTCAACAAATTGCCGTACACGTTTGTCGCGGATTGGCCGGCCGGTACGCTGAGCACGACTCCTTACGAGACCTCGCTTCTGGGGATCAACGCGCGCCACATCAGCGTGTTGGCCAACGCGAAAGACTGGGTCCATGTGGAGCCGCTCGCGCAGACCGGAAGCAGCGGCGTGATCGAGGAATTGGGCAACGAAGATCAGTTCTCGGCGCCGGGCGTGCAAGTGTTTGCCGCCATGTGTGAGAACACGGGTTGGATGTCCAGCCATGTTTCGGAGTCCAGCAAAGTGGTGGTCATCGGCAGCATCAATATGCTGAGTGATTCGGTTTTGCGAAATTTCAACACCTACAACGGCAACCAATTCTACTTTTCCGTCAACTGGCTGACCGACGCGCAAGACACCAGTCTGTATATTTCGGAAAAGCCGCTGCCATCCTTTCTCTTGCAAAAAGGAACACAAACCGGCTATGTGTTTATGTCTGTAACGGCGTTGGCCCTGATCCCCGCGGCTTTGCTGATCGTGGGGCTGGTTGTTTACCGTCGTCGTAAAAACCTGTGACCGCCCCCGTACAAAGGAATTTGCGGAGGAATAGCGCTACATGAATCACTGGAAAAAACTATGGATCCCCGGCATCTTGTTGCTGGCACTGGCAGCCGTGCTGGTTGTCACAAGTGTATGGGGCGATCGGGGGAGCAGTCCCACCGCGGCGACAACGGAACCGATTCAATATCTCTTCTATTCTGTGGAGTCGGATTTGGCCACAATCACCCTGGAGAACGCGACCGGCCAGATGGTCGTCGAGCGGCAGGAAAGCAAAGACGCGGCGGGCACCGTCTCCTATGAATGGCATGTGCGTACACCCGCAAACCCCGCGTATTCCGATGCGAGTGTGCGGAACATGGTGTCCTATCTCCGCGCGTTGTCCTCGTTGCGGTTGATCAGTGAAAAAGCGACCGATCTGTCGCTATATGGTTTGGATCAGCCGGCCGGGCGCATGATTGTTCAAAGCAACGATGGCGGGCAGACAACG
>CAYZME010000018.1:7974-26650 GCA_964479435.1 uncultured Oscillospiraceae bacterium
CAGTTTGGCCGGGTCGGGGGCGAACTATTACGCGATGGTCGAAGGTTCGGGCGTTGTCCACCTGATCGGGACGGGGTCTGGCGACGCGATTCTCAAGCCGGCGATGCGCTATTTGGACCCGCAACTGTGCAGCGCGGAATACAGCGACATCAAATCGGTCACCATCCGCCGCAAGTCCGATCAGACGCAGGTGGTTTTTAACAGCCACCCCTTCTACAACGACGCGGGGGAATTGATTGAATTGCAGTGGAAATTTGAGGAGCCTCTGCACTGGATGGGCGAGACCCTCAAGGTCGAGCCGCTGGTAACGGAGATTATCGCCGCGACCGCCTCGGAGTTCATCGCCACCGATGTCCCGGAGGCGGAGCTTGCCCAGTATGGATTGGACGCGCCCGCTTATGAATTTGAAATCAGCGACGCCAACCAGACTTATACCATTTCGCTTGGCAAAGCGGCCGGGTCCGGTTTGTATTATGGCATGGCAAGCCGCATCCCCGGCGCCGTCTTCACCACATCGTCCAGCCAGTTCACGTTGGTGGACGCGCCGGTCATGCAATGGTTGAACCGGTTTATATATCTGGCGAATATTGCTGACACGGTCGGGGTGGACGTACAATTGGATGGGGCGCGGATTGCCATCGAGATCGATGGCAAGTCGGATCCCAACATCTTTAAAATCGATGGAAAAAACGCGAACATCACCGACAGTGCGGGTAAGAGCTATTTCAAATCGTTCTACCAGTCGGTGATCGGAGCGACCCTGGTGGGCATCGATCGGGAAGCCGAGCCCGACCTCGCTTTGGCCAATGTGGTGATCCGCTACAAATTCCGCGACGGCACCCGCGTGCAGGTGGCATATGTACCGCGCGACGCGTACACCCTGTATGCCTTTCTCGACGGGGAGTATACCGGCGGCTATGTGGATATCAACGTCCTCGACAATGAGGATTTTGACGTCGGGAATGTATTGCCGGCAGGACTGAGGCCGGCCTACCGGGGCATGGTCAACGCCATGAACAAGGCCGTGGACGGGGTATACAATTAATCGGCAGAAGTAAGGGGACGATCGAAATGGCATCCCAGCGTAGCGGTCGACAAACAAAGGGTAGGCTCACTCTGGTGGTCCTGGCCCTTTTGTCTGTGTGCGTGATGGGGGCTTCGATCGCGGTCGCTGTTTTACTTGCCAGGCGGCACCCGCAGCCGGAACCGACACAAATGACACGCCCTGTCGTCACCGGCGGATTCCCGTGCAGCGCGGCGGAGGCCTCCCGGCTGCATCCTTTCCGCAGCGGATTGCTCAAAGCCGATCCGACGCGCCTGTCGTTTCTCGATTTGACCGGTGTGGAGAAATGGGGCGTGGACTGCGCCATGTTGTCTCCGGCCTGTTTTATAGCGGACGCGATGGCGGTTGTGGCCGACCTGGGGGGAAGCACCTATCTGGTGGTAGATGAGAATGGCGTATTGGCCCAAAGCGCCGTCTCCGGATTGTTGACCGGCGCGGCGGTATCGGCCGCCGACCGATTCGTTTTGCTGGTAGAGCAGGCCGAGAACAAGGGCATGCTGCGGATGGTGTCGGCCACGAGCGGCAAAGCGTTTGAATGGGACTTTATTTCACGCAAGTCCGGGTTCATTCTGAGCGCGTCTTTTTCTCCGGCCGGGCAGGTGCTGGATGTGGTCTCGCTGGACACCGACAGCCACCGGTTGCAGACCATGCTCAAGCGGTTGGACGCAAGCAATGGGGCGGCGATGGGGCAAATGTTGCCCGAAGCGGGGGAAATCTGGCCGGTTGTCGCTTATGACACGAGCGATCAGCCGGTTCTGGTCGGTTCCCATGGCATGACCGCTTTTAAAGCCGACGCGACCCTGGCGTATCAGGTTTCTTTTTTCAAAATCCATCAGGCCGTGACCACCGCCCGGGGCGTCCTAATCATCGCGGAGCCCGGGCCGGAAAGCAAACCGAGCGTTTATCTGGTCGCGGCGGATGGAACGGCACAGGAGGGCGGCCCGTTGTCCGGGGTGCCGGCATTTGTGGCACAGGCGAAGGACCAGGTCGCCGTGGCGGTTGGCTCGGAGATTTATTTTTTCCGCCTGCAGCCCTTTCGCCAGGAGGGCGTTGCCGGAGCCGGCGCCGAGATCGTCCGCCTGGCTTTCCATCCGGGCGGCGGTGTGGTCGCGGTCACACAAGAGGGGGTCGGGCGGATCGCCATCCCCTGATACACACCATGGAGGAGAGTTGTATGCAGAAAAATCGTAAACGAGCAGAGGTGGATCCGGCGGACACATGGCGCCTGGAAGATATCTTCGCGACCCACGCGCATTGGGAGACCGCGCTGGCGGCTGTGGAAGCCGACGCCGGCGCGTTGATCGCCCGCCGCGGATCGATTGCCGCGGACGCGGTTTCGCTAGCCGACAGCCTGGAACTGGAGGACCGCCTGTCGCGGCAGATGATGGCGTGTTACGCGTACGCGAGAATGCGCAAAGACCAGGACAACGCGGACGCGGCGCATCAGGCGATGTTTGAGCGGGCCAGCGCGGTGTACCATAAATTGAGCGCCGAAACCTCTTTTGTCGCGCCGGAGATTTCGCAGATTGCCGAGGACACGCTGGAGGAGTGGCTGGCTGCTGAACCGCGGCTGGTGCCTTTCCGCCACTATATAGCGCGCAATGTGCGACACAAACCACACATTTTGCCGGAGCGGGAGGAATGGCTGTTGGCGATGGCCGGCCCGGTTGTCGAAGGGGTGTCGGACGCGTTCGGTATGCTCGACCACGTCGATTTGAAATATGGCTCCATGGCAGATGAGGCCGGCGAGACCGTTGAGCTGACCGGCGGATTGTTTTCGCGCTTTCGCGAGAGCCGGGACCGGCGTGTCCGCCAGGACGCTTTCCGTCTGATGCACGAGGCGTACGCCTCGGTCGGCAATACAATAGCCACGCTGTACGCCGCCCATGTCAAAGGCGATCTGTTTTATTCTCAAGCGCGCGGTTTTCCATCCGCTCTGGCTTCCGCTTTGTTTGGCGATCGTCTGGAGACGTCTGTCTATACCGGGCTGATCGCGGCCGTCCGGCAGGCGATGCCCGCGATGGAGCGCTATCTGGCTTTGCGCAAACGGCTGTTGGCACTGGACACCCTGCACATTTACGATTGCTATGTGCCGATTGTAGAACCCATGACGCGTGAGTACAGTTTTGATGATGCGCGCGCGCTGGTCCGGGACGGTGTCCGCGTTTTGGGCGCGGATTACAGCCACAACCTCGACCGGATGTTTCACGAGCGCTGGATCGACCGCTATGAAAACGAAGGCAAATCCGGCGGCGCGTACGCGTGGGGGACGTATGATTCACACCCCTACATGCTGCTCAACTTCGCCGGCGGATTGACGGATGTGATGACTTTGGCGCATGAGGCAGGCCACTGTATGCATACGCTCTATTCCAACCGCCGGCCGCATGTCGACGCGTCGTATCCGATCTTTCTGGCTGAAATCGCCTCGACCGTCAACGAGGTGCTGCTGATCCATCATCTGATGCGCGCTTGTGACACGCGCACCGCCGCCGGCCGGTTGGAACGCGCGTTCTATATCTCCCGCCTGATCGAGGAGTTTCGGCTCACCGTTTTCCGTCAAACGATGTTCGCCGAATTCGAAATGAAAACGCACGAGCTGGCGGAAGCCGGAGAGCCGCTGACCGCGGAAGTTCTGTGCGATTTGTACGCGGAATTGCTGGCCGCTTACTTCGGGCCGGATGTCGCAATCGACGCGTATATGCGCTGGGAGTGGGCCCGGATCCCGCATTTTTACAATGCGTTTTATGTCTTTAAATACGCGACCGGTTTTGCCGCCGCGATCGCTTTTTGCGATCAAATGGAGCGCGAAGGCGAGCCGGCGGTCGCCCGCTATCTCGGCTTTCTCGGTGCCGGCGGCTCGGATTACCCGCTGGATATTTTGCGGCAGGCCGGCCTCGACATGGCGGATGGCGCGCCTGTGCACGCCGCGATGGCGGAATTCTCTGCCTGGGTGACTGAACTGGAAGCGCTTTTGGACACCGCCTCCCCGGACCCCGCCGGCTCATAAACCGCGAGATGCGCATGGATTGGGACATCGCGATTGTCGGCGGCGGGGCGGCCGGTCATGCCGCCGCGATTGCCGCGGCGCGTCAAACCCGGGGGCAAAAAAGCGTCCTCCTGCTGGAGCGCGCCGCGCGTGTCGGGCGCAAATTGCTGGCGACCGGCAACGGGACCTGCAATTTGACGCACATGGAAACCCGGCCGGCCGCGTATCACGGCGAAGACCCCGCCTTTGTGGTTCCTTTTCTCCAGGAATGGCAACCGGATGCCATCCGCAGTTTCTTTGCGGAAATAGGCATCCCCACCGTAGCGGACACGCAGGGCCGGGTGTACCCGCGGGGCGGGCAGGCGGCGGCCGTGCTCGACGCCTTGCGGATGGAAGCCGCGCGGCGCGGCGTCACAACGGTATGTGATTTTGAAGTCAGGACGGCGGAGCATCAAGCCCCCCTGTTTTGGGAAAACACCGTGCTGCCGGCGCCGCACCCCTTTGTTGTCAAAGCCGGTGACGGGCGCACAATGCGCGCGCGGCGCCTGATTGTGGCGACCGGCGGCCCGGCGGCACCGCAGTTGGGCGGGGGCGATTCAGGTCACAGCATGTTGCGGGCATGGGGGCATCCGGTGACGCGGTTGTTGCCCTCGATTGTGCAGATCACGACCGCCAACGAATTCACCAAAAGCGTCACGGGGGTCCGCGTTGCCGGCGAGCTCACTTTGTCGCGCGGCGAAAGCGCGATCCGGACCGAGGCGGGTGAAATCTTCTTTACGGATTTCGGTTTGTCCGGACCCGCGGCTTTGCAGTTGGGCGGCACCGTTTCCCGGTTGCTGGCGGCGGGGGCGGAGGATCTGTCGATCCACATCGATTTTGTCCCGGAATGGACCCGGGAGCATTTGGCTGAATGGCTGATGGAACGATCTATTCTTTTGCACGATCGGACCGGGATGGATTTTCTCTCCGGCTTGCTGAACAAAAGATTGGGGCAGATGTTATATAAAGGGGCGCTGGACCGCAAACCCGGCCTGCCGGTCGGGCGACTGGGGCGCGAGGATGCCGGTTTGCTCGCCCGGCAGATCTGTGACACGCGGCTGGCCGTCACCGGCGTTCTCGGCTGGCGCGAGGCGCAGGTGACCGCGGGTGGCGTCGCTACGGACGGTTTTGACCCGCACACGTGCCAATCCCGCCGTATACCCGGCCTGTATGCCTGTGGGGAAGTGCTGGATGTGGACGGGGATTGCGGCGGATACAATCTGCACTGGGCTTGGGCTTCAGGATTGACCGCCGGCCGGGCGGCCGCGCGGGATCTGGAGGACTAGCCGATGTTACGGTCCGCCCCCGATCACCGGTACGAGCAGATTCGTGTGGCTATCGATTCAGGAGCGGACGCGCTGGACCGGGCGGTCCGCCGCCGGATGGGCGGATCCGGCACGTACCATGTCGTCCGGCGCTCGCTGGACGCGCGCGATCGCTCCCGCATCCAATGGGTGTACGCGGTTCGCGCCGGTTCGCGGCCACAGCCGCGCGGGGTCGCGCCGCTGTTGCCGCCGGCTGACGCGGCGCCCCGGGCGGCCATGCGTCCGATCGTCGTCGGCACAGGCCCAGCCGGCCTGTTTGCGGGCCTTTTGTTGGCGATGGCCGGTCGGCGGCCGTATCTGGTCGAACAAGGGTTTGATGTGGATACGCGGGTTCGCGACGTCGCGCGCTTCTGGTCGGGCGGCCCCCTGCATCCGGATTCCAACGTGTTATTCGGAGAAGGCGGTGCCGGTACTTTTTCTGACGGGAAACTGACCACCGGAATTCACGACCCGCGTGTGCAAGCGGTCATGGAAGAATTGGTGCTGGCCGGCGCGCCGGAAGAGATTCTCTGGTTGGCGCGGCCGCATATCGGCACCGACCGGTTGCGCGCAGTCGTCCGGAACATCCGTAAAAAAATTGAGGACTGCGGCGGTACCTATCGGTTTGGCTGGCGGTTTTGCGGATTTGACCACAGCGGCGGGCATCTGCAAACGGTGCAACTGCAGGCGGCCGGCCTGGCTGCCAACGAAGAGATCCCCGCGACGGCTTTGGTTTTGGCGATCGGGCACAGCGCCCGCCGCACCCAACGGATGCTATCCAACATGGGGGTGGCGATGGCGGCCAAACCGTTTGCGGTGGGCGTGCGCATCGAGCATCTGCAAACGCGCGTGGACCGCGCGCAATACGGCACAGCGGCGGGCCACCCCGCGTTGCCCCCGGCGGAGTATAAACTGTCCTACCGGCCTGGCACCGGACGCCCGGTCTATACCTTTTGCATGTGCCCCGGCGGTCTGGTCGTCGCGGCCGCTTCGACCGATGACGGGGTCGTCACCAACGGCATGAGCCTGCACGCGCGCGCGGGCGCCCACGCCAACAGCGCGATTCTGGTCGCGGTTTCAACGGCGGACTTTCCAGACGCGACGCCTTTGGGTGGGGTCGCGTACCAGGAAGCCATTGAACAGGCGGCTTTTCGCGCGGCCGGCGGCCGGCATTACGCGCCCTCTCTTTCGTTGGGGCAATGGCTGTCGGCCGGCGTATCTGGCAGCGCGGCGTCTTCTTTGACGCCTACCTATCGCCCCGGCTGCGCGCTGGTGGAGCCGGATGCTTATTTGCCGGCAGCTGTTGTGACAGCACTGCGCGACGCCTTGCCGGTTTTTGGCCGCCAGGTACGCGGCTTTGACGACGCGGAGGCGGTGATCACGGGGCCTGAAACCCGCAGTTCGTCGCCCGTGCGGATCCTGAGGGATCCCGCCGGGCAGGCTTCGATCGCCGGCATCTACCCGTGCGGTGAGGGAGCCGGATACGCCGGTGGGATCGTCTCGGCCGCCGTGGACGGCATCCGCGCGGCGCAGGCGATTTTGACCTGACGCGCGCGCGGGTACGTATTGAGACCAAGACTTAAATATGTTTAAATGAGGCCTGAGATGAATGACCGGTCGGCGACGACAGGCGGACGTCATCAAAACGTGTGGAGCGTTGCATGAAACAGCTAATCAGGCGCGGTTTGCTTCTGGTGATCGCCGACCTTTTGATCGTAAATATTTCCTTTATCCTGGCGGCTTTCTTTAACAATCTCCTCGACTATCAGGGATTTGATTTCTGGCCTACTTCCCGTTATTTTGTGCTGTCGCTATCGATGTATGTCACGCCTGTGGTGATCCTGGTCAACGCGGTGTTTGGGTTGTATTCCAGCCTGTGGCATTACGCGGGGTTGACAGAGTTTGTCAAACTGATGGCAGCCGTTGTGGTCGACGGCCTGCTGTTTTATGTCGCGGCGGACACCATCCCCTGGCAAATGGGCCCCGGCATGTATATTCCGGCCTTTCTCATCCTGTTTGCGCTCATGACCGCGATCCGTTTTGGCTACCGCATCGTACGCCGCCTGATCCCGATGGTGACGTCCGGCCGCTATCTCAACGCCAAACGGACGATGATCGTCGGCGCCGGTGAAGCCGGGGCGATTCTGATCCGCAGCATGCGCGATGACCCGGTCAAGCGGGGCGTCCCCGTTGTCCTGATCGACGACGATCCGTCCAAGCGCGGCCTGAAAATCCTCGGCGTCCGTGTGGCGGGCAACCGGCACGCGATTCCCAAACTGGTGCGCGATTTTGGCGTCGAACGCATTTTCATCGCCATCGCCCGCTCCTCCGCCGAGGATATGAAAGCCATACTGGAAATCTGCCTGGAGACCGGCTGTGAGATCCAGCGGGTGGATCTGGCGGATGTTTTTCAAGGGACAGCGACACGCCAGGACGAGCCGCACGCCCCGATGCCGTCTGACCTTCCCGGGATCCGCGTGCGCGACATTCCGCTCGAAACCCTGTTGGGGCGTGAGCCGGTTCAGATGGACGACACCCGCGTGCGCGCCTGGCTGAGCGGCAAAGCGGTGATGGTGACCGGCGGCGGCGGTTCGATCGGATCGGAATTGTGCCGTAAAGTCGCCAAGTGTGATCCGTCCCGATTGATCATTTTCGACATCTATGAAAATTCCGCCTACGAGTTGGCGCTGGAGTTGCGTAAGCAGCATCCGGCCCTGGAGTTACATCTGGTGATCGGCAGCGTACGCGATCGCGACAAGCTGAGCAAGGTGTTCCGGCGTTTTGCCCCGCAGGTTGTATTTCACGCGGCCGCGCACAAGCATGTGCCGACGATGGAGAATGATCCGGAAGAAGCGATCAAGAACAACGTGTTCGGCACGTTTCATGTGTGCGATATGGCGCGCGAGTTTGGCGCGGAGCGGATGATTCTCATCTCCACTGACAAAGCGGTCAACCCGACCAATGTGATGGGCGCGTCCAAACGCCTGTGTGAATTTGTGATCAAGGGGATGAGCGACCGGCACAGCCCGACGATCTTTTCCGCCGTCCGTTTTGGCAACGTCCTGGGCAGCAGCGGCAGCGTCATTCCGCTCTTCCGCAAACAGATCGCCGAAGGCGGCCCTGTGACCGTGACCGACAAGGACATCACACGCTACTTTATGACCCTTTCCGAAGCGGCCAGCCTGGTGATCACGGCGGGCGCGATGGCGCAAGCCGGTGAAATCTACATCCTCGATATGGGAGAACCGGTGCGGATCGACGACATGGTGCGGAAAATGATCCAGCTTGCCGGGCTGGTCCCCGACAAAGACATCGAGATCCGCTACATTGGCCTGCGCCCCGGTGAAAAAATGTATGAGGAGCTGTCGCTGGCGGCCGAAGAGCTCATCCCCACGGAGGACGCCAAAATCATGCGCACCCATGACCAAGGCTTCTCGACCGATCACATGGATCAAATGATGGATCTGTTGCACGAGACGCTCGACAACAATCTGGATGTGCGCGACGCGCTGCGGCGCTTGATCCCGACCTACACCCCCCGGCTTGGGCCCGGCAAATCCACGCCCGCTCCCGCGGAGGTGCCGACGTGTACAGGTACAACGTGTACAGGCACATAAAGCGCGGGCTGGACATCCTCTTTGCCGTTTGCGCGCTGGTCCTCACGAGTCCGGTATTCCTGTTTGCCGCCTTGGCCATCCGCCTGGATTCCCCCGGGCCGGTTTTCTTTCGGCAAAAAAGAGTGGGGCGTGCCCATTCATATTTTCGCATGGTGAAGTTCCGCACCATGCGTGTCGACGCGCCGGCCGACCGGCCCACCCATCTGCTGGGTGACGCCGATGCGTACATCACGCGGGTGGGCCGATTTTTGCGCAAATCCAGTCTCGACGAGCTGCCGCAATTGCTGCAGGTTTTGCGCGGCCAGATGAGCCTGGTCGGCCCCCGCCCGGCATTGTGGAACCAATACGATCTGATGGAGTTGCGGGCCGCCAACGGGTCCGCGGCCTTGCGCCCGGGCTTGACGGGGTGGGCGCAAGTGAATGGGCGCGACGAGCTGCCCATTGCCGTCAAGGCGGCCTTGGACGGTTATTATGCGGCGCACATCAGCCTGGGTCTGGACGTGAGGATTCTGTGGCGGACGGGTCGGCAAGTGCTTTGCGGCGCGGGCGTCGTCGAGGGCGAAACGAAATCCGGCGCGCCGGTCTGAGCGACGTCGCGCCTGGCGCTTTTGCGCGGCCTCTCCCGGCGCTCTTGCCGGCAAAAACAAAAAGCCGGTTCAAGGTGTAATTCGCAAAAAACAAAACCAGATCCACCGCGACTTTGACGAGCGTGATGTCCAGTGAGACGGCTTGGCGCGCCAGCCGGACCAGCACATAGGAGCAACCCAATAAACTCAGGTTCACCAACAGATAACGCCCAAAGCTGACCCCCAGGTGAATGCGGGAACGGAAGACGACGTAGCGGTTGGCGCTGTATTGCACCAGGATGGAAAGGGCGCGGGCGATGCCCATCGAAAGCAACACGATCCATTCGCTCTCGCGGCGGAAAACGACCTTGATCAGGAGCGCGAAGCTGCCGATTTCCACGCTATAAGCCAGGAACGAGCCGGCGGCAAAACGCGCCATCTGGTACAACAGACGGAACAGGGTGGACGCGCGCAGCCGTTTCATGATTCTTCCGCCCATTCGAAATACGCGTGATACGCGCTCTCCAGCCGGTGCACCAGGCCCGCGTACGCCCCATATGTTTCCGGTGCGGTCCCGGGCCCAAACGCGCGCTCCATCCCGTCGCGCTCGGCCTCCAGCCGCGCGATTTCCGCCTCCAGCTTTTGCACGTGTTCTTTGCGTGCGGCATTCCATTTGCGCTCCTGTGCTCGGTTGCGGGCGGGGGCGCGCGTCGGCCGCGGCTCGCGTTCTGCCCGGTCTTGCCGGCCGGGCGGCGCGGTAACCCGCGCGGGGCTTGCCGCCGGTGCCTGCCCGGCGGGGCGGGCGACGGCCAACCGCCGATAGCTCTCGTATGAATCGTAGCGGCCGAGCCTGCCGTCATGGAACCCCAGCACCTCGTGGCACACGCGGGAGATGAAGTAGCGGTCATGGCTTACCGCGAGCAACGCGCCGGGAAAATCGACCAACGCGTCTTCGAGAATCTCCCGCGATTCAATGTCCAGGTGATTGGTCGGCTCGTCCAGCAACAGGACATCCGGCCGGCTCTCCAGCATCAGGCAAAGGTACAGGCGGGCCCGCTCCCCGCCGGAGAGCACGCGAATGGGTTTGTGGAGGTCGCTGTCGGTAAAGCCAAAACGGGCGAGCAAAGAGCGGACGGCAAAAACCCCTTCCCCGGTGGCGTCGGCGACGGTTTGCCCGACCGCCTCATCCTCATCGGCAAAGGTTGTGAATTGGCTCATATAGCCCATGCGCGCGGTCGCGGACAACCAGATCTCGCCGGATTGCGCCGCGGTGTCGCCCAGAAGAATTTTCAACAGGGTGGTTTTGCCGCATCCGTTGGGGCCGACCAGCGCCAGGCGGTCGTCGGCGCGCATGACGAAGGACGCGTCGGTGAACAAAGCCGCCGCGCCAAAAGCCATCGTCAGCATCCCGGCGCGGACCAACACGCGCGACGCGTCGGCTACCCCCTGGTCGGGCAAAAAGCGGATCCGCATGACCGGCCCGTGCCTGGCTGGCAAGGCCGCTTTTTTGCCAGCCAACGTGTCGGAGAGTTTGCGTACGACTTTTTCGCGCGCGTGATAGGAAGATATTTTGCGATGGGAAAATAAGGTCTGGACCACCTCTTGCTGCCGCGCCAATTCGCGCTGCAGTTGTTCGACTTCGCGCCGCCGGGCCTGCTCGTCCCGTTTTTTCCGCTCCATATATTGCGAATAATTGCCCGCGCCTTCGCGCATGGGACCGCCGCCCAGCTCTACGATGCCTGTGACGGTGCGGTCCAGAAATACGCGGTCATGGGAGACCAGCAGGACCGCGCCGCGAAACCGGGTTAGGTATTGTTCCAGCCATTCGAGCGCGCCCATATCCAGGTGATTGGTGGGTTCGTCCAGCAACAGCAGGTCCGGCTCTTGCAGCAGGAGACGCGCCAAACGGACGCGCATCTGTTCGCCGCCGGACAGGGATGACAGCGGACGCTCACAGATGTCGGCGCTCAACCCCAGGCCGTCGAGCGTCTGTTTCATCTTGCGCTCGAAATCATACCCGCCGGCCGCCTCAAAACGCGCGGTCGCGGCCGCGTACGCGTCCAGCAGCCGTTGGTGCTCCGGCGCGTTGTCCTCTGTGTGGGTAGCCAAAGCCTGTTCAAGCTCTCGCAAGTGGCGTTCCATCGCCCGCAACTCGGGGTTGAACAGGGAGTTTTGCTCCGTGTCCAGGGCGCGGTCCATCTCCTGGGCCATATAGCCGGTGACCAGCCCGGCGGCCCGCGTGACCCGCCCGGAATCGGGTTGCTCGGCACCGGCCGCCAACCGCAACAGGGTGGTCTTGCCGCTGCCATTGGGCCCGATCAGGCCCAGGCGCGCCCCCGCGTCGACACGGAACGTAACATCGCGCAGGATGGCGCGATCGTAGTACCCTTTGTTGACCTGGTCAAAGGCGAGCAGCATCGAATGAACCGGTCCTTTCCCGCGTGGCGGCACGCCCTCCCGCTTGTCGGGCCTGCCGCGTGCTCATTACCAATCTACCATTATAGGATAGAAACCGCGGGTTGTCAGACCGCCGCCCCTGCCCCGACCCGCGCCGGGTTGGCAGAAAGCGTGAAGAATAACCTGCCGCTCTGTGATTGCATCCATCCGCGCGCGCCTTTATGCTGTATGTGGCGGCTGCCTCCGAGGCTGCCGCCAAAAAGAAGGCCCGGTGGTCTTCAAACCGGGAGAAAGCGAGGTTGGAAATGGCAAACGTAAGCGAGAAGGGGCAGCCCATCGAGATTCTGGATACGACATTGCGTGACGGCGCGCAAGCGGAAGGGGTTTCTTTTTCCATTAACGACAAAATGGCCATTCTGGGCTCGCTGGTCGATCTTGGGATCGCGTATATCGAGGCCGGCAACCCCGGCTCCAATCCGAAAGACCGGGAGTTTTTCACCCGTTTGGGCGAGGTAAAACCGGCGATGGACCGGTCGTCGCTGTGCGCGTTCGGCGCGACCAAGCGCAAAGATACCGCGGCGGCGGAAGACCCCGGTCTGGCGGCTTTGTTGGCTGCCGATACGTCCGTGGTGGTGGTATTCGGCAAGGTATGGGATCTGGAGGTGCGGGAGATCCTGCGCACCAGCGAAGAGGAGAATTTGTCGATCATTGCCGACACGGTCACTTTTCTACGCCAGCGCGGCCGGCGGGTGATCTTTGATGCCGAGCATTTCTTTGAAGCCTGGCGCGACCACCCGCGGTACACGGCCGACTGCCTCCAGGCGGCGGCCGCGGCCGGCGCGGAGTGTCTCGTGCTGTGCGATACCAACGGTTCGGCGCTGCCGCATGAGATCACGGCCTGCGTGACCGAGATGGTGGCCCGTTACCCGGGCGTGAAAATCGGCATCCATTGCCACAACGATTGTGGACTGGCCGTGGCCAATTCGATCCTGGCCGTCCAGGCGGGCGCGACGCATGTGCAAGGCACCCTGAACGGCATCGGCGAGCGCTGCGGCAACGCCAACCTTTCGTCGATCATCGGGAATCTGCAGGGCAAAATGGGCTATGATTGCATCCCGCGCGAGCGGCTACCCCTGCTGACCCCCATGTCGCGGCGCATGGCCGACATCGCCAATCTGACCCTGCCGGCGGGTGAGCCGTTCGTCGGCACTTCCGCGTTCAGCCACAAAGCCGGCATGCATGTCGACGCGATCAAGAAGCATCCGGCGACTTATGAGCACATCGACCCCGCGGCGGTCGGGAATGATCGCCGCTTCCTGATCTCGGAGATTTCCGGCCGCAGCGCGGTGCTGGACGTGGTGCGCCGCATTCAGCCCGATATCGACCGGACATCGCCGGTGGTGACCCAGGTGTTGGAGCGGATGAAAGATCTGGAACACCAGGGCTACCAGTTTGAAGGCGCGCAGGCCTCGCAGGATCTGTTGGTATGCAAAGAGCTGGGGCTGTATGAACCGTTTTTCCGCCTGGAAAAACTGCGCATCTCCAGCGAGCAGCCGATGTCGGGCGAGCATTCCGCGTATTCTTATATCAAGATACTCGTCGACGGGGTCAACGAGGTGACCGCCGCCGAAGGGGCCGGTCCGGTAAACGCCATGGATCGCGCGCTCAAAAAAGCGATGGAAGTCTTTTACCCAGAGCTGGCCGATTTGCGGTTGATCGATTACAAAGTCCGTGTTCTGAACGCCGAAGCGACCGCGAGTTGTGTGCGCGTGCTGATCGAAACCACGGACGGGCGGGATATCTGGACCACAGTCGGCGTCTCGACGGACATCCTCGAGGCGTCCTGGCTGGCGCTGGTCGATTCACTGGAATACAAACTGATGTTGAAAAAACTGCGTGATAACGGCAATCACACACCCGCGTGACGGTGTGTGCCATAGAGGAGGAAACAAAATGGCGATGACCATGACGCAAAAAATATTGGCCCGGCATGCCGGCGTGGCATCCGTGGCCGCCGGCGAGTTGATCGAGGCGGAACTCGACCTCGTGCTCGGCAACGACGTGACCGCGCCGCCGGCGATCGATGTGTTCGAAAAAACCGGTGTCAAGTCGGTTTTTGACCGCCAGCGCGTTGTGCTGGTACCCGATCACTTTACCCCCAACAAAGACATCAAGTCGGCGCAAAATTGCGCACAGATGCGGCATTTTGCCAACGAACACACCCTGGAGCATTACTACGAGGTCGGCTCGCCGTTACATGGCATCGAGCATGTCATTTTGCCGGAGAACGGCCTCGTTCTGCCCGGGGATGCCGTCATCGGCGCCGATTCGCATACGTGCACCTATGGCGCGCTCGGCTTGTTCTCGACGGGTGTGGGCAGCACGGATCTGGCTTGCGCGATGGCGACCGGACGCACCTGGTTCCGGGTACCCGAGGCGATGCGGTTTGTGCTCACCGGCGCGCTCCGCGAGGGGGTCGGCGGCAAGGACCTGATTTTGCACATCATCGGCCGCATCGGCGTCGACGGGGCGCTGTACCGCTCGATGGAGTTTACTGGCCCGGGTGTCGCCTCTTTGACGATGGCCGACCGATTCACGGTATGCAATATGGCCATTGAAGCCGGCGCCAAAAACGGCATTTTCCCGGTGGATGAGACCACCTTGGCTTATGTGGCGGCACACGCGCCTGCGGCGTACGCGGCCGGGCGGTATGTGGTCGATCAGGCCGACGCGGACGCGGAATATGTCGCGACGATGGAAATCGATTTGTCCCAGCTGGACTATATGGTGGCGTTCCCCCATTTGCCCGAAAACGTCCGGCGCGTCGGCGATCACCCGCCCGTACCCATTGATCAGGTCGTCATCGGTTCCTGTACCAATGGGCGCCTGGAGGATATGCGTGCCGCTGCCGCGGTGTTGCGCGGCCGGCAAGTCGCGCCGGGGGTGCGCTGCCTGGTGATCCCCGGCTCCAACCGGGTCTGGCATGAGAGTTTGAAAGAAGGATTGCTGGAAGTCTTTGCCGCGGCCGGCGCCATCGTCAGCGCGTCCACCTGCGGCCCGTGTCTGGGCGGGCATATGGGAATCCTCGCCGACGGGGAAAAATGTGTGAGCACCACCAATCGCAACTTTGTCGGGCGGATGGGACACCCCGGATCCGAGGTTTATCTGACCGGCGCCCCGGCGGCCGCGGCATCCGCGGTTCTGGGCCGGTTGGGCAGCCCCCACGAGCTGGCGGTACAGAAGGAGGAAATGGCATGAAAACCCAGGGTAAAGTGTTCAAATATGGCGCCAATGTCGACACCGATGTGATCATCCCGGCGCGTTACCTCAATACGTCGGATCCCGACGAGCTGGCCGCTCATTGCATGGAAGATCTGGACGCGACGTTTCGAGAGCGGGTACACCCGGGCGACGTCATCGTCGCCGGCGCCAATTTCGGCTGTGGATCTTCGCGCGAACACGCGCCGATTGCCATCAAAGCGAGCGGGATCGGCTGTGTCATCGCCCCCAGCTTCGCGCGCATCTTTTACCGCAACGCCATCAATATGGGGTTGCCGATTCTGGAAAGCGCGGAAGCGGCGGCGGCCATTGAGGACGGCGCGGAAGTGTCGGTGGATTTTGATCAAGGTGTGATCCGGGATCTGACGCGGGGTCAAACGTATCAGGCGCGCCCTTTCCCCGCGTTCATCAAAAAGATCATCGCCGCCGATGGCCTGGTCGGGTATATTTCCCGCCGCGCGTAGCGCGCTGGCGCAGTGCGCTGGCGTAGCGCGCTGCGCAGTGCGCGGCACGTAGCCGGCCGCCCAGTCGACGATAAAGGAGCACGAGATGAAACGATATGAGATAGCGGTGATCCCCGGGGATGGGATTGGTCCCGAAGTTATCAACGGCACCCGGCTGGTGCTGGACGCGGTGGCCAGCCGTGCCGGCGTGGAATTCCGATACAAAGAGCTGTTGGCCGGCGGCATCGCCATCGACGCGACCGGCGAACCGTTGCCCGAGGCGACGCTGACCGCGTGTCAGCGCAGTGACGCCGTTTTGCTGGGTGCGGTCGGAGGCCCCCGCTGGGACGTGTTGCCGGGCGATCAGCGCCCTGAACGCGCGCTGTTGGGGCTGCGTGAGGCGCTGGGGCTGTTCGCGAATCTGCGCCCGGCGCGGCTGTATCCCGCCCTGGCCGCGGCCAGCCCTTTGCATCCCGACATCGCGGCGCGAGGGATGGACATCCTCTTTGTGCGCGAGTTGACCGGTGGGATGTACTTCGGAGAGCGGGGACGGCGGGTCGGTCCGCACGGACCGGAGGCATACGATACCGAGTGTTACAGCGCGATGGAAATCGAGCGGGTGGCACGCGTTGGCTTTGCCGCGGCCGCGGGCCGGCAAGGCCGGCTGACCAGCGTGGATAAGGCCAACGTGCTGGAGTCCTCGCGCCTGTGGCGGGAAGTGGTCGTCGGTCTGGCTGCGGACTACGCGGATGTACAGCTGGACCACCTCTATGTCGACAACGCGTCGATGCAGCTGATCCGGCGCCCCTTTGATTTTGACGTGATTGTCACTTCCAATATGTTCGGGGACATTCTGTCCGATGAAGCGGCGATGATCACCGGCTCCATCGGTCTGCTGCCATCGGCTTCGGTCGGCGCGCCCGGCACCCCTTCGATGTACGAACCCATCCATGGCTCGGCGCCGGATCTGGCCGGACGCGACATCGCCAATCCGCTGGCCTCGATCCTCTCGGCCGCTATGATGCTGCGTTTGTCATTTGATATGGAAGAGGCGGCGCGGGCGGTGGAAGACGCGGTGTCACGCACATTGGCGGCGGGCTATCGCACAGCCGATATCCAATGGGGCGACGAGATCACCTGTGTAGGCACACAGGTGATGAGTCGCAAAGTGGCGGAGCATTTGTTGTAGTTAGCTGGTTGCCCCTCTGAAAGGCAGCGGGAATGGAATAAAAGGGGCGTCGTCTCGTGGACGACGCCCCTTTTGTGTGCGTTGTAAGTTGTTAACAGTCCCACGGGACCGGCGTTTATTGGCAAAAACGGCGGATCCCGGCGGGGAGTTGATTGGGGTCCTCGCTCAAAACGACGATCACGTCGATGCCGGTTTTTTCGGTAAACGGCTCTAGATCGGATAAAAAAGCAGACAGCGCTTCGATGTCGGCGGTTCCCGCGACTTTGTAGATGCTGTCGATATAGACACAGCCCAAATCGTAGTCTTTCGCGTACAATCCGCCGATGAAACTCAGGAGCTCACGGTATCCTCGCGTTGGATATTCCGTCATATCGACCAGGCGGATCTTGAAATTGACTGAGCCGTCGAGCCTGCGACCGGATTCAATGCAGACGACGTTGTTGTCTTGTGCGGCGTGCTCGTTGAGCTCGTCTACTAAGCGGGCTGTTTTTCCACTTCCTTTGTTTCCGACAATTACCCGTATCATAAACGGACCACCCCTTAACTTGAATTTCCGCGCCGGCCATTCGACGGACCGCCATCGGATTACATTCATTTTAACCCACTTGCACAGCTGAATGAAGAGCCAATGCCACGGCTCTGAATCGGCAACCCATCTCTTGCGGTGAATCGCCGGCTGAGCCGGGTTCGCGCGCGGCGCGCCAGTTGCGCGAATAGGCCGCCGGTGGTATAATCCGCATGTACTTTTAGACGCTTTGGCAGAGAGTGGGGACACCCCCACTTTTCTGCGTATCAGGGGACACGGAGGAGACGATGGCCAAAAGGCCGCAGGTGGTCCAGCAGGCAGAAGCGATCGCGAGCGAGTCTTTCGCCGCCTTGGGTCTGGATTTGGTGGATGTCGAGTTTGTCCGCGAAGGCGGCGCCCGCTTTTTGCGATTTTACATTGACAAACGCGGCGGGGTCACGCTGGATGATTGTGCTCTGGCCAGCCGTACGATTGATCCTTTGCTGGATGAGGCGCTTGATATCCAGGAGTCGTATTACCTGGAGGTCTCATCCCCGGGATTGACGCGTCCGTTGAAGAAGCCGGCAGACTTTCAGCGGCATTTGGGCGAAGAAGTCGAGGTTTCACTGTATCAGGCGCGGAACGGCCGCAAGCGGTTTGAAGGGGAACTGCTGTCCTATGACCCGGACGGCAGCCTGACGTTGAAGGACGCGGAGGGAGCGCACGTGCGCTTTACAAAAGCGGAGACCGCGCGTGTCAAACGTGTTGTCCGGTTCTGATGTATTTGTAAGCAATCGATAAAGATGACCGTCAGCCGACTCGTGATGAGCGGCTAGGTAAGGAGACAAGCATGAATCCAAATTTGATCGAAGCCATTCGGTTGTTGGAAAAAGAACGCGCGATCGACGGGGAGCTCCTGTATGAAGCCATCGAAGAAGCGCTGGTTTCAGCGTACAAACGTGAATTTGACGCCAAGACGACCGACAACATTCGTGCTGAAGTGAACCGGACGACCGGAGAGATGAAAGTATATCTCACCAAGTCTGTTGTGGAGCAAGTGACGGATCCCAACATGGAGCTGTCGTTGGAGGAAGCCAAAGCGTATTCAGATGAATTTGAAGTCGGCGATGAAATGGAGTACGAGCTTTCGCCGCAGGATTTTGGCCGCTTGGCGGCGCAGACGGCCAAGAATGTGATCAATCAAAAATTATGCACCGCTGAGCGCGAGCGGATCCAGAATGAGTTCTCCAGCCGCATTGGCGAGTTGGCGGTGGGCGTTGTCCAA
>CAYZME010000019.1:0-11169 GCA_964479435.1 uncultured Oscillospiraceae bacterium
TGGCAACATGTGCAGCGGACCGGTACTAATAGGCCGAGGACTTGACCACAAGCACGTAGGATCTCGAACAATCCGGTTCGGATCCGATCCAAATGGATAAAGTCCCTAAAAGAAGAAAAAAGCCCTTTTATGGTTGTTCAACTCGACTCTTTTGTCTAGGACGCTTCTCCTCTGTGCGGTTTTGAGGGTGTACGTGTTACCACACACAACCACCTTCAACCATTCCGGTGGATAAAACCAGGAGGCCACACCTGTTCCCATTCCGAACACAGCAGTTAAGCTCTTTGGTGCCCACGATACTTGGCTGGAGACGGCCCGGGAAAATAGGTCGCCGCCGGATCTTACCAAACAGACGCCTCACATGGGGCGTCTGTTTGCTTTTAATATCAAGAAGAGGAGTTCGACTATGGACGCGCTGCGGCAAGTCGCCCAATCGCCCTACGCCTGGTTATACGCGCTCGTCGCGCTGCTCACATGCGCGGGGGCCGGTGTGACAGCGTGGGCGGCGTACCGGCATGGCCTGGGCAAATGGCTGGCGATGCTTGTCGGCCTGGCCATTTGCGGCCTGCAATTGTTGACGTTTCAGATCGTGAAGCCACGCTTGCTTGCGGCCATCCTCTCATCCGCGCCGGATGCGGGTGAGCTGATTGTCGGCATCGCGCTGCTCTTGGCCAGCGCGCCGATCGCGATCCCGCTCGCGGTGATCTTGACCATGCGGTTGTTGTCACGCGCGAAGCAGCGCGATATGTGATCGGTATAGGGGATCGGGTTTATTTGTGATACGGATCTCCAGCGCCGATCCGGTACGCTCGATAGATTTGTTCCAGTAAGATCAGCCGCGCCATCGCGTGTGTAAAAGTCAGCTCGGACAACGAGATCCGCTCATTGGCGCGTGCCCGGACAGCGGGGGACACCCCGTGCGAGCCGCCGAGGATGAAAGTGATCTGGGCGCCGCCCTTTTCCATCCACTGCGGCAATCGATCCGCAAAGCGCAAACTGTCGAGTCGCTCTCCGTCCAAATCGAGAAGGATCACATATTCGTTGGCACGGGTGCGGGTGAGCAACCGCGCCGCTTCCTCATCCAATCTTTGCGCGGCCGGCCGGCTGTCGGGCGCGTCCTGCACTTCCTCGATTTCGACCTGGCAGTAACGTGCCAGCCGTTTGCGGTACTCCTGAATGCCGTCGCGGAGCCAGGGTTCGCGGATACGGCCAACGGCCCGGATGAGGATTTTCATGACCTTACAGCTCCCATATCCGCCCGGGGGCGTATCGCGGCGCGACCTCCAACAGATAATCACTGCCTTCGACGGCGCCACAGGAAGCCAACGCGGCGACCGCGCTGGCGCGGGCCAACGCCGGCGTATTGTTTTCTTTGCTCAAATGAGAAAGTACAAATCGCTTGACGCCGCCGCGCAGCAGATCGGGCAACACCGCCGCGCAATCCGCGTTCGACAAATGGCCGTGCCGGCCGTCGATGCGGCGTTTGAGCGGCCAGGGATACGAGCCCTGGTACAGCATGTCGCTGTCGTAATTGGACTCAAAAAAAACCAGATCCGATCCGGCCAAAACCGTTGTCAGATCCGGTGTCATATGCCCCAGATCGGTAAAGATCGAAACATGCCGGCCGGCAACGGAAATGCGATACCCGACCGGGTCAGCGGCATCGTGCGGAACGGTGACGGATTGAACTTCCAAGCCGCCGATCCGAAAATTCGCTCCGGATGGATATAGGTGAACCAGGTCCGTGTCGATACGGCCCAACCCGCGCGACAGACACATGGCGCGCCAGGTTTCCTCGTTGACGTAGACGGGCAGGTTGTAGCGCCGCATCATCACACCTACGCCGCGCACATGATCGATGTGCTCGTGTGTGACGAGAATGGCCGCGAGAGAGGCGGGCATCACGTCGATGGCCGCCAAAGCGTTCTCGATGGTGCGGCCGCAATGTCCGGCGTCCACCAGAACGGAAGTGCCCCCATCTGATACATAAATCGAATTGCCACTGCTGCCGCTGAAAAGCGGGCAGGCCCGGATCATTCGACGCTCCGGATGTCAGCGCCCAGGGCCGACAGTTTGGGGACAAAGTCCTCATAGCCCCGCTCGACGATTTGACTGTCCTCGATGCGGGTTTCGCCGCGCGCGTACAAACCGGCCAGCACCATCGCCGCGCCCGCGCGCAGGTCATGCGCGCGGACATGGGCGCCGGTCAGTGGCGAAGGCCCCTCGATGATGGCAAAGCGATCGGCGACGACAATGCGGGCGCCCATCATTTTGAGGTCTTCTACATACTGAAAGCGGCTGTCGAACACGTCCTCATGCATTCGGCTGGTACCGGCGGCCGTCGACAACAGGACCGTCGTCTGTGGTTGCAAATCAGTGGGAAAACCCGGGTAACGCATGGTTTTAAAGTGCGCCGCGTTGAGTTCCGCGCCGTCTTCCGTCCAGACACGCAGCCAGTCATCGCCGGATTCGGTTTGCGCGCCCATCTCCACCAGCTTGATGGAGAGCGGTTCCATGTGGTGCGGGATGATGTTGCGCACCGTGATGTCGCCGCGGGTCAGAGCCGCCGCGATCATAAAGGTCCCCGCTTCAATCTGGTCGGGGATGATCGAGTACATGCCGTCGCCATGCAAGACCGGCGTACCGGTGATGCGAATGACATCGGTACCGGCGCCGCGGATGTTGGCGCCCATGGTATTTAAAAAGTTCGCGACATCGACAATGTGCGGTTCTTTGCCCGCGTTCTCAATGACCGTCGTGCCTTCGGCGCGAACGGCGGCCAGCATGATATTAATCGTGGCACCAACACTGCCCTGATCGAGAAAGATGTGTTCGCCGCTGAGTTTTTGCGATTCCAAGCGGATCATGCCGTGTTCGATGGTAACCGTCGCGCCGAGCGCTTCGAACCCTTTGATGTGCTGGTCGATCGGCCGCGTCCCCAGATTGCAGCCGCCGGGCATCTTGATGCTGCCCTGACCAAATTTGCCCAGCATAACGCCCAACAGGTAATAGGAAGCGCGGATTTGTCGCACTTTATCGGTCTCAATGTGGGAAGAATGGATGGGTCGCGGGTCGATGGTCACCGTGCCGCGCGATTCCC
This sequence comes from uncultured Oscillospiraceae bacterium, assembly GCA_964479435.1. Taxonomy (GTDB): domain Bacteria; phylum Bacillota; class Clostridia; order Saccharofermentanales; family UBA5734; genus JAAYKS01. The sequence goes on from CAYZME010000019.1 coordinate 3,101, forward strand.
GGTGGACGATGGCGCCGATCGATTCACAGATCTGCAATTGGATTTCCGCGTCTGCCACCTGGGGGATGTTCTCAATTCTGCAGGGTACATCCAGCACCAGGGCCGCGGCGATGATGCCCAGCGCCGCGTTTTTCGACCCGCTGATCGTGACTTCACCGCGCAGCGGCGCGCCGCCACGCACAAGATATGAACTCAATTCGGTCTCCTCCCGCTCCGCTCCCGCGCGACCGGCGCGCCTACTGCGGATCTTCCTGTATCCTCTCGGCGCCCTGGGACATCAACAGATGGCCGGGCGTCGCCGTATATGATTCTGACCTGGTGACCGCCGCCGCCACAGCACTTTCTTCCGTGGCGAGCGGGGTTGTATCCTCTTCGTACAGCGCGCGCTCTGTCAATTCGCGCAGCGCGTCCTGGCTATAGCGGCTTTTGGCGTCCGGATGGGTCAGATCGATGCCCATGACGGTAGCCTGTCGCATCAGCTCCTCGGCGGCCGCCTGATGGAAAGGGTCGGTATAAGGAGCGCCTGACAAGACGGCGGACAGGGTTTCACGAAAGGTTTTGCGGGCGGAGGGGATGGTGATCGTAAATTCCGTACCAATCCCCAACTCACTGGTGACAGAGATCCGGCCGGCGTGCATCTCGGCCAGCTCGCGCGCGATCGCGAGCCCTAAGCCGGTACCGCCATACATGCGGGACCCGGTCATATCCACCCGGTAGAACCGGTCGAAAATCTTGTCGATGTGCTCCGGATCAATGCCGTACCCGGTATCGCTGATCTTGATGATCGCGACCTCGGACAAGGAGCTCGTGTAGATTTTGATCTCCCCGCCACGGTTCGTATATTTGATCGCGTTTGATACAAGGTTAGATATTACCCTTTCGATCGCGCCCCTGTCAACAAACACCAGCGGGACGCGTGAAACGGTAAAACACTCCAGTGAAATCTCTTTTTCATTGGCTTGCGGGGCGATGCGCTCGGCGGTCTGCCGGACCATGCGATCGATGTCCAACTGCTCCATCCGGGGCATCCAGCCGCTGCTGTCAATGCTCGACAGCAACAGGAGATCGTCGATCAGCTTTTTCATGCGGAAAGCATCGTCTTGGATCCGCAAGACATCCTTGCGGACGGCAGCCGCCGGCTTTTCATCCAGGCCCCAATCCAGCAAAGACTCCAGGTAGGTCATGATCGTAGTCAGCGGGGTTTTTAACTCGTGCGAGACGTTCGCGACAAAATCTTTGCGCCGGCGCTCTTCCTGCTCCTGGTCGGTGATGTCGCTGATGACGATCAGTGTGCCGGCTTTGCGTTCATTTTGCCAGGTCTCTTTCACCCGGACGCGCAGGATGCGGCCATTGAGCGTGACCTGGCCCGCGGCTTTGCCAGTCCCTAGTAAAAGGTTGGCGTGGATGCCGTTGTCACGTCCGTACGCGCGCAAAAACTCGCCCACCATCGCGGGCGGATTCCCGGTTCCCAAGAGGGTAAGCGCGGCCGGATTGCGTGAAACCAGTTGACCGGAGGCGTTGTAGAGCAGTACGCCGACATCCAGATCCTGCAAGACTAGGTTGGCGCGTTGCCGCTCCCCCACAAACAGGCTGGTCGTTTTTTCCAAAGCGCGCAACTCACGCAACCGGCCCCGCCGCCGACGCACGCCCACCCCGATCAGAACAACCAGCAAAACGCCGGCGGTCGCACCGGCCGCAATACAAGCGGCCGGTGAGGGGAGGAGTTGTGACAATCGATCGGCCCAAGCGGCGGCAGTTGTTGCGGAGATCACGTCGGTGGTACTTCCTTTCGGGATGAGGCGTGTATTTATTTGCCGGTTCGTTCGGTCGAACCGGCCCCTTTGTCGAAATAGTAACCGACCCCCCGTTTGGTCAAAAGGAAGCGGTAGTTATCCTGGTCTGGTTCCAGTTTTTCACGGGTGCGGCGCACCGTCACGTCGACGGTGCGCACGTCCCCGAAATATTCATACCCCCAGACCTTCTCCAACAAGGTTTCGCGGGAGAAGACCTGCCCGGCGTTTTGTGCCAGAAAGCGAACCAGTTCAAACTCCCGCAGTGTCAGATCGATCACCTTCTCATCACGGCGCACTTCGTACGCGGAATTGTCGATGACCAGATCGCCGAAAGTCAGAACTTTGCCATCGTGGTCCGGCTCGGATTCGGACAACCGCACCCGGCGGAGCTGGGCTTTGACCCGCGCCAGCACCTCGCGGATGGAAAAGGGTTTGGTGATATAGTCGTCCGCGCCCAGCTCGAGACCCAGAACCTTGTCGATCTCTTCGCTTTTGGCAGTGAGCATCAAAATGGGGACGCTGACCGTTTGTCTGAGTTTGCGACAGACGTCAAAACCGTCCATTTTGGGCAACATGCAATCTAGTAAAATCAAATCCGGCTTGGCGGACTGGCCCAGTTCGAGTGCCTGGATGCCGTCTTCGGCGGTGATGACGGCGTACCCTTCGCGTTCCAGGTTGGCTTTGAGAATATCGACGATATTGGGTTCGTCGTCCACGACCAGAATTTTTGCACCCATGCCTGTTGCCCCCTTTGCTGACATTAGTATTCGATGACCACCTTAACCGTTTCACTTTTGTTCTTAATATTGTACTCAATGGCTTCCGGAATCTGATCGAACGGGAAAGTCTTGGTGACGATGGATTGAAGCGGCAACGGAATCCGGTGTGTCGCGTCGATGCAGGTGGGATACAGATTGCGGTAGCGGAACACCGAGCGGACTGTGGCCTGCTTGGCCACAACGGTGCCCAGGTCATAGAGCAATTCCGATTCAGGTGCCATCCCGACCATGACGATCGTGCCACCACGCCGCACCAGCTTGGGTGTCTGTTGCGTGGTGACGCGGCTGCCTGCTGTTTCAAATACCAGATCGACGCCTTCGCCGCCTGTCAGCTCCATCACCCGCGCGACCGTATCTTCGCGCGCGGCGTTGATGACGTCCGTGGCGCCCAGCTCCCTGGCTTTGTCCAACCGGATGTCAAAGATATCCGACACATAGACCCGGTTGACGCCGCGCGCTTTGAGGGCCATCAAGGTGCACAGCCCGATGCAGCCGCTGCCGAGGACGACCGCGCTTTGGCCGACGGTCGCCCATCCCTGCTCGGCGGCGAAAAAGCCTACAGAGAGCGGTTCGATGAGCGCGCCGGTCATCGTGTCCATGCCGTCCGGCAACTTGAAGCACATATTGGCCGGGTGCGCGACATATTCCTGGAAGATGCCGTCGATCGGCGGGGTGGCAAAAAAGATCACGTCGGGGCACAAATTGTAATTGCCGGTTTTGCAATCGCGGCAATGCCCGCAGGGGATGCCGGGTTCCATGGTGACCAGGTCGCCCACTTGTAAATCTTTGACCGCGGCGCCGACGGCAACTACACGTCCGGCACCCTCATGGCCGAGCACCATGGGCTCGCGTACGACAAAATCGCCGATGCGGCCGTGCTCGTAATAATGGACATCAGATCCGCAGATACCGCAATGCTTCATTTGGATCAGGACCTGATCGTCGCGGATCGCGGGGATGTCTCTCTCTTCATATTCGATTTTACCGGTTTCGACCAGGACGGCCGCTTTCATTTTACCTTTCATTTGGCTACCTCCATGCTCATATCAGGGCAAGGCACCCGGCCGAACGCGCCGGATGTCGTTACCATTATCCTACAACTTCATTTATAATCAAAGGGAAATGTCCAAGAAAATACAAGGGGAACGAATATGAAGGCAATGATCATTGGCGGGACAGGAACCATCAGCACGGCGGTTGTCGCCGAGGCCGCTTCCGCTGGGTGGGAAGTATGGATACTCAATCGCGGGTTGCGCGAGCCATTGGCCATGCCCGCAGGGGTTCATCTGCTGACGGCCGATTTTAACGATGCCGACGCTGTGCGCTCGGCTCTGCGCGGTTTGTCTTTTGATGTGGTCGCGGATTTTATCGGCTTTGACGCGGAACACGCGGCGCAGGCGGTGCAATTGTTTACCGGTCGCACAGACCAATACCTATACATCAGCTCGGCCTCGGTCTATCAGAAACCGTTGGGCGATCCGGTCGTGCGGGAAAGCACCCCGCTGTCCAATCCCTTGTGGGCCTACTCGCAAAAGAAAATCGACAGCGAGCTCTATCTCAATCAGATGTACCGTACGCAGGGCTTTCCGGTGACCATCGTGCGGCCCAGCCATACATATGGCCTCCGCTCCATACCGATGGGGTATAACGGCAGCAAGGGCACCTGGCAAGTGATCGCGCGGATGCTGCAAGGGAAGCCGGTTATTGTCCACGGCGACGGCACATCCTTGTGGACCATGACCTGGAACGAGGATTTCGCGCGCGGATTTGTCGGTCTGATGGGCAACACGCGGGCGATCGGCGAATCGGTACACATCACTTCCGATGAGTCGCTGACATGGAACCAAATCTACTCCATCGTCGCCAACGCCTGTGGCGTCGAGCCACGGCTCTACCATGTGGCCTCTGAATTTATCGCCGCGTTCGATCCGACGGCACGCGGATCCCTGTTGGGAGACAAAGCGGTCAGCGTCCTCTTTGACAACACGAAAATCAAACGCTTGGTGCCTGGTTTTACATGTACCGTTCGCTTTGATCAGGGCGTGCGCCGCTGTCTGGAGTTTATCCGGGCACACGAAGCTTACCAGATTGCGGATCCGGACTTTGATCAATTGTGTGACCGCATCCTTGCCGCCCAGGATCGTGCCAAAGCGGAGGCCGTTTCGCCTCGCTAAAAGGCGGGCCCGCAGGCGCGTTGCGCGTTGCGCGTTGCGCGAGCAGGAGGTTTGCGCATGAACCCTTCTGCCGGAATCGCGGCATATCAGTCTTGGGAGGGCATGGGTGAACATATGGTTCAATGCCTTTTATGTCCTCACAAGTGCCGCATCGCCGACGGGGCGCGCGGTTTGTGCCGCGTCCGGGTCAATCAGGGCGGGGTTTTGCGCCCTTTGTTCACCGACCAGGTGGCGGCGGTCGCGATCGATCCGATCGAGAAAAAACCGCTCCGCCGGTTTATGCCGGCGACTCGAACGTATTCGATCGGTTTTCCTGGATGCAATCTCTTTTGTGATTTTTGCCAGAACTCCCATCTCTCCTGCGCGGATTTGCCGCGCGGCACCCCGGTGGATCCGGCGTGGCAGGGCCAGCTGATCGAACAGACACCGCGCCAAAGTGTAGAACAGGCCCTGCGCAACGGTCTGCCCAGTATTTCCTATACCTATAGCGAGCCGGTGGTCTCTTTCGAGAGCGTACGGGCGACGGCGCGAGCGGCGCGCGACGCCGGCCTGGCCAACATCCTGGTCACCAATGGCTACATTCAACCGTCGCCGATGCGAGAGCTGTTGCCCTGGATCGACGCGATGAACATAGACCTCAAAGCGTTTTCAGATCACGCGTATCGGACATGGTGCGGCGGGCGCCTCCAACCGGTGTTGGACACCATCGCTCTGTGCCATGCGGCTTGCCATGTCGAGGTGACCACATTGGTGGTGCCGGGCATGAACGATCGGCCGGAGGAACTGATCCCGTTGTTTGATTGGCTGGGCGCGCTGGACCGCGGCATCCCTTTGCATCTTTCGCGCTGTTTCCCCGCCAACCGCCATACCGCGCCCCCGCCCAGCCGTTCGGCCCTTTTGGCGCTGGCGGCTCTGGCCCGGGAGAGATTGGAGTATGTCTATGTCGGCAACATCTAGCCGCCCGGCCGCGGTCGGTTATCATGGCGTCATCTGTCCTCACCCGCCCATTTTGTTGCCGGAAATCGGCCGCGGGCGGGAAAGCGAAGCGGCACAGACACGCCGGGGGATGGAAAAGGTCTGCGCGAAAGTCGCCGCGCTGCGGCCACGGGTTGTTTTTTGCGTCACACCGCATGGTCCCGCGTATCGGGACGCGGTATCCATTAACCTGTCGCAACGCCTGGCCGGCAGCATGGCGGATTTCGGCGCACCGGCGTGCAGGTTGTCGTTCGCGGTAGACGGCGATTTGGCAGAGCGGACGGCGCGCGCGTTGGAGCGCGCGGGCGTTGCGGTCGCCCACGAGGAAAAGGAGCGGGAGCAGCTGGACCACGGGTGTTTTGTCCCCCTTTGGTTTATCCGTCAAGTGTGGTCCGATTTTAGTGTGGTGCGTCTCACCACGGGGATGCTACCGGTCCGGGCGCACCAAAGGATCGGCGCGGTGATACGCGCTGTGGTCGCCGATGCGGATCGCAAGCCGTTGCTGCTGGCCAGCTCCGATCTGTCACATGTCCTGCGCGCCGACGGCCCATACGGATTCCACCCCGACGGCCCCTTGTTTGACCGGCAAGTCGAGGCCGTTTTACGGTCAGGTAAATGGGGCGGGTTGGCAGATTTGGACCCGGGGATGGTCGAACGCGCCGCCCAGTGCGGGTTGCGCCCGTTGGCGGTGTTAGCCGGCTATCTGTGCGGTATGGATCAAGCCCTCGATCCGGGCGATGTCGAAATCTTCTCGCATGAAGGTCCATATGGAGTCGGCTATTTGACCGCGTACGCCAGGGGAGAAAGCGGATCATGACAGAAAGAGGCAACACGCGCGACCCATACGTTCTGTTCGCGACCGCGGCGATCCGGCTGTGGGTTCAAGAGAGAAAAGTGCTGTCATGGGAGGCGTATCCATCGCCAATGTGTGCGGGCGCCGACTTCGCCCGCGCGATGGGCGGGAAGTCCGTCGGCGTGTTCGTGTCCTTGCACCGCCAGAGGCAGTTGCGCGGCTGCATCGGGACGATCGAGCCGTATCAAACGACGCTGGCGCAAGAGGTAGTGGCGAACGCCATCTCTGCCAGCAGCCGGGATCCGCGCTTCCCGCCGGTTGCCCTACAGGAGCTAGGGGATTTGACGGTGGGGGTCGATTTGTTGGGCACCCCTTTTGGATATGACGGAAAAATCGAGTGGGATGTCGGGCAACGCGGAGTCATCGTGGCCGGCCGGGGGCAGCGAGGGTTATTGCTGCCGGGCCTGGAGGGTGTAGATGACGCGCCCGCGCAATTGGCGATCGCTGCCGGCAAAGCCGGACTCGCGGTCGACGAGGTGGAGCGAATCTGGTTGTTCGACATCGAGCGCCACATCTGAGCCGTCCGGTTTTTGCGGGGATGAACCGCTGAAATCTTGCGTTGTGCGTGTTTTTGGCAAAATATCACGTTGAAAAATAAGTACATGGGATATAAAATGATCATTGTTTCAAAACCGGTCGCTGGCCGGACCGCGTTGACGCGGTTGGCGCACGGCGACACAGCCGAATAACGGGCAATCAGGAGTGTACACATGGCTATGGTGAAAAAGAAAACGATTGAGGATGTTTCAGTCGCCGGTAAGCGGGTGATCGTGCGAGTCGACTTTAACGTCCCGCTGGACAAGAAAACCGGTGCGATTACCGACGACAAGCGCATACGTGGCGCATTGCCAACGATACAATATCTGCAAAAGCAGGGCGCCCGCGTCATCCTAGTTTCTCATCTCGGCCGACCTAAAGGCGGGCCGGATCCCAAATTCTCGATGAAACCGGCAGCGGAGCGTTTGGCCGAACTGCTCGGGAGCCCGGTTGTCCTGGCCGCCGATGTCATCGGCGAAGATGCCAAAACCAAAGCCGCGGCCCTGGCCGACGGCGAGATCCTGATGCTGGAAAACGTGCGTTTTCATCCAGAAGAAACCGCGAACGACCCGGCGTTTGCGCGCGAACTGGCCCATCTGGCGCAAATCTATGTCAACGACGCGTTTGGCACGGCCCATCGTGCGCATGCCTCAACCACCGGGTTGGCAAATTATTTGCCCGCGGTCTGTGGTTATTTGATTCAAAAGGAATTGGACGTGATGGGGGCGGCTTTGAGCGATCCCAAACGCCCGTTTGTCGCCATCCTGGGCGGCGCCAAAGTTTCCGACAAAATCAATGTCATTGAGAACCTGATCGCCAAAGTCGACACGCTGATCATCGGCGGCGGCATGGCGTATACCTTCTATAAAGCGCTGGGCTACGCCATTGGCGACTCCCTTTGTGAAGAAGACAAGGTTGATTTGGCGGCCTCGCTGCTGGAGAAAGCCAAAGCCAACGG
>CAYZME010000019.1:11179-26129 GCA_964479435.1 uncultured Oscillospiraceae bacterium
GGTCGACAATGTGGTCGCGGATCGTTTCGCGCCCGATGCCGCGAGCAAGGACGTCGATACAACGGAAATCCCCGATGGTTGGCAAGGTCTGGATATCGGCGCGCGTACGATCGGATTGTTTGCCGCCGCCATCCAGGGAGCCGGTACTGTGGTTTGGAATGGGCCGGTCGGTGTCTTTGAATTCGATGCTTTTGCCCGTGGCACGCGCGAAGTGGCGCGTGCCGTAGCGACTTCCGGTGCGGTTTCGATCATCGGCGGCGGCGATTCGGCCGCGGCCATCGAGCGGATGGGATTTGCCGACCAGGTGACCCACATCTCGACCGGCGGCGGCGCCTCGCTGGAATACCTGGAGGGCAAAGTCCTGCCAGGCATCGATTGCCTGCAAGACGCCAACGCGCGCCGCACAATGGCGGCCGGCAACTGGAAAATGAATCAGGGCACACCCGCCGCGGCACGCAAGCTGCTGGACGCGCTCAAACCGCAAGTTGCGGATACCCCTTCGGAAGTTGTGGTCGCTGTCCCGTTCACCGCGCTGCCCGCTGTTTTGGAAGCGTGCGCGTTCACCAACGTGGCGGTGGCCGCCCAGAATTGCCATTTTGAGGACCACGGCGCGTATACCGGCGAGGTTTCCGCCGAGATGCTGGCACGTATGGCGGTCAAGTACGTCATTCTCGGGCATAGTGAGCGACGGGAATATTTTGGTGAAGATGACGGCATCGTCAACAAAAAAGTAAAAGCGGCTCTCCATTGGGGCGTACGTCCGATTTTTTGTTGCGGCGAATCGCTGGAACAACGCCAGGGCGGACAAACCTTCAGCCACATCCGCCGCCAGGTCGTGTTCGGCTTACAAGGGGTGCCGGCCGATCGCATGGGGCATGTCACGATTGCGTATGAGCCGATCTGGGCGATTGGCACCGGCCAGGTCGCGACCGATGCCCAGGCGCAGGAAGTTTGCTTGTTTATCCGGAATATTGTGCGGGATCTGTACGGCGATGCCATCGCTGACAATCAGAGGATTCTGTATGGTGGATCGGTCAACGCCAAGAACGCGGCCGGCTTATTTGACATGGACGACATCGACGGTGGATTGGTCGGCGGCGCGTCACTGAAAGCCGATGACTTTGCGGTGATCTGCAAAGCCTGACCCCCGGTAGATTAAAAAATGAAACAGGCCGGAGAGCAGTCCACGCGCTCCGGCCTGTTTTATTATGCGCAACGGGTACGCGTATGTTGTCTTACGCGTCGCGTTATTCCAACGGGCATGATCCGCCGCACATCTGCGCGTGCGGGCAGGCGGCGGGAGCGGGATCCGATTTGATAATAGTGGCCGGTGCCCGTTTGAAAACGGATTCCAGCGTGGTCGATTGGCACGCGGGGCAGGCAATCGAGCGGTTGACAAATTCAGAGACCGAAGCCTTCTGGTTGAATTCACGCCCGCACGTTGTGCAGCGCAAGTCATAATACGGCATGGGAACCTCCCCCTTTTTATTTAGTTTACCCCGGCGCCCCGGCGATGTACAATCCCATATGTTACATCGAGGTCGTAAGGAGGGTTCCGACATGAAAGAAGTCATTCACGATCACCCGCGCCCATCCGTGGCGCTGTTGGACCGGTTTTCTGAGCAGCAGCCGGCCATATTACATGAAGTGATGGGAAAGCGCGGCGCGTTGAGTAACGAGATCCGCCCGGCCTGGTTTGGCACCCGCGTCTGCGGCTCGGCCTTGACGGTCCAGGCGCGCCCGGGAGACAATCTCATGCTGCACAAAGCCGTTTCGCTCGCTCAGCCCGGGGACGTACTCGTCGTGACCGTAGACGGCTTTACGGAAGCGGGGATCTGGGGCGAGATCATCACGGTGGCGGCGATGGAGAAAGGGGTCCGGGGGATTGTGACCGATGGCGCGGTGCGCGATACCATGCCCATCTTTCAGCTGGGATTCCCCATGTATTCCCGGGGTGTTTCCATGAAAGGAACGACCAAAGCGACCGGAGGGACGATCAACCAACCGGTGGTGCTGGGTGGTGTGCGGGTGTGCGCCGGAGATATCGTGGTCGGCGATCAGGACGGAGTGGTCGTCGTACCGCTCGCGCAAGCCGAAGCCGTTCTGGCGATGGCGATCGCGCGGGAGCAGAGCGAGGCCGGTGTCATGGAGCGAATCCGCGCCGGCGAATGCACCCTGGATATCCTCGGTTTTCGCGCGGCTTATGACCAACTGGGGCTTGCGGAGGATTGAAGATGGCCAAACGCGAGTCTTTTCACAGCTATTTGGACCCTCAAGCCACGCCGGCCTTTTGCGAGCGCGTTTTGATCGGCGCCGGCCTGCCGCCTGACCAGGCCGCTCTCGTGGTTGACAATCTCATCCGGGCGGATTTGCGCGGGATCAGCTCCCATGGAATCTCGCGCCTGGCCGTGTACGCCGGCCGGATCGCCGCCGGGGGCGTCAACACCGATGGGCGTGTGGCGATGGCCATGGACACGCCAGCCGCCATGCGCGTGGACGCGCGCAACAATATGGGCGCGGTGACCGGCGCGCAGGTGATGCGCCTGGTGATCCGACGCGCCCAGACCAACGGCATCACGGCGGCGACGGTGTTTCATGCCAACCATTTCGGCATCGCCGCCTATTACGCGATGATGGCGTTGGAGTCCGACATGATTGGCGTCGCGCTGTCCAACGCGCCGCCCACAATGGCCCCTTGGGGCGGGATGGAGGCCATGCTGGGAACCAACCCGTTTTGCATCGCCGTGCCCGCCGGCACCCGTCAGCCGCTGGTGCTGGATTGCGCGTCCAGTTACGTCGCGCGCGGCAAAATCAATTTGGCGGATATCGAGAAACAACCCATCCCAACGGGTTGGGCTCTCGACCGCGACGGCAACCCGACCACCGACGCGGCGGCGGCTTTGGCCGGTGTCGTCCTGCCGTTCGGCACCTATAAGGGCTCAGGCATCGCGATGATGATCGATGTGTTGAGTGCCGTTCTCAGCGGCGCCTCATTCGGCATGCACGTGGGACAACTGTACGAGGAAGCCCGGGCACCCCAAAACCTCGGGCACTTTTTTGCCGCCATTCATATCGGCTTACTAACTGACATGCCGGCTTTCAAAGCCGGCATGGACCAGATGATCGATGAAATCAAGTCCAGCCGCCCGGCGCCCGATTGTGACGAGATTCTCGTTCCGGGAGAGCTGGAGTTCGAGAACGAGCGCTATCACCGGCAGGCAGGGATCGGTGTCGGCCCGGGTGTGATGCGCGATCTGCGCGCGTTGTCATTGGCCTATGGGGATGGAACCGACCCGGAGACCTTGCGCGTCAGGTAAAGGCATGAAATGGCTGAAAGACACAACAAAACCGCCCGACGCCTGTCGGGCGGTTTTCCATAAGCACGGGCACAGCGGCTGTCAATCGCCGATTTTGCGCACCCGCCGGCGGCGGTTGCGCCCGGGTTTCCGGCCTGCTTGCGGCAAACGGGGAGATGGCGCCGCCGTCTGGGTGGCGGGCCCGGTCGCCTGGATGGCGGACGCGGTCGGGTGTACCACGTCCTCGTTCTCGTAGGGCAGCACGGGGCTTTTGGTATAGCGCACAATTTCATCCAGCCGCTGGACCGTCAGGGGAGACACAAAAGTGTAGGCCACCCCGCTTTTTTTAGCGCGGCCGGTGCGGCCGATGCGGTGGGTGTAGTATTCATTTTCGTTGGGAATGTCATAATTGAAGACCGCGTCGACATCCTCAATGTCCAGGCCGCGGGCCGCGACGTCTGTGGCGACCAGGATTTTGATTTTCCCTCTGCGGAAATCCTCAATGACGCGCTCGCGCGTGCGCTGCGCGATGTCCCCGTGAATACAGGTGGCCTTGAGTCCCATCCCGCCCAGGCGCCGGGCGACGGTCGCCGTCATATGTTTGGTGTTGCAGAATACCATCGCGCGGTCGTGATTTTCCGCGCGGATAATCCGCGCGATCGTCTCGATCCGTTGGCGCCCACTGGCCTCGATGCGATACTGGTGGATCTGCGGCCGATTCTCCTCGTCTTCCGGGATGGTCACTTCGACCGCGTCCTCGCGTTGGTAGATCCAGGCAATGTCCATGACTTCGCGCGACATGGTGGCGGAAAACAGGGCCAATTGTGCGATGTTGGGCATCGAGTCGAGGATCTTGCGCACGTCATGCACGAATCCCATGTCCAGCATACGGTCGGCCTCGTCGAGGATGACGGTGTGTACTTCGTCCAGATAGATGGAGCCGCGGTCCATGTGGTCCATCAGGCGCCCGGGTGTCGCGACGACGATCTGCGGGCGCAGGCGCAACGCCTCAAACTGGCGCTGGATGTTTTGGCCCCCGTATACGGCCGCCACTTTGATGTAGGGTAGATATTTGGCAAAGCTGCGTATATCACTGGCGATTTGCAAAGCCAGCTCCCGGGTGGGGCTCAGGATCAACGCCTGGACATCGCGATTGTCCGGCTCGATGTGTTCAAGGATCGGCACGCCAAACGCGCACGTCTTGCCTGTGCCGGTCGGCGCTTTGGCGATGATGTCGTACCATTGCAACATCGCCGGGATCGTTTGCGCCTGAACCGGCGTGGGGGTGCGAAACCCCATGTCGGTCAACGCGCGCTTGATCTGCGGCATGCAATCCAGTGATTCAAATGTGATGTCAGTCATATCTGCCTTTCAGATAAAAAAGGGGAAGGAGTGATCTCCTTCCCGCTTTTTGTTTTCAGTAGTTGCCGTAAGAACCGCGGTTTTGATTCATCTGCTGCTTTCTCGCTCTGCGGCAATCAGGGCAGCGGGTCGGCTCGTTATCGAAGCCTTTTTCTTTGTAGAAGTTCTGTTCGCCCACAGTAAACGTAAATGTGGCGCCGCAGTCTCTGCAAACGATGCTTTTGTCTGTCATAGATGTTCCCTCCTTGTCTCAATGGTGGAGAATTTCACAAAACCCTGTCAATTCTCCACGTTTGTAACAAAGAGAGATTGTTCGGAAAAAGGATCCTCCGTCGATTGGATCGACGTGGGAGAGTTTAACATGGAAAACAGGGAATAGCAAGAGATCGCCGTTTATCATTTGGGTTCGACCATGCTTTCGTTCCAAACCGGCAACTTATCCACTCCCAGGAGGTCGGCGACGGTGGCCGCGATGTTGGCCAGACCGAATCCGGCCGCCGGCTTGATCGCGTACCGGTCTTTGTTTTGCGTGTTGTCATAAAAAACGCAGGGAACCGGATTGAGTGTGTGGCTGCGGCCGGTCTGGTCGCGCGCGGGGTCACCGGTCTTTTTGTCGATCTCGTACATCTCCTCGGCATTGCCGTGGTCGGCCGTGATAATCGCCATGCCGCCGGCGGCGTCGATCGCCGGCAGCAAACGGGACAGCGCCAGGTCCAGCGCTTCCACGCCGATCTCGGTGGACTGAAAGACGCCCGTATGCCCGACCATGTCGCCGTTGGGGTAATTGACACGGATGAACCGGTATTTTCCCGATTGGATGCGCGTGATGAGCTCATCGGTAATCTCTGCCGACTTCATCCAGGGGCGTTGTTCGAAGGGGATGACATCAGAAGGGATCTCGACATAATCCTCATATTCTTCGCTGAATTTATTGGTGCGGTTGCCGTTGAAAAAATACGTGACATGGCCGTATTTTTGCGTCTCTGAAATCGCCAACTGGGTCACACCCTGTCGCGCCAACAACTCGCCCAGCGTGTTTTGGATCTCCGGTGGTGAGACCAGATACCGCGCCGGAACATGCAAATCGCCGTCATATTCCAGCATCCCGGCATAACGGACCTGTGGGTGGCGGACGCGATCGAACATCTTGAAATCGGTCTGCTCAAAAGCGCGGGTGATTTCGAGCGCGCGATCGCCGCGAAAATTGAACAGCAGGACGCTGTCCCCGTCTTCGATCGTCCCGATGGCCCGGTCTTCGCGGTGAATGACGAACGGCGGCAAATCCTGGTCGATCACGCCCGGCCGGGCCGCGCGCAACGCCTGGATGGCAGCGGTCGCAGAAGGGTAGCCTTGCCCTTCTCCCAGTACGTGGGTGCGCCATCCGCGTTCGACGATCGCCCAATTGGCTTCGTACCGATCCATGGTCACCTGCATGCGCCCGCCGCCGCTGGCGATGGCGCCGTCGAACGTGGCGTCGTTGAGCTGGGCCAATCGGGCCTCCAGGCGATCGACATATTCCAGTGCCGAGGTCTCACCCACATCGCGGCCATCGAGCAGGATGTGGACGCGCGCCCGTTTGACGCCTTCTTTTTTGATTTGTGCCAGCAGTGCCAGCAAATGATCGATATGAGAGTGGACATTGCCATCGGAAAGCAGACCGATAAAATGGAACGTGCCGTCACCGGCTTTGACCCCATCCACCAATTCCCGCCAGGCCGCGCTGTCGTAGATGCGCCCGGAAGCGATGGACTCGTTGACCAGTTTCGCGCCCTGACTGTACACCTGGCCGGCGCCCAGCGCGTTGTGGCCGACTTCAGAGTTGCCCATATCGTCATCCGACGGCAGACCGACCGCCGTGCCGTGGGCTTTGAGTGGGCGCAGGGGGTAGTTTGCGTATAAAAAATCCAGCGTTGGTTTGTTGGCCGCGGCCACGGCGTTGCCGACCGTTCGCGGGTTCATTCCGACCCCATCCATCACGACCAAAACGACAGGACCTGTATATTTTACCGTCATCTCGAAGCTCCTTCTCACGGCAGTTTTTTCCGTTTTTTGACCCGCTGTGGAAACGTTCCGATCATATCATAGTTCGGGTGCCTATGGTATAATACTTCCGGCTTTAACGGGTACGGGAATCCGGTCTTTAAGCGCGGATAACCCGCCCGCTCCGGTTCAACCACCACCATAGAAGGAGATGTCAAATGGGCAAACAGAAAAAATTCATGACCATGGACGGCAACACCGCCGCCGCGTACACTTCGTACGCGTTTACGGAGGTAGCCGGCATCTATCCGATTACCCCTTCCTCGCCGATGGCCGACTTTACCGACCAATGGGCGCAGCAGGGGCGCAAGAACATTTTCGGACAGACTGTCAACGTGGTCGAAATGCAGTCGGAGGGCGGCGCGGCCGCCGTTGTGCACGGTTCACTCGCGGCCGGCGTTCTGACTACCACGTATACGGCCTCACAGGGACTGCTGCTGATGATTCCCAACATGTACAAGATCTCCGGCGAGCTGTTGCCGGGCGTCTTTCACGTGTCCGCCCGCGCGCTGGCCAGCCACGCGCTTTCGATCTTTGGCGATCACTCGGACGTCATGGCCTGCCGCCAGACCGGCTTCGCGTTGTTATCTGCCGCCAGTGTGCAGGAAGTCGTGGATATGGCCGCTGTGGCTCATTTGGCCGCGATCCGCGGCCGCGTACCCTTCATGCACTTCTTTGACGGTTTCCGCACCTCTCACGAAGTCCAAAAAGTCGAAGTCCCCGAATATGAGGATCTGCAGGCGCTGGTCGATATGGATGCCGTGCGGGCGTTCCGCGCGCGCAGCCTCTCGCCCAACCATCCGACGCTACGAGGCACCGCCCAGAACCCGGACATCTTCTTCCAGGCCCGCGAGGCCAGCAATCCTTTCTATGACGCGCTGCCCGAGATCGTCGAGCACTATATGGACGAAATCAATAAATTGACCGGCCGCGATTATAAGCTGTTCAATTACTACGGCGCACCCGACGCGGACCGCGTCGTCATCTGTATGGGCTCCGCTTGCGAAGCGCTGGCTGAGACCATCGATTTCCTCAACGCGCGCGGTGAAAAAGTGGGCATGGTCAACGTCCACCTGTACCGCCCGTTTTCTGTTGAGCGTCTGCTGGCCGCGATCCCCGCGACCGCCGGCAAAATTGCCGTCCTCGATCGCACCAAAGAGCCCGGCGCCCACGGCGAGCCCCTCTACCTGGATGTCGTGACCGCGTACGCGGGTGTTGCCAACGCGCCGGTTATCGTCGGCGGCCGTTATGGTCTGGGATCCAAAGACACCACGCCCGATCAGATGCTGGCAGTCTTTAAAAACCTCCAATCCGATACTCCTCGCAATGGTTTTACCATCGGCATCGTCGACGATGTGACCCATTTGTCGCTGCCGGTGGATGAGCGGGCCGACGTCGCGGACGAAGGCACCATCGCCGCCCGTTTCTGGGGCCTGGGCTCGGACGGTACCGTCGGCGCCAACAAAAACTCGATCAAAATCATCGGCGATCACACGGATATGTACGCCCAGGCGTATTTCTCCTACGATTCCAAAAAATCCGGCGGCATCACGATCTCCGACATCCGCTTTGGGCACAAGCCGATCCGTTCGACGTACCTGGTTCACAACGCCGACTTTGTCGCCTGCCACAACCAATCCTACGTCGACAAGTACGATATGCTCTCCGATTTGAAGCCGGGCGGCACGTTCCTGCTCAACACGATGTGGACGCCGGAGGAGATGGAACTCCACCTGCCCGCCGCGATGAAGCGCGAAATTGCCAAAAAGAACGTCCAGTTCTACACGATCGACGCCGTCACACTGGCGCGTGAGATCGGCTTGGGTGGGCGTATCAACACCGTTTGCCAAGCCGCGTTCTTCAAACTCGCCAATGTCATCCCGGTCGACAGCGCGGTCGATTACATGAAACAGGCGATCATGCGCTCCTATGGTTCCAAAGGCGATGAAGTCGTCAACATGAACTATGCGGCGGTGGAAGCCGGCATTCATGCCGTGAAAAAAGTTGACGTACCCACAAGCTGGGCACAAGCCGAGGATCAACCCGTCGCGCGCGACGACGTGCCCGCGTTTATCCGCGATGTCGTCGAGCCGATCAATGCGCAAAAGGGCGACGACCTGCCGGTCAGCGCCTTCAAAGGTCGCGAAGATGGCACCTTCCCGCAGGGGACCGCCCAGTACGAAAAGCGTGGCATCGCGCTGGAAATTCCCGTGTGGCTGCCCGAAAACTGCATCCAGTGTAACCAATGCTCGTTTGTCTGCCCGCACGCGGTCATTCGTCCCTTCCTGTTGACCGAAGAACAGGCGGCCGCCGCGCCGGAAGGTATGGCGACGCGCAAAGGGATGCGCCCGTACGACAATTACCAGTACCGTATCCAGGTTTCCGCCCTCGACTGCACCGGTTGCGGCTCATGCGTCCAGACCTGCCCTGCCAAGGAAAAGGCGATCGTCATGAAACCGCTGGCCGACCATCTCGAGCAGGCCGACAATTGGAATTACCTGATGGCGATGCCGGAAAAACCCAACCCGATGAGCAAAACGACCGTCAAAGGCAGCCAGTTCGAGCGCTCACTCTTTGAGTTCTCCGGCGCGTGCGCGGGTTGCGGCGAAACCCCGTACATCCGCCTGGCCACACAATTGTTTGGCGACCGGATGCAAATCTCCAACGCGACCGGTTGCTCCTCGATCTACGGCGGATCGGCACCCTCGATGCCGTATACGCTCAACGACAAGGGGCGCGGTCCCAGCTGGGGTAACTCGTTGTTTGAAGACAATGCCGAGCATGGGCTGGGTATGCACCTGGGCGTGAAACAAGTGCGCGCCCGCGTGACGGCCAACGCCCAGGCGTTGATTGCCGACGGACTGGATGAGACCTTGTCCGCCGCGGCACAGGCCTGGCTCGACACCAAGGAAGACAGCGAAAAATCACGCGAGGCCAGCGACGCGCTGGAGGCAGCCCTCCGGGCATACCAGGGCGCCGATTTGGCCGGGCGCGTCGCCGCGCTGCTGGCGGACGCCGATTATTTTGTCAAACGTTCCACCTGGATCATCGGCGGCGACGGCTGGGCGTATGACATCGGATACGGCGGCCTCGACCATGTACTGGCCACCGGTGAAAATGTCAACGTACTGGTGCTCGACACCGAGGTGTATTCCAACACCGGAGGCCAGGCATCCAAAGCCACCCCGACCGGCGCCATCGCCCAGTTTGCCGCCGGCGGCAAGCCGATCAAGAAAAAAGATCTGGGTATGATGGCCATCAGCTACGGCTATGTCTATGTCGCTCAGGTCGCGATGGGGGCCAGCCAGAACCAGGTTCTCAGAGCCATGCTCGAAGCCGAAGCGTACGACGGACCTTCGTTGGTGATCGCGTATTCGCCCTGCATCAACCACGGCATTCGCGGCGGCCTGACTTACTCGCAGCGCCGTGAGAAAGAGGCGGTCGAGTGCGGATACTGGCACTTGTACCGTTTCAACCCGCTGCTCAAAGCCGAAGGCAAAAACCCCTTCATTCTCGACTCCAAGGAGCCCGGCGCTTCGTACACCGACTTCCTGCGTCAAGAAGTGAGATACAACAGCTTGTACCAGAAGTACTCCACTGAACACGTCGAAGCAATCTTTGAGCAGGCCGTCGAGGCGGCCAAGGAGCGCTACGAATCCTACAAAAGACTGGCTTCCTACGCCTGACCGTTCGCGACCAAGCAGACGGATTGAACCCCAGTAAAGCAAGGGCCGTCCGGGAAACCGGGCGGCCCTCTTTCGATCACACGTGCGAGAGTGAAGCGCGTGATATAATCGGAAATCAGACGAGGTGAAAGGGGAAACGCGGATGCAACTCGAGGAACATCAAAAACTGTTTTTATCCGACACGCTGGTACCGGATATTTTTATCCTCGAGTATCTGCCCGGTTTGGGCGGTCTGGCGGTCAAGATCTATATTTATCTGATGTTGGCGACCCGGCGGCGGCGCGCGATCAACGAGACGGACCTGGTGCGCCGTATGGATACAGATATGGACGCGGTCAAAGCCGCCTTTGTTGAGCTGGAAGCGGCCGGTCTGATCGAACGACAGGAAAAAGGGTACGTGATCACAGATGTCAAAGCGGCCGAGCTCGAGCGCGTGTATCGCCCCCGGACGTCCGCATCGCCCATCGAAACCGAGGCGGCGGGGGAGCGGGACCCGGCCCGGATCAAGCTGCTGGCGGATATATCCAAAACCTTTTACCAAGGCCTGATGTCGCCCTCCTGGTTTGGCGTCATCGACAGCTGGTTTGACCGCTTCGGCTTTGAGCCGGAGGTTTTGTATTCCCTGTTCCAGGTGTGCAAACAGAACAACAAACTCGGCAACAAGAACTACATCACGTCGGTGGCGGAGGACTGGGGACGGCGCGGCATCACGACGTTTGCCGCCCTCAACACCTATTTCGCTTCGCGCGAACGGGTGCGCGCGCTCAGCCGTCAGATCGGACGGAAATTGCGCAAGAACATCAGCGAATACGACGAGGAATACATCGCCAAATGGTCAGACCAATACGGCTACACCTTTGATGTCATCGACCTGGCCCTACGGCGGGCGGTCAAAATAGCCAATCCCAACATGACGTATTTTGACGGCATTCTCACCGAATGGTTTTCACACGGATTAAAGAACAAAGCGGAAGTTGAAAAATATGAGCGGGAAAAGAAGGCCGCACGCTCGGCCGGCCGCGCGCCTTTTCCCGCGGCAGGCGCGGGTCGTTCCGAACGCAAACCGGCCAATGTCGGCAATTTCCCCCAACGCGAATACTCGGACGATTTTGTCGAGTCGCTCTATGAAGATGTGACCGGCGAAGCGGCGCCAGAGAGACGGAGCGCGGGCGATGGATCGGATCGCTAACGAAACAGCGCGCCAGGTCGCGCAAGTATACGCTTCTTTGCGACAACAGGCGGCCGACGCGGTGGAGCGCCGGATTCAAGCGGTCCACGCCGCTCATCCGGAGGTGGCCGGGCTGGATCGCGCGTTGGCTTTGGCCGGCGCGGAACTGGTGCTGCATTCGGTGCAGCCGGACGCGCGAATCGCGCAGGATACGCGGCGCCGCCTGCGCGTGCTGGCGCAAGAGCGCCACGAAGCCCTGTCACGCCTGGGCTTGCCTGCCGACTACGACCGGCCCCTGCCGCAGTGCCCGCAGTGCGGGGACACCGGATTCATCACGGAAGACACCCCTTGCGATTGCCGGCTCACCTATGAACGCCGCTTTCTGGCGGCTGCTTCCGGTTTGGGCCCCCTGGTCGACAGCACATTCGCGAACCAGGATGATCGTTTATTTGAAGATCGTATTCAGGCCGAGCGGGATCAGGCGGATGTCTCTCCGCGCGAGCAACTCCGCGGGGTCCGCACGGTTTGCCGGACGTTTGCCGACGCGGTCGGTACGGGCGACAGCGCGCGCGTGCGCGACTTGTTGCTGGTAGGCAGACCCGGCACCGGCAAAACTTATATGGCCGCCAGCATTGCCAACCGGGTGATCGACCTGGGGCGCTCGGTCCGCTACTTGCCCGCGCCGCTGATGTTTGAACAGCTCAGTGTTTTTCGCGCCCTGAGCGCCTCGTTCCGACCGGACGAGTCGCGCCTGGAAGAAGCGGAATTTGATCGCGATATCATCCTCGGCAGCCGTCTTTTGATCATAGACGATCTGGGAACAGAGACCATTCAGGCCCATACCCTGCCAGAGTTCTTGCACATTCTCGACACGCGCCATGGCGCGGGGTTGCGCACCGTGTTCGCCACCAATGTCGACCTGCAGACCCTGCGCCAACATTACGACGAGCGGCTGTGGTCCCGGCTGATCGGCCGATGTACCGTGTTGCGGTTGCTCGGCGCGGATTTGCGGCTGGCCGCCGCACGCAGCGCGGCGCGGGAACGGCGGCGCGACCGCCCGGCGCCTCCCGCGCCGGAACGGGGGGACTGACATGCGGGTATTGTGCGGAACAGATGCCACCCGCGTCAGCCGGATCGCCCGGGCGTTGGAGCGCAACGGGGACCGTTTTTTGGCACGCGTTTTTACACCCGCTGAGATCGCCTATTGTGATCAGGTCGGCCAGGGCCGCCTGGCCTCTCTGGCGGCGCGATTCGCGGCCAAAGAAGCGGTGGCCAAAGCCATGGGGACGGGGATCGCGGCGGGGGTCGCTTTGACAGATATCGAAATCATCCGCGACAACGGCGGCGCGCCGGCGGCGCGCTTGCACAATCGCGCCCGCGCGCGCTACGACGAGCTGGGCGGAGTCAGTCTGGCGATCAGCCTGTCCCACGAAGGCGACCTGGCCATCGCCATGTGCGTTCTGCTATGCGGGAATACGGACGCGACTGGCGCGACGGACGCGGCTGACGCCACAGACACGCCCATCAGGGAAGCGGGACATGAACCGCGGTAAATTGCGCTCCCGCCGCCTGCCCCGTTCGCGCCGGACGGCTGCCCGGCGCGGACACACCGGTCTTTTTCAGGATCCGGAGGCGATGTGGTCTCTCAAAGGCAAAGAGGCCTACGTGGACCCGGAGCGGCGCCGGCGATTGCCACGCTGGTTTATCCCCTTTCTGGCCGTGATCGTGATCGCCGTGCTGATTTTCTGGGGCGCGCCCGCCGCCGTCGCGCGGCTGCGCGCGATCTTTGCCGCGGAGGGGGAGGACCGGGAGCCTGTCGCGACCCGCTACGGGCCCACCGTCCGGGTGGTTGGCGTGCCGGTCGCGGACGTCTATGTCCGCGACGATTTGATGGCGGACCGGTCGGCGCAAGCGTTATTCAATGAAGCGGTGACGCCAACGGAGCGCGGCGCGGCCTATGGGTTTGTGCATGTACGGCTGGCGGATGGCTTTGAGGGCTATATGCGCCAGGCGGACCTCGGCGAGTTACACGTGTCGATTGAGAAGGGCGATCACATCGCGCGGTTGGTCGTCACCGATTTGACCAAACGCGTTTTCTCGCATGCCAGCAACGGGACGCTGCTGGTGGAGACTTTGTTGGGTACCGTGCTTTATACGGATTACAAGGGGGACGGCGTCTACCGCGTGACGTTGCCCGACGGTACCAAAGGCTGGATCGGGTCCAACGGGGTGATGGAGCTGCCGTTGGATACCAGCCCGATCCCCCGCGCGGACGACAGCCGCTACTTTGTCAACACCGCCCTCGCGTTTCTCAACGTCCCCTACATCGAATACGGCATCAGCCGCTTTGGCGCCTGCCCGGAAGGGATTGCCCGCCTGGCGGCCGCTGTCAACGGCGTGACGCTGCCACGCCTGCTTGCGGACCAGATGGCGGCCGGCAGCTCGGTCGAGGTGGAATGGGACAGCAATGGAAAACCGCTGTATGAGCGGTGGCAGCGCGGCGATCTGATCTTTTTTGCCGCGCCGGAGGATGCGGCGCGGCCGGGGCGCATGGGTATTTATGTCGATTACGCGCAGGTGCTGACCTATCGGACCGGCCGGTCCGATATCCGCATCCTCAACCTCGACGAATCGCCCGATCTGCGCGACCACGTCCTGGCCGTGCGCCGTTTGTACACCGCGGAGGCCAGTGGCATAGATGCCGTGGGTAAGGATACCGTAGGCAAAGATGCCAGCGGCAAAGATGCCAGCGGCAAAGATGCCGGCGGGTAAAAACACATCTGACTGCCTTTGGCGGAACGCCTTTGGCGAAACGCGTACGGCACTTATACTGCCAACGAAAAAGACCCGGTGTCGATACCGGGTCTTTTAAAATGTATGTGAATCGGGGTGTGGGATTAGGCCCGCTTGACCAGCCCGGAGCGCAGACAGCGGGTGCAGACGCGCATGGTTTGGGGGGTGCCGTCGACCACCACTTTGACGTTGCGGACATTGGCTCGCTGGTGGTTGAGCGCACGGCGGGAAACCTGCGAACGGGTGATGCTGATTTTGCGGCCAAAGAATCGATTCTTGTGGCAAACTTCGCACTTGGACATGGTGTTGGATCCTCCCTTGCCCCTCGCCGGATCCCGCCAGCCGGGGTCTTTTATCCGAGATGTAGTGTATAACCGGTCTTTCAACCCTGACGTTTTCCAAGGCGAAGACCGGGTCAAACGCGCAAAAAAAACTATATCACAGAGTCGCGCTCTTTGCAATCTCCGCTGCGGCCGCTACCCGCGGCGCGGTTTCAAAGTAGGTTTGGATGGCGTGTGTCGGGCAGACTTCGACGCATTTGCCGCAGCGGGTGCATTTGTCCTGGTCGATGACGGCCAGAGGTCCGTCCATGGTGATGGCGCCAA
>CAYZME010000020.1:0-19923 GCA_964479435.1 uncultured Oscillospiraceae bacterium
AGGCGTAGAAGAAATTTCATTGGTATTTCAAAATGATTCCATGTAAAATGAAGCCGATACGCCCAAGCAGCGCGCGGTAAATAGACCCGCAGGAGGTTTTTAACCCGTGGACAGGATCTGGACCCGCCACTACGACCCCTCATTTAAGCCATCGGTCACATACCCGGAAAAGACCATGTATGCTCTGGTCCGCGATCGTGCGGAGCAAAATCCGCAGCGGGTGGCGCTTTCTTTTATGGGCCGGCAAACGACATACGGTGACCTGCTGGCCCGGATTGACAAGCTGGCGGCCCGATTGGCGGGGTTGGGGATGGCGCGCGGCGCCGTCGCCACGCTCTGCCTGCCCAACATGCCGGATGGTGTGGTGGCCCTGTATGCGGTCAACAAGCTGGGCGCCATCGCCAATATGGTCCATCCATTGACGCCGCCGCAGGAGTTGCGACATTATATCCAGTTCACAGACAGCGATTATCTCTTTGTTTTGGACGCTTTTTTACCCAAATACGTAACCCTGTTGGCGCAGTCGCGGATCCGGAAGGTGATTGTCTCCACCATTTCTGACTCCTTGCCGCCCTGGAAGGCTGCCGGCTTCTGGCTCCAGTCCGGGCGCAAAATTCCCCGCGTACCGGTCAGCGAGCGCATCGTGCGCTGGCGGGAGCTGATGAAGGAACCGAGCGATCGCGCGCTTTCCGGGCAAACGGAAATCGAGACCGCGCAAGACGCGCGCGCCCCGGCCGTCTATTTGCACAGCGGCGGGACGACCGGCAGCCCCAAAACCATCGTCTTGTCGTCGTATAATTTCAATGCCCTGGCTGTGCAAGGGCCGCAAATCATCGGCTTTAATTTGGACACGTTCGATCCGGCGACCGCGGATATTTCCATGGTTTCGATTCTGCCGATGTTTCACGGTTTTGGCTTGTGTATGGGAATCCACGCCATCCTCGCCAACGGCATGCGCTCCATTCTCGTGCCCCAGTTTTCGCCGGATATCCTGGCCAAGGTCATTCAAAAAGAGAAACCGGCGATGATCGCCGCCGTACCCACACTCCTGGAAGGGATCATGAAAAGCAAGCGGTTGGCCAACGCCGACCTCTCGTGTTTACGGGCGGTGTTTTGCGGGGGCGATTCGCTGCCTGCGGAACTCAAGACGCGTTTTGACGCTTTTGTCCGCGCTCGCCACGGCGATTGCCAGGTGCGGGAGGGGTACGGTTTGACCGAAACGGTGACGGTCTGCGCGGTCAACCCCATCCATGCCAACCGTGCGGGCACGGTCGGTGTGCCGTTGTCTGACATCGACATGAAAGTGGTGGAACCCGATACGGAGAACGAAGTGCCAATCGGCCAGGACGGCGAGTTTTGTGTGGCCGGTCCCACGGTGATGATGGCTTATTTGCACGACGCGGAAGCGACGGCCGGGACCGTCCGCGTACATGCGGACGGTCAGCGATGGGTGCACACCGGTGATTTCGGGTGCGTGGACGCCGATGGATTTTTCCATTTTAAGCAGCGCATCAAACGCATTCTCAAAGTTTCGGGTATCCCGGTGTTTCCGTCGCAGATCGAGGATGTCCTCGCGCAAGTGCCGGGGATCCGCGAGGCTTGCGTGATCGGCGTGCCCCACCCGTATAAGATGCAAGAGGTCAAAGCCTTTGTTGTGCGCGCCGACGATTCACCCGGCGAAGATGAGCTGCGGCAGGCCATCGTGCGCCACTGCCGTGAGCACGTGATCCCCTACGCGGTTCCCGCCGAGATCGAGTTTCGCGCCGGGTTGCCGCGCACCAAAGTCGGCAAGATCGACTTTGTCGCCCTGGAGCGGGAAGAGCTGATCAAGCGCCAATAGTTTAATTGTTTGCAACCTGTAAAAAGACTGCTGGAAGGGCTCACGCGATCGGCAGTCTTTTTTCGTGCCACGGAATAGGCCGCGGCGGCTCAGCGATCGCTTGCCGATTATATAGTTTCAAGCTATGGATTCGTATAAATTACAAATATTACCCTATGGGCGAATCCCTATGTTAGTGTTGCATAAAACGAGGCGAAAGGTCTAAGAGGTACGATTGAAATGAAAACGTCAGTAATAGGCTACCCCAGAGTGGGTGTTTTGCGCGATTTGAAATTTGCGACGGAAAAATATTTTAAAAATATTTTAACAAAAGAAGATCTTCAGAGTGTTGCGGCCGACCTAAAGAAAACACATTGGCACCGGCAGAAAGAAGCCGGAATCGACTTTGTCGCTTCGAACGACTTTTCTTTTTATGATCAGGTGTTGGACACGGCTGTTCTGTTGGATATGGTTCCTGAACGCTACAAACGGCTGGGTCTGGATGCTCTGGATACGTATTTTGCGATGGCAAGAGGATACCAGGGCAAAGCGGGTGATGTGAAGGCTCTATCCATGAAAAAGTGGTTCAACACGAATTATCACTATATGGTGCCTGAAATAGAAGATGCATGTGAGATATCTCTCGTTGGTGAAAAGCCTTTTGAAGAGTATGTAGAGGCAAAAAGTCTGGGTGTTGATACAAAGCCGGTCATCGTCGGTGCTTATACATTACTAAAACTTGCAAAGTTCACAGGTAAAAAAAAGATCGAGAGCGTTCTGTCCGAGATCACGAGCGCTTATTCAATGATTATCCAGCGGTTTTGTGAAATGGGAGCAAACTGGATTCAATTTGATGAGCCTGCCCTGACCATCGATATGTCGAATTGTGATGTAAAATTATTTAAAAAAATATATAGTACTCTCTTAGGCTGTAAAAGACGCACAAAAATCCTATTGCAAACCTATTTCGGCGACATCCGGGATTGCTACCAAGAGGTCCTATCACTCGATTTCGATGGGATCGGTCTTGACTTTGTCGAAGGTAATCAGACGCTGGAGCTTATTAGTAAAAATGGTTTCCCGGCCAATAAAACGTTGTTTGCCGGCGTTGTCAGTGGAAAGAATATATGGAAAAATAATTATAATAATACAATTAATATAATTAATGAGATCTCGCAACATTGCGCGAATATTGTCTTGAACACCTCATGCTCCTTGCTCCATGTGCCCTACACCCTAAAAAATGAAACGCAATTGCCCGCTGCATATCGGGCACACTTTGCCTTTGCAGAAGAAAAACTGGTAGAGCTGGCTGACTTGAAAAAGCTGCTTTCGGCGCTTGATCCTAAAGTAGAGGACGTATATGAAGAAAACCAGAAACTGTTCAGCCATTTAAGAACTCCTGTAGACATAGCGGTTCAGAAAAAGGTTTCCGAACTCAGACGATGTGATTTTGTCCGATGCCCAAACTTTGGGGAGCGAGAGAAAATTCAAAAAGAAGTATTTGCTTTCCCGCTGCTGCCGACAACGACAATTGGCTCTTTCCCTCAAACAAGTGATGTTAAGAGAAATCGTTCGGACTATAGGAAAGGGAAAATAACGTTTGAGCAGTATAAAAATTTTAATAAAAACAAGATAGCGGAATGCATCGCGCTACAGGAAAAAATAGGTCTTGACCTTCTGGTTCACGGGGAGTTTGAACGCAATGACATGGTTGAATTTTTTGGAGCGAACCTGGAAGGCTTTTTGTTTACTGAGAAAGCCTGGGTCCAATCGTATGGAACGAGATGCGTAAAGCCGCCCATCATTTGGGGCGATGTTTCACGCTCGCAAGCGATGACAGTCGACGAAACAGTTTTTGCTCAGTCCATTGCGTCAAAACACGTAAAGGGGATGTTAACCGGGCCGGTAACAATATTGAACTGGTCCTTTCCTCGTGAAGATATTCCGCTCAACGAATGTGCTTTCCAGATTGCGCTGGCCATCAGAGAAGAAGCCCTCGAACTGGAAGCAAATGGAATCCAAATCATTCAAATCGATGAAGCCGCTCTTCGGGAAAAGCTACCATTACGAAAAAGCGATTGGCATCGCGGATATCTTGATTGGGCGATTCCTGCGTTTAGGCTTGTCCACAGTGGAGTCAAGCCAGAGACGCAAATACATACGCATATGTGTTACAGCGAATTTTCAGACATTATCAAAGATATCGAAAGTATGGACGCGGATGTGATCACATTTGAAGCCGCGCGTTCCGACCTCAGCATTGTTAACACCATACAGGAGAGCGGATTTGTAACGCAAGTAGGTCCGGGTGTATATGACATTCATTCACCGCGTATCCCACGTGTTGCAGAGATCACAAGTGCGCTGGCAAAGATACTTAAGCAAATACCAAAAGAAAAACTTTGGGTTAATCCAGATTGCGGCCTTAAAACGAGAGGGAATGAGGAAACGCTTCCCAGTCTTGAAAACATGGTGGCCGCAGCAAAAGAAATGAGAAAGAGTATATAGCGATGAGGACTTCAGCTCTATTTGCGCAGAAAACGGTTCTGTCATTGGAAATATTTCCGCCCAGACGTTCCGATTCCATCCATACGATCTACGAAACGGTTGACGAATTAAAGAAATTAGGGCCGGATTTTATCAGCGTAACGTATGGAGCGGGTGGAGGCGATAACAAGGCAGCAACACTGGAAATCGCGTCAACCATCAAAAACATGTATGGGGTAGAAAGTGTCGCGCATCTCTCCTGCATCCATCTCGAAAAGGATGAAATTCTTGAAATGCTGGCGAATTTTGCAGAAAACGGGATTGAAAACATCCTTGCACTGCGAGGAGATATCAGTCCGGGGATTGAATCTAAAAAAGATTTTAGATATGCGAGCGATCTTATATCTTTTATAAAAAATAATGGTGAGTTTAATATAATAGGCGCCTGTTACCCGGAAGGGCATACCGAGTGTTCTTCCATAATCGAAGATATCCATAATTTAAAACGCAAAGTAGATGCTGGGACCAGCCAGTTGATTACACAAGTGTTTTTTGACAACGCCTATTTCTATTCATTTCGTGAACGGGCCGCGATTGCCGGAATTCATGTGCCGATCGAAGCCGGGATCATGCCCATAACCAACAAGAAACAGATCACTCGCATGATGACCCTGTGCGGTGCGACCCTGCCCAGGAAGTTTTTGTCTATGATGGATAAATATGAAAACAATCCCATCGCGATGAGAGATGCAGGGATTGCGTTCGCCATCGATCAGATTGTTGATTTATTAGCACAAGGAGTCGACGGGATACACCTGTATACAATGAACAATGCGTATATTGCCAAAAGGATATATGAAGCAATCTACACGTTGCTCGCGGCATAAAAAGTCACAGGACCCGTGTTTTCAGTTCTCAGGTTAGAGTCCATCTGTCCTATATCCGTATTTTTGTATTACGCTTATTAATTTTTCAATATACTTTCTGGCCCATAAACTAAGGCGGGATTTTTCGTTCGCTATCCACCCGATGCGCATTCGCTCATCTGTTATCAGCGGCACGGAGATGATGTGGTCGCCATTCAGATCGCGGCTCAGCACCCCGGAGCAGATGGTATATCCATGTAAGCCGATTAACAGGTTAAAAAGTGTGGCGCGGTCGCTGACATGGATCGTCTTTTTCCGAGGGACTGTACTCAGCGGTTCTTCCGCGAAATAAAACGAATTGTATTCCCCTTGCTCAAAGGCAAGAAAGGGGAAATCATCTAGCTCATCCAGAGTAACAGCTGTTTTTTCGGCGAGCGGATGCTCTGAGCTAACGAAAACGTGTGGCTCAGCTTCAAAAAGCGGATGAAAAGCCAAATGGCTCTCTTTTAGCAACTTGTTGAGAACATCTTTATTAAAATCACTAAAATATATAATTCCAATTTCGCTGCGTAAATTTTTAACGTCTTCGATAATCTCGTGTGTTCTCGTTTCACGAAGTGTAAATTCATACTCATCGACATCAAGGCCTGACAAGAGCTCGACAAAAGCATTAACGGCAAAAGCGTAATGCTGGGTGGAAATGGAACAAAGCTGTCTGGAAGGCTTTTTACCTGTATAACGCTGCTCCATAAGCTCTGCCTGCTCGATAATCTGTCGCGCATATGAGAGAAATTCCCTGCCGTCAACAGAGAGGGATATCCCTTTCGTTGTGCGATAGAATATCTCGATGCCCATCTCTTTTTCTAGTTCTTTGACCGCTACAGAAAGACTGGGCTGTGTAATAAATAGTTGTTTGGCGGCTTCTGTTATGGAGCCGCACTCGACAATTTTAATTATGTACTTTAGTTGTTGCAGGGTCATAAATGGTCCTTCCGGCAGGGTTCCCCCTTGTGCCGCAAAAATGCGATTCCATCACTTTCGTGATGACCACATGAGTGCTTGTGATTTGCCCTTATAGTATGCGACATGTGGGGAAAGTGGCAAATGAAGGGCCGTGAAGGTTTGCCCTCACAAAAAACCGCTAACCAGAAGCAAGGCGAAAGAGCGCACGGGCGTTGTCGCCCAGGATCGCCTGGCGCTCGGCTGCGGTCAGCGGCAGTGCCAGGAAGCGGGCGAGCTCTTCGCCCGGGTGCCACATCGGGTAATCGCTGCCGAACAGGACCCGGTCGGCGCCAAAGGCGCGGATCAGACGCAGCATGGCGGCCGTATCAAGAAAAGGGATGGTGGACGAGGTGTCGACCATGACCTGCGGAAATGGCAGCAATAAATCGCGGCCCAGATCCCATTGACTCCAGCCGCCCATATGCGCCGCGATGATTGGGAGATCGGGATGGCGGCGGGCAACGGCGGCGATTTTGGCCGGGTGCGAATAGGATGTGCGTGGATCGCCCGCATGAAAAATCACGCACAGCCCTCGTTCGATGCAGGCGCGGTAGAGGGGGTCCATGTCCGGCGCGTCCGGGTGGATGGCTTGAAAATCGGGATGCAGTTTGACGCCGCGCAAACCGGCGGCCACGATGTAATCCGCTTCGACGCGCAATGCCATCGGGCGCAAGCCGGGGTGAAGTGTGCCCAGGCCGATCAGGCGCGGCTGATTGGCGACCGTGTGGGCGATGAAGCGGTTGATCGTCCGCACCTGGTCGGGGCGGGTCGCGGTGGAGAAAATGACGCTGTGCCCGATCTGGTGTGCGGCGGCAATTTGTGCCAGCGTTTCCACCCGTCCGTCACAGCACATGTCGAGGTGGTAGAATTCACCGATGGCCGCGCTGGCTTTGGCGGCGATCGCGTCCGGGAACACGTGCGTATGGGCGTCGATGATCGAAAAAGGGGACATAGAAACCTCTGGGATCTGTTACTCGGGTCACCA
The DNA here is from genome assembly GCA_964479435.1 of uncultured Oscillospiraceae bacterium. Classification (GTDB taxonomy): domain Bacteria; phylum Bacillota; class Clostridia; order Saccharofermentanales; family UBA5734; genus JAAYKS01. The sequence goes on from CAYZME010000020.1 coordinate 7,163, forward strand.
TACACCCGCGGGGGGAACGGTGTCAAACCCGATCCTGTGCGACCGGAATCCGGGCGCCCAGCCCCCGTTGACATCAAATCGTCGCCCCCCTATAATGAGTGAGCCTCGGGGATATAGCTCAGCTGGGAGAGCGCCACGTTCGCAACGTGGAAGTCGAGGGTTCGAGTCCCTTTATCTCCACCAAAACACAAACCATCTATCGATAAAAGATATTTTATCGACAGGTGGTTTTTTGTTTGCCCATGCCGATGCAAGCGCCATCCACTCTTCGTCAGCGCGCAATAGTCGGGGTTGACCAACTCTGTTATGATTACTGTATATACCATCATATGGGGGCGCATACCCCGTTAGGAGCGTGATGCGGATGCCTTCTGAATAAAAGAAGGCCTGATAAGGGCTTTTACGCACTCACAGCATCTACCTCTTTTTACATTTCTCAATCACCCGGGGGGCTTTTGACTTAAGTGGGATGGCCTGCCCGATGAGCCCGTCGGCGCATGCTTCTGCAAACACACAGCGAAAGCCTGGAATGAGGGAGGAAACGTAGATGAGAAAAACCATACGGTTGGTTAAATGCGTAGCCCTTTTATGCGCCACGCTGCTGGTCGCGGCAATGGCCGCGACGACCGCAATGGCCGCAAGCAACCCGCAAAACTTTGTCTTTGATGTGTCCGAAGGTAACATCACCATAAACAGGATTGGTGTCAGCCAGATCTCTGTCACCTACGGAACTCCGCAAAAGACTACGAGCCCTTTTGATAACACACAAAGCATCACCATCATTGGCCAAACCACGAATTACAGTGTTAAGGTTTCCAAAAACCTCACAGCCAATATCATCTTAAACGGCGTTCAAATTGATAGATCGAATGCAAATGACGGCCGTCTTATCGCCTTCGAATTGTCACACATCACGAGTAGCGACCCCGCTGGCACTACAGGCGCAAATGTAAATCTGACAATCACGGGAAATAATACGCTGAAAAGCGGCCTGTCCAGCGCGGCTCTTCAAGTTCCTATCAGTGCAACGCTGACCATCGGTGGTACGGGGAGCCTTGCGGCTACCGGCGGCAGCGGCGCTGCGGGCATTGGCGGTGGTGGCGAATTCGGCGACAGGCAATGCGGGGATATCACCATCAACGGTGGCACCATCACAGCTACTGCTACATTTAGCTCTACTGGCGGTGGCGCGGGTATTGGCGGCGGCCGCCATGGCAACGGTGGATGGATGTATTTCAACGGTGGTATCATCACCGCCACCGGCCACAGCGGCGGTGCGGGTATTGGCGGCGGTACCGGTCACTCTGCCGAAGAAGGCGTCACAGGGGGCGGTAGCGGAACCATCATTATCAACGGCGGCACCATCACTGCCAACGGCAGCGTCCGCACCCAGGGCGCCACCATCGGCGGCGCCGGCATTGGTTGCGGCACCGGCAGAGGCGGTAACAGCGTATTCATCTCCGGTGGCAACGTCAAGGCCACCAAAGGTAGCAGCTCCGCAGATGATGTCGGGAGCGGCTCGTACGTCGGCGCTCCTTTTAACGAAAGCAATGTGCTTAACAGGAGAGGACCCCCAAATTCCGGCGCTGTGAACGTCTTTCTCACGGTGGTGACACTGCAAGGCGCGAGCTCCAAAGCAGCGGTTTTGGTGCTGACCAACACGCTGTTCGCCAACCATGGTTATAATTATGGACTCACGGATGTGCAAACCATTGGCGATAAGCTTTATCTCTATCTGCCGGCTGGTACGCAAACGACACACGCACAGGCCGCCGTGGGACATTACGGCAATCAGACCATAACAACAAAGAACGACCATACGGCTGTGGGAACACTTACACCGGTCGCCGCGGCTCCTACGGCTACCCCGGCTCCCACGGCAACTCCGGCTCCGACCGCAACTCCCGTACCTACCGTTACTCCCACTCCCACCGCTACGACCTCTCGCACGGCTACCCCCACTCCTGCCGCTACGACCTCTCGCACCGTTACTCCCTCTCGCACCGTGACCCCCGCTCCGACCACGACCTCTCGCGTTGGGACTGACGCTCCGACCGTCCCAGCCGCGCCACGCGCCCTTACTGCCACCCCGGGCAGCGGCCAAGTGGTGCTTAGCTGGGCGGCGCCCAGCAGTGACGGGGGCGCTGCCATCACCAACTATCAGGTTTCCCATGACAATTGGGCGACCGCTGTGGACGTTTCGAAGACGACCTATACCCTCACTGGCCTAACCGCGGGAACCGCCTACACCTTTCAGGTGCGGGCCGTAAACAGCACCGGCAACGGCGACATCGCATCGGTGAGCGCGACCACGTTTGCCGGCAGTGCTTCTCTGTCCGCGTTGAGCGTCAGCGAGGGCAAGCTTTCGCCCGCCTTTCATAGCGATACATACGGTTATACCGTGACGGTTCCCCAAGGTGTCTCCAGCTTGACCGTCACACCCACAGCAAACCATCCAGCCACAATCATCCGGGTGGATGGTCAAGCGGTAACAAGCGGCGGCGCTTCCGACCCCATCGACCTGCTCCCGACCGGTGATACGGCTATACCCATTGAAACGACCGATGAAAACGGCGCGACGCAAACCTACACGCTTACGGTCAAACGGGCCACTGCCGCGCCTACGGTTGTAACGGGTGAGGCGACGGATATCGCCCTGGATGCGGCAACGCTGCACGGCGAAGTGACCGACGATGGGTACACGACCGTGACCGAACGCGGCTTCGTTTACGGCCTTGCGCCTAACCCCGCCATCGGCGATGCCGGCGTTACCAAAGTGGTGGCCGGCGGGAACACCGACCACTTTCAAGCCGTGATCGGCAGCCTGCGCGACGACAGCAGCTACCATGTGCGCGCCTTTGCCACCAACAGCGCCGGCACAAGCTATGGGGAGAATAAAAGCTTCACTACGCTGGCACACAGCCCCGATTATATCCAACGCACGTTGACAGACCTTGCGACCGGCTTTGTCCTTTCCGGCGACCTTATTCATAAGGATGCGGTGTTGACGGTTACGGACATGGCGCTGCATCCGGAAGGAATGTGTGAAGCATGCGATGCCATTCGCCGGAAAATGGCCGACGATGATCTTGACATGCTGGTTGGCAAAGACCTTTCTCTTTCCTTTGGTTTTCAAGGCGCCCTCACCATCCGCTTCCCCGCGGGCAGCGCAGACGATGGCGCGACGGTAACGATGCTCCATTGCGCCAATGGCACATTGCAAACCTATACCTCCCCCGTTACAGATGGCGAAGCGACATGCACCGTTACCAGCCTTTCTCCCTTCACCGTGTTTGCGTCGGCGGCGGCGAAAACCCCCGCAGCCGGTAACGGTTTGAGAACGCTGCTCGTACTCGGTGTAGTTGTGCTAAGCGCACTGGGCGTTTTCACTTGTGTGCTTGTCCGCAAACGCAGGAGGGCGCAAGGTGATAAGTAATACGGGAACGGATTCAATCACCAGCCTCCATCGGGGTTGCACACATGGCAAAACCTGTCAGAAAGCGCGTGCGCGTTTTTTGACAGGTTTTGTTAATTGAAATATTATTATATAGGATGAATAATTAATAATTATTCATCCGTCGGCCGGCTTGCAGATGATCTCGAGGATGCGCGTGTCGAGGATGTGCGCGGCGTGCGCCGGCCGCAACAACAGGACTGTGTCCGCGCCGCGCCCCGTGCCGCCGACGGCCAAAACCGGTTCCCCATGCGGGATCAGACCGGCGTCGAGCGCCATGACGGCGATTTCAACCGCGACTTTCGTGCCTTGTCCGAACATCCGCAAGGTCGCCGCCATGATTTCCGCCGGGTAGACGCCGCCAAATTTTCTGCTCAGGCTTCGCTCCACGCCGCTGAGGACATGGGTGGTGGTCAACACCCGTATGCCGGCCTGCTCGAGCTCCTGCCGTGTCTCCGCGGACATCTCGTTTTCGCCCGGCTGGGCAAAGCCCTGCGCGTGCGTGACACAGATCACCTGGGCGCCGCAGTTATGCAGCAAACGCGCGGTCTGGCCGGTGTTGGACGCGACAACCACATAGCGGATCCCCCGCTTGGCGGCCTCTTTGCCGGCCCGTGTGATAGCAGAGTCTGTATTTGATGAACCGGGTGTAGAAAAAAGCATGCACAGAGTCCCCCTCTTCGTTTGATCCCATTATACCGGTTGTGACGCGGGGGATCGACATTTCCCGGTAAGGAATTATACTGTTCGTCATGAGAAGTAGTAAAAACAACCCGATTCTTTGTTCGACCGGCGCCATCGGTTTCTATCCGGTACAGGCGGATGCTGACCTCATGCTGGATGTTTTCCCGCGGATCGCCGCGGACGGGTATGAGGTAATGATCGACCGTGCGGTCATGCCCAACGCCGCCGCCTGGAGTGCGCGTTTGCGGGCGGCGGCGATTCCGGTGCCGATGGTGCACATCGGCAAGGCGACCGGCGAATTGTTTGCCTCCGACGACGCGCAAAGTCGCGCGGCCGGCCTGGAAAAACTCGCGGCCGATCTCGAAATCGTGCGGATGTTTGGCGCGCGTCACGCGGTGCTTCACCTGTGGGGTTATCCCGGCAATGACCGGTTTTTCGCACAGACGCTGGAAGCTTTGTCTGACGCCTTGATCCGGGGGGAACGAGCGGGTGTGGAATTGCTGGTCGAGACCATCCCCTGCGTGGAGCGGCCGTTGCTGACGCGGTTGCGGGAGTTGCACGCGGCCTTTCCGGCCTTGCGCTATACCATCGACTCCCGCCTGCTGGCGCTTGCGGAGTCGGTGGATGCCGTCATGACGGCCGACTGGCTATGGACATCCGGTTGCGTGGCACATGTGCATATCAGCGACTGCCGCCGCGACGCGGACGGTGTGTGCCAGCAGCGGCCCATTTTGCAACCGCGGGCGGGTTGCATCGATTTTGGCGCCTTTTTTGCCGCGCTACGGCGACATGACTATGCCGGTGCCGTCACGCTAGAGGCACCGGCCGTCGAGCCCACCACCCGGGCGGTGGATACGGAGACATTGAATGTTTCCCTGAACTACATCCGCGACGCGCTCAAGGCCTGATCCAGGTCGGCGATGATATCGTCGACATGCTCGATCCCGACCGACAGCCGGATCAGATCGGCGCGGACGCCGGCGTGGACCAGGGCTTCGTCATCGAGCTGGCGGTGTGTCGTGCTGGCCGGATGGAGCACCGAGGTGCGGACGTCGGCGACATGGGTGACGATAGCGGCCAGGCGCAGGGCGTCCATAAAGCGGATCGCCTCTTCGCGCCCGCCGTTGACCCCGAATGTGATCACGCCGCAGGTGCCGTTGGGCAGATAGCGTTGGGCCAGCGCGTACCAGGGGCTGGATGCCAATTCGGGAAAATGGACCCACGAAACATCCGGGTGAGATGCCAGCCAGGCGGCGACGCGGCGCGCGTTGGCGACATGGCGCTCCATGCGTAAGGCCAGGGTTTCCAAGCCCATATCCAATAAAAACGCGTTGAAAGGCGCCGGTGTGGGACCCAGATCGCGCATCAGGCGCAGGCGCGCTTTGGCGGTAAAAGGGGCTGCGGAAAAGTGGTCGGCGAACACAACGCCGTGGTAGCTGGTATCGGGTTCTGAAAACATCGGGAATTTCCCGTTTTTCCAGTGGAACGCGTCCTGCGGCCCTTCGTTCCCTTTTTCGACAATCACGCCACCCAGCGCGCGGGCGTGTCCATCCAGATATTTGGAAGTAGAATGTACGACGATGTCGGCGCCAAAGGACAAGGGTTGGCAGTGCACGGGGGTGGGAAACGTGTTATCGACGATCAGCGGCACGCCGTGCGCGTGCGCCGCCCGGGCAAAGCGCTCCAGATCAAGCACAGCCAAAGACGGGTTGGACAGCATCTCGCCGAACACCAGCTTGGTCTCGGGGCGGAACGCGGCCGCCAAATCGGCGTCGGTGCAGTCGGTGGCGACGAAGTCGACCCGGATCCCCATATCCGGCAGCGTCCGGGAGAATAAGTTGAAGGTCCCGCCATAGAGCGCGTTGGTCGAGACGACATGGTCGCCGGCTTTGCACAGTGTCAGGATCGACAGCGTGACGGCCGCTTGGCCGGAGGCGGTCAGCAGCGCGGCGCTGCCGCCCTCCAACGCGGCGATCTTGGCTTCGACATGGCTGGCGGTGGGGTTGGCCAGGCGCGTGTAGAAAAAGCCTTCCTCTTCCAGGTCAAACAATTGGCCCATACGGGTACTGGATTCATAGCGGAAGGTGGTGGATTGAACGATCGCGGGAACGCGGGGTTCGCCGTTTTCCGGGTGATAGCCCGCCTGTACACAACGGGTGTCGATGTGGTAATCAGCCATGAGAGAGCTCCTTTCGTCGCCCACGCGCATGGGGCGTTGGTGCCGTCACGGCCGGTCCTGGCCGTCGGCACGAGGACATTATACAATGTTCTCTGCTATAATCGGGGAATAGCTAAACGCATCCCACCCCATCCAATGGCAGGCCGGCCGGCCTGACGCCCCTGCGGAGGTTGTCATTTTGTCTTGTGCCCATACAGATCGCACCGCCGGGACGCATGTGACGCCTCGCCCGCTTCGACGGATGGGCGCGGTGGCGATTTTTGTTTTATTTTTGGCTTTGTGGTTGTTGGATGCGCCCCCTGTGGCTGCCGCCACCGACACCCCGGCGCGCGTCGCGCGGATGGAAGCGGTCGTCGAGGTCGGCGACGATAACAATGCCTATCTGGATTGCCAGATGGAGTTTGAGTTTTTGCGGGACGCGAAATTTCTCGATTTCGTGTATGACACCTCGTCGTCGCGCGGTTTCAGTTTGAAGCGTGTCGAGATAGCCGAAGGCGGCATCGGCGCGGAACGAAACACTCAGACATTGGCCCCGATGTTTGGCGCCGGCCAATATGCCGCGCTGACCTATGAAGTCAAGCAATCCCAAGAGCGACTGGATTTGAAAATACATATGCTCGCCGAAGCCGGGGCGGTGCGTACGGTCCGCCTGCGGTTTCTCATGTATGGCGCCGTACCGGCATTCCGGGATGTGGCCGATCTCAACCTGCCTTTGCCGGGGATGGGGTATGGCGTCGAGTCTTTTCACATGCGGGTTCGTACCCGCCGCGGCATGGCGCCGCTGCAAATGTATGGATATGGCACCCGGGGACTGTCCTGGGAAGCGGACAAGCAAAACGGGTGGGTCGATTTTGTCGCCGAACAGGTGCCCGCGCAGACGGCCTTGCGCATCCGCTGCCTGTACCCACCCGATCTGATCAGCGGGCGGGGAAAACACGGGGATGAGCCGCGGCTGGCTGAACTGGTCGCCGCCGAGGCGGCCTTATCCGCAACGGCCTCCTGGGCGGATGGATTGCGCGCCAGCGTCCCGTGGGTCCGGTTGTCGATGCTGGCGCTCACCCCATTGTGGATCGGCGCCTTGTTTTTGCCGCTTCACGTACGCGAACGGCGCCGGCTGCGGGCGCAGGCAAACGCGGAACGTTCCCAGTTGCCGCCGGCGTTGGTGGAGTTGTTTTGCCATCGCAAATTGGATGGCCGCAGCGTTGTGGCCGCGATTTACGATTTGGCCGCCCGCGGTGTGCTGCGCGCCACCGGCGAAGGATATGCCCTGTTATGGAGTGAAGAGCAGATGGGCGCGCTGGCGGAGCATGATCGGTATCTGATCGGCTGGCTGTCGTTGACGGTTGGCGACGCGGGGGTGTTCCGACCGCTGCTTCTGGTGGACGAATCCAGGTACGCGCAAGGCGGTTCCTTTCGCCAATCGTTCGCGACGTATCGCCAGTTGTTGCGCGCGCGGTTTCGACGCAGCGGTTGGGTGGATCGCCGCGCCGAATGGCGCTGCCGTGTGCTGGCGTGGTCGTTGGTCGCGTTGTACGTCCTGGCGGCCGGGCTGATGATTGGATTACAGGCCACGCTCGCGGGCGTTTGGTTGCTGCTGCCCGCCGCGGTTTTTGCGCTGTTGGCATGGCGTTGCCGCCGGTATACCCCCGTGGGCAAGCAGCTGCGCGCGGACCTGCGCGCTTTTGCCGCGTCGCTCCTGCGTTTTGAGACCCAAACGCCGGTGGCCGGCGCGCCGTCCGACGCGGAAGCGGCCGGCCGCAGCTGGGCAGAGGATCTGGCCTTTGCCGTCGCGATGGGGTTGGAAGACGCGTATTTGCGTGCGACCGTGATCCGCTTTGGCGCCGACACACCGCTGGCCTCCGGGCTGATGGATGTCCTGGGCCGCGTGCCGGAGGAACGGCCGGCCGCGGACCGGTGGGCGACGGCGACGTTGTCCCGGATCCGCGCTTTTACGGCGGCCATCCAGGCCGCGATCCTGCACGCGGCCGCGCGGCACACGCCCTTTTCCGTGCCGAGAAAAAGCGCTGTAAAATAAATCAGACATCCGCGCGGCGGGTATTGCGTATGGTATAATGTGCAAAGCATCGAACGGATGCCGCACCGGGCGCGCCGAGTCGCCCTGAAACTCTTTCCGGAGGTGCAGAAATGGCCAAGATTACCCGTATTGCCACCACGGTCACGGCGAGATATTTCCCCGGACAAGGCGCGACCGACGCCTTTTATCTGGACGGACGACTGACCGGCCGCAGAGAAAGCCGGGCCGCGGACATCACACTCGACCGCGAGGACCGCGGCGCTTTTTTCGCGGTTTTCGCGCACCAGGCGGCCACGGGCAAGGAACCGCAAGCCGAGATCGTCGCGCTTCGCCCCGATTTGGACCGCATTCTCAACGATGTCAAAAAAACCAACCGCAACATCGACGCCGAGATCAATGAGCTCGCCGATTGCGGCGTGACCGTGGCCGGGCGGATGACCCTGCAACACGCGGGTGTGCGGCAACCGTATTTTGCCGGTGTCGTGGTCAAGGACCAGGAAATCGCCTCGATCACGATCGGCCGGGGCTGCGCGTATCTGTACCGCAACGATGTCTTGTATCCGCTGACCGACGACGAATTCGAGATGGAAGAGATCGACGCGTTCGGCCGCCCGGTCGAGAGCCTCGATATGTATTGTGCCGGTGTCGCCGGCACGGTCCGTTATTCCAACATCGCGCAACTGCAGATGGACGACTGTCTGATCGTCTGCAACCGTGAAGTCATGGACGCGCTGGGTCAGCGCGAGGTATTGCGGATTTTATATGAAGCCGAGGACCAGTGTGATGCCGCGGGCATGGTGATCACCGAGGCGGCCGCCAAAAGCCCCGGCGCGTCCTTGCAGTTCATGATCGGTTTTGTCGAGAGCGCGACCGTCGCGGACAAACCGGGCCGCGGGATCTGGGCCGGAAAAAAGAACGCCGTCCCGCTGCCGCCACCGACCGCGTCCGTGCTGTCGAGCCTGCCAGTTCAGCCGGAAGACTTATCCGATGTCCCCGCGCTGTTTGACCCCGAGCGGGCGGAGCCGGAACCAGAGGCCATGGACGAAGCGGGTGAAGTGGTGGATGAAACGGATGTCCCGGAATCCCCGGCAGATGACGAAACACCGGTTCTGGATATCCCCGATATTCAATCTCCCTCGCAAACATACGCGTACGACAGCGTGGTTACGCCGGCGAACCGCCAGCGTTCCGCGCCGCCCGCGCGCGGGCGCGGCGACGACGTGTTCCCGCCCGACGACTACCCGGAAGACGAGGGCGACGATCGGGATGCCGGTTATAAACACAATCGCTGGGGGACTTATTTGCTGATCGCCGTGGTGGCGGTGGCACTGGTTGCCGCGTTGTATCTGATTTTCCGCGACCCGGGGACGCCGGGCAACCCAACCCAGCCACCCTCACCCAGCCCCGCTATCACAACCACGCCGCTCGTGCCCAGTCCCACGATCGGCGCGACAGAGCCGGGCGACACCGCCCCTTCAGGTGAAGGCACGATTCCGGCGACCACCACGACCGCGGCCGGACCGGTAACCATCGATCCGGCGACGCCCAAAGAGCTGCCCGCAACCTACATCGTCAAGCCGGGCGACACCCTCTACCGGATCGCCGATTATTTCTATGGCGACGGCGGCGCTTATTATGTCGAGCTGATCCGCGAGGCCAACGGGATCCTGGAGGACGAAGCGCTCTTTGTCGATGCCGCCCTCACCATCCCCGAGGTCCCGGCGCCGACCGAAGCGCCGGCGACCGACGCCACCACGACGACGCCGGCCGCTTGAAGCGCGCCGTCGTATCATGGACACCCATCCGATTTCACAGACATCCAGGCTCCGGCCTGGATGTTTGGGTTTAGCGAGAGGAAAGCTACACGCATGAAAAAACGATTGTTTATTCCCGGGCCGGTCGAAGTGCGCGAAGACGTGCTGGCCCAGCTGTCTACCCCGATGATCGGACACCGCAGCCCCGCGGCGTCCGCGCTGCAGCACCGCATCGCCGACAAGTTGCGGCGCGTCATGTACACCCAAAACGTGATCATCCTGTCGACCTCGTCGGGCAGCGGCCTGATGGAAGGGGCCATCCGCTCATGCACCGCCCGGCGCGCCGCGGTGTTTTCGATCGGCGCGTTTGGCGAGCGCTGGTACCGCATGTGTACGGCCAACGGCGTACCCGCCGACCTGATTTCATCCGAATTGGGGCAACCCACCACCGCGGCGCAGATCGAGGCCGCGCTCGCGACCGGACGCTACGACGTGGCCGCCATCACGCATAACGAGACCGCGACGGGGGTGGCCAACAATCTGGACGAGTTGGCGCCGGTCCTGGCCCGGTACCCCGAAGTCGTTTTTTGTGTCGACGCGGTCAGCTCGCTGGGGGGTCACCGCATCGAGGTCGATCGCGCCGGCATCGATATTTGCATCACTTCTTCGCAAAAATGCCTGGGCCTGCCCCCGGGACTGGCCGTCGCCAGCGTGTCGGAAAAAGCATACCGCGCCGCGCAAAAAGTGCCCCACCGCGGACTGTATTTCGACTACGTTGAGCTGGTCGACTTTGTGCGCCAGCGCCACGACCAGTACCCCTCGACCCCGTCTCTGCCACACATGTTCGCGCTGGACTACCAGCTGGACCGCATGCTCGACGAGGGCATGGAGTCGCGCTTCGCGCGCCATTGCGCCATGGCGGAGTACGTGCGCGCCTGGGCGCGGGAACGCTTTGCCCTCTATTCCAACCCGCGCTATTTGTCCAACACGGTCACATGTGTCACCAATACGCGCGGACTGTCGTTCGCTGATCTGGCGGACGGCCTGGCCGCGCGCGGATATGAAATCTCCAACGGGTACGCCGCGCTCAAAGACCGCACGTTCCGCATCGCCCATATGGCCGACTCCGCGGTGACCGATCTGGCGGCATTGCTTGACGCGATTGACGCGATTGTTGGATAATGTCCTTTCCGGCGGCGTGCCAACCCGGCTAAAAGGAGTGCGACGACAGTATGAAAATCCTGGTCACCGAAAAAATTGCCGACGAATCCATCGCTTATCTACAGAAACGTGGATTTGACGTCGATATCCATTTGGGCTTAACGCAAGAGGAGATCCGCGGGCTGATCGCGCCCTATGACGCGCTGATTGTCCGCAGTGTCACGCGCGTGGACGCGCAATTGCTGTCGGCGGCAGAAAATCTCAAAGTCGTCGGCCGCGCCGGCAACGGCATCGACAACATCGATGTCGAGGCGTGCACATCGCGCGGCATCATCGCGATCAACACCCCCGAAGCCAACATCATGGCGGCGGGCGAGTTGGCGGTCGCGCTGGCCTTTGCCGCTTTTCGCCACTTGCCTGCGGCCGTGGAGGCCGTCCACCGCGACGATTACCGCCGCGCCCACTTCATCGGCAACGAGCTGGAAGGCAAGGTGGCCGGCATCGTCGGCCTCGGCCGCATCGGCTCGATTGTCGCCCGCAAACTGCTCGGCATCGGTATGGAGGTCATCGCCTATGACCCGTATGTGGTGGACGCGCGCTTTACACGGCAGGGTGTCACCCGCTGCGCGACGCTGGACGAGTTGCTGCGCCGGTCCGACCTGATCACGCTCCATACCCCCAAGACCAAAGAGACCTACAACATGATCGACGCGCCCCAACTGGCCATGTGCAAACCAGGTGTGCGGATCGTCAACGCCGCGCGCGGCGGTTTGGTGAATGAGCAGGCGTTATACGAAGCACTGGTCTCCGGCCACGTCGCCGGCGCCGGGATCGACGTTTTCGACCACGAGCCCAATTACGATGCCGCGCCGGGTGAGCAGCAATTCTCCCACCCGCTGCTGTCCCATCCGCGCTGTGTCATCACCCCCCATTTGGGCGCCTCGACCCACGAGGCCAACGCCAACGTCGGTTCGGCCATCACCGAGATGGTGGCGGACGCGCTGGACGGCGAGATCATCGCCGCCATCAACATGCCGTCGATCGGCGGCAGCATGGCAGAGATGAAACCGTACATCAGCCTGGCCTCCAAGCTGGGCGCAATCTACTATCAGGCGGAAACCGCGCGGATCTGGAAGATCGAGATCATTTACAGCGGTGAGCTGGCGGAGTTGGAAACCGGACTGCTCACCCTGTCGGTACTCAAAGGTTTTGTTTCGACCGTCACCAGCGAACGGGTCAGCTTTGTCAATGTCAAATCGCATGTTGAAATGCTGGGTGTGGAGGTCGAGGAGTCCAAAAACACCCAACTGGAACGCTACAACAGCCTGATCACTGTCAAATTCCATTCCGAGGAGAAAGACCTATCGGTTTCGGGGACCATTTTCGGCAAGGATTCCGAGGTGCTGGTGGACTTTTTCGGTTACCACATGGACTTCGAACTGGCCCCATATGTGCTGGCGTTGCAAAACAACGACGTGCCCGGAGTGATCGGCC
>CAYZME010000020.1:19933-25756 GCA_964479435.1 uncultured Oscillospiraceae bacterium
GGGAACGATCCTGGGCGGACACAACATCAACATCGCCACCATGCACTGGGGGCGCAAAAAAGACAAAATGCGCGCCCAGGCTTTCATCAGCGTAGACTCGCCGGTGGATGGTGACCTGCTGGACCGGCTCGCTCGCATTGACGGCGTATTACGGGTGTCCCTGCTACAGTTTTGATCCGGCGCGCCGATAGCGGCAATCTGCTGGACCGGCTTGCACGCGCCGCTCTCAATCGACCCGCACGACATACAGCGTCGCGCGCTCAAAGACCACTTCCCCCCACGCACGGATGCGCTCGTCGGGAATGGCAAAGGCTTCGTGCGTATAGCCGTCGTCTTCTACCTGCCGCCCGGCAATCGCCCGTTCGATCGCTCCCACGACGATGTAACGCACATGGTATTTTTGTAAAAACGCCCGGGCGAGCGCCTCATCCTGCTGGGCGTAAAAAGCGAGAATCTCACGCTGCCGGGGCGCGACAACCGCGTTCCAGGCATCCGGGGTGTCGCGGCTGGTGCGCCACAGATGCTCATGTGTCTCCCACCCGAGCACCGTGGGCAACCCGGTAAAAACAGAAATACGACAATTGTCGCGGTAGCTTTTGCCAAACATCTCCAGGATCACCGGCTGGCCTTCCACCTGTTCATTGAACCAATGGATGGCGGCCAAATCATCCGCCAACTCGCCATACGCGCTGCCCGGCACCACCGCGCTGTCGATCTGCCCGATTCGCACGGTCGCGTCCAGCCCCTGGAACGCGGACGGCGCATAGCGCAGCGACCAGGCGGAGACAGAATCCGTCACGGGGAACCAGAGCGGAATCAACAGCGCCAGCGACACCAGCCAGGCCGACACGCGCCGGCCGACACCCGCCGTCGCGTGCCCCGCGTCCTCCCAAAAGCGCACCACCGCGTACCCCATCACCAAAGAAAGCAACACAAACGCCTGGTAGGTAAACTTGAACATGGTGTTGGCGCGCGAAAACGCGCCGCGATAGATGTCGACGACAAAAACAAGCTCGGGCAACAAGATCAGTCCGCAACCGCAGACAAACAACGCGATCACCTGCAGATCCGTGGCACAGACCCCGTGAAAAAGACGTGCCGCCGGCGCAAGCGATGGAGGGTTGTTCTCCTGCGCGCGTCGCGCTCGGGCGCGTGCGCGCATAGTGTGCCAGGTGAACGCCAGGCCGATACCGACATGCACGCCCCACAACATCAACAGCTGGAACGGGCGCGAATGGCTGGTTGCCAGCGCGATCTCTTTGGACATCGGCTGAAAGGACCAGGAGAAAGGCAGCGAGACGGTGTTGGCAAGCCAAAACAGCAAGGAAACCTGTGCACCGGTGCGCGTCAGGGGACTCGCGAGCCAGATCGACAGAAAGCAGGATCCTACGCAGGCCACTCCATACAACAGCCACGCGGCCGCGGGATGGTTCACGGCCATGAAAGGGATCAGGATCAAAAGCATCTGCAGAGAAAAGACCGGGATGGATGCCCACACACGCAATGGGCCGGCGCGGCGCAGATTGGCCAGCAACAGCACAGCCCCCGTGACCGCGATATAAATGACCAGGTCCCAAAAATTGCACATGGTAAAAATGCCGAGCAAAACGCCTACCAACAGGAAAGCCGGTTCCTGGATCCACGCGGACAGACGGCGGCCGAGCGCGCGCCCCGCATCCCCCAGCCGGCTGGGGGATTGATTGGCGCCCGCCTGGCGCCTGGTGGGCGTGGCGCCCGCCAGGATTCGGGCTGCCGTTTGTGTCGCCGACGACCCCCAGTGGCTGTGGTACAAAACAGACAACGCGCCGAGCAGCAGCAGTACAAAGATCAGATTGACCAGATGCGGATGCAAATCGGCGACCAGAAAAGAATAGGCGGGGAATTCATGGATGGTTTTGTCCGCCACGTCGGGGTTGTAGCCGATGTAACGCGTTGAGTCGGGGAAAAAATAGCCGGAGATTTTACTGCCGACATCGACGCCCACCCGTTGCAGTACGCGCAACAGCCCGTTGCCGATGCTTTTTTCATCATAAAAGAAAGCGTGAGCGTTGCCGGCCACTTGCAGCATAACGGCCGCAATCAGCCCGGAAGCGGCCGGGGCCAGCCTCTGCCGCAAACCCTGACTGCCGACGGCTGGGCCGACGGCTGGGCCGTTGGCCAGGCCACTGGCCAGGGCACCTGTCCGGTCGCCCATCCGGGCAGTATACCAGGCGCGGACCACCGCGTAAGCCAGGCAAAAGTTGAGCGCGAACGTGGTCGCCATGCCCAGGTTGTAGGTCACGGCCGGTGTCATGCCAGCCATTTTGGTCAGGTAGGTGTACAGATACTGGCCGTAATAGTAATAATTGAACGACTCGCCGGCCAGCCACAGATCCTGACCCGGCAGCCAGGTCGTGCGCATCAGCGACATCATATAGCCGTAGTCCATGAACTTTTCCGGGATCGATTCAATGGCCGGCTTGAGCGCCCGCGCGTAAGACGCGGCCAGCAACAACACGGCAAACAGGGTTTCGTGGAGCGCCATACGGCGAAGGGTACGCGGTGCGTGCGTGAGCGAGCGCCAGGCTCGGCGTGAGCCGGGCAGGGCCAGGGCCGCCACGCATCCGCCCGCGAGGACGATGAGGATCGACAGGCGGGTGAAGGGGAGCAGGCGCAGATAAGAAAGCGTCCAGATCACCAACGATCCCGCGGCCATCGCCAATGGTTTCGCGAACAAATACCCGCCGTCGTCGTCCCTGCCAAACAGCCGCGCGCTTGCCGGCAGGCAGATCAGGGCCGGCAGCGAGAGGGCCGCCCACCAGCGCAAAAAATTCAGCCAGTCGCCGCCAAGGACCAACGGGGAGAGGAGGGCGGGCAGCAGAGGCAAAAGCAGCCACAGCCGGTTGACGACGGATTCAGTCGGGGGATGATGTCGCAAAATAGGCCTCCACGGCCGCCGTGGCGCGGCCGGCCAACTCGATCGCGTAATTGATCCCGCGATCTTCCGGGTAGATCTGTGCCATCCCGGCAAGCTTGACCCCGGGGTCCGGGGTATCGATGGGCGGGACACGCTGCCCATGGCCGCGCAACACCAGCGGCTGCGCGTACCGCGTGCGCCGCACGCGCCATTCCAGCACCTGCGCAAGCGAGAAGGACGGCAGCACGCGCGCCAACGCGCCGCAAAACAGGCGCAAAATCTGATCGTCGGTACGTGTCCACAAAGGGTCGGTGATATCCAGATAGCGCGACAGATAGACCACGGCGCCGCCATACGTGGCGGTGCCGGTCAGATGGGAGTGTTCGACCATCACGACAAAGGGCAGATCGTCGCAGATTGAAGTCCAATAAAATGGCGTCAACCCGTCGGGCAAACGCAGGATCAGGCAGACGTTGGCCTTGTGTACCAGACCGGCGGCCTGATCGAGATACGGTTGCGGCAAGTGCAATGCGCTGGCGATGTGCACGAATGGACGCCCGGCAATGCAGGCGACAACCGCGTCACAGGCCAATGAACGCGCACTGCAGTCTTCCAAAATACACGTGACCGCGTACCCGCCGCCCTCGCGGCGGGAGATATCCAGCGCCGTATAACGTGTCAAAACCGCGCCGCCGCCCGCTGTGATCTCTTCGGCCAGGCGGTCGACCAGGATCCCGAAACTGCCGCGCATATAGCCCAAACGCTCGCGGCCGGCGCGCTGGCGTGAACCGCCGCGCAATTTGAATTTGTTCCAGATCCAGACCGCCGAGACCTCCGCGGCATCCGTATCAAATTTGGCGCGCAGCAAGGGCTTCCACAGGGTTTCATAGGCACGGTCGCCCCCGTAGCGGCGCAGCCATTGGGCCGCGGTCACCTGTTCCAGTTTCGCGAACTGCCGCATCCGTCCCGCGCGCAGGACCAAGATTCCTGTGCGGATCCGGTCACGCCAGGGTATCGGCCGGAAGCGCAGTAAATCACCGGGGCTGGAAAATGAAAACAGCTGCCCACCGGCAAACAGCGCGTCGCGGGGTTCGTGCCATTCGACGCGGTCGGCGATGCCCAATTCGTCCGCCAAGGCCAAGACATGGGCGTCGCTGGTGAAAATATGATGATAAAGATGCTCCAGCCGGCTGCCGCCCATTTCGAAAGTGGACAGCATGCCGCCCGGCTGGGGATTTTGCTCCACCACGGTCACCCGGTACCCCGCGCGCGTCAGACGATATGCGGTTGTCAGTCCCGTCATGCCGCCGCCGATAACACATACAGTCCGCGGCGCACACGTGCTGTGATCGTGATTCATCCTGCCTCTCTAGCGGATCTTGCGGGCTTCGATATAATATCGTTTGCCCCAGGCTTCGCCGGTGGAAAATGTTTTACGCGGGTATACCCCGTTGCTCACCAGGTCAGAAAAGAAATGAGATTTTGCCACCGCTGGCAACAGCACCCCGGTGGCTTGTGGTGAGGCGAGCGCGCGCAGCGCGGGTTCGCCGTGGATGTAATCGATGGTAACCGCCGGTTGCGCGGACAAATGGTCGAGCAAGGGCTGAAGCCGGTCGACGACCAGGCGTGGCGACGGCGTAAAAGAAAGCGTAGCCGAGCTTTCGCCGGCGACGACCTCAACGCTGTGGTGGTCGGCGGCGGCCGGAGTCGGCGCGGTGTCGCCCGCGCCGTGGATGTGCCATGCGCCGATGGCCACCGGCCCCTCGGCGCGACCCGGCCCTTCGGCAAACCAATCGCGGGCCGCCTGGAGAAAACGCGCCGGCGGACAGCCGAATAAAACGCGGTGAATGGGCTCAAACACCAGTCCCGGGTCGTGCAGGTTGATCAGCTCAACCAGCGCGTAGCGGGCGGGGTGGTCGGGGCCGACAACCTCGCGCAGGCGCTCCCAACAAACCTTGGCGGTCACCAGGCTGTGGTTGCCGTCGCCCACCGCCAACAGCAGCCGGTGCGCCTGCCAGGAGGGCAGCCGGAAGAGCGCGTCGATGGTCCCTTCCAGCGCTGTGTCGCCGTCCGGGATCCGCCAGCCGGCGACCCGGCCGCCGCCCAGCATCAGCGGCGTGTCATAGCGCCGCTCATACGCGCCGGCCGCACAGCGCGCGGCCAGCGGCGCGAGCACAGTCTGCCCCGGGTCGTCAAACAACAATTGCACATGCGGCAGTTCCAGCGGCGCCTGCTCGCGGATGCGGACCCGCGGCGGGATGCGCTCCAACACCGTCCCTTCGGAAGCGCGGATCGGCGCGTGGTTTCCCGGCTGGTATTCATAACGCTCCAGATCGATGGACAGCAACAGCCCGGTGCGGTCGGGCAGGCCCGGCACCGCGCGGCGTGTCAGGATGGCGCACCGGCCGGCCGATACCAGCACGCCGGTGGCGAGGTAGGTGTGCATTTGCCGGTTGATCGCGGCGACACGCGCGGCGATCTGTTCTTCGCTTTCGGTGAGATACACTTCGGGCAGTACCAGCGACAGCGCCGACGGCTCTCCGGCGACCAGGGCGGTCGCCTGCTCCCAGTAAGCCGGCTCCGAAGTATACTGATCGCAGGCGACAACGGCCCATTGGGCGTAATTCACGTGCGCGGCCGGTAACAACAGATCCGGCACGGCGACGATGCCGTCCCATTTTTGCATCCTGATTGGCTCCTCCCCGGTCGTGTTCAGCGGCCTGGCCGCGGATGATCGTCTTCCAGTATAATACATGGCTCCGGCGTGTGGTGCTTGTGACTGTGTGTCTTTTGGTGTAAAATTCTGACCGATCGACTCTTCCGGGAAATGAAAAGACGGCTCGGAGACGGGTCCGGTTATCTCATCTGTACCCTGGGAGGACGCGTTATGCAAAAATTGGGGCTCAACGAAATTCGGGAAAAATTTC
>CAYZME010000021.1:0-25730 GCA_964479435.1 uncultured Oscillospiraceae bacterium
CCAAGATCAGCAAGAAAGACAGCGAAGCCGCCGTCAACGCCTTTCTCGACACGGTTACCAAGACCCTGATGAAAGGCGACAAAGTCGTTTTGGTCGGCTTCGGGACTTTTGAGGTGAAGCATCGCGCCGCGCGCGTCGGCCGCAACCCGAGCACCAAAAAGCCCATGAATATCCCCGCGTCCAAAGCTCCGGTCTTCCGTGCCGGCAAAGGGCTCAAAGAAAAAGTCAACAAATAATCCTGTATACCTGGCCCATAAACGATCAACCCTTCGTCTCCACGAGGGGTTTTCGTTTTGTCATGGAGACAAGGCCGCACGGTCGTCTGCCATCAAATCGGCCATCTCATCGGCATACTGCAAAGCCCGGTCGCGCAGCCAGTGGAGGGCCATGCTGTTGGTCAATCGTTGAATGTCAGGACCGGACAGGCGAATGCAATACCGCAAATCCCGTTCGATGCGTTTGGGAGTGGTGCGAAAATAATCGGCGGCAGCTGGATACAGCGTCTTGCTCACCGGCCAGGGTTCCACCCCTTCCCGGATAGAGATGCCGACCATCATGCGCAAATAGCGGCATCCCTTGAGATGTGCGGGCACCGCCGCGTCCGACAACGCGCGGCCTATCGCCCGCTCGACCACCGGGCTGATCAGACGCCGGCGCTCGCCATCCAGGCGGATGGTGAAATCCGCCGTATCCAGGATGCTCCGCGCCGCGAAAGCGGAGCCGTCGCGCGCGTCCACCAGATAGTGCATGCGCCCGGCCGTATCGGCAAAACCAATACAGCCGCGCCGGCGCAGCAAATCGCTCACTTGCGCCAGTATATCCCGGTCGTTGGCGGCGACAAAAAACCCAAACCGCTCATCTGTCAATGGCTTACCGTCCATGGAATTCCCCCCTGTCTGTGCGGTGGGTTCCATTTTTTCACAGACGCGGATCAGGCTCAATAGAATGTATGCGTAACAGGCGACAGAATCCGCGACCGGCGGGCCGCCCCCCCATCAGGAGTCGGTGCCGGCGACGCTTTCTATTCGCAAAATCATCCGGCTGCGCGGCGCGATGGCGATCTGGTACGTCCCGCCAACCTCCGGCTTTTCTTCCCAAGGTGCCCGGTTCCAGTGTTCGCCATCCGCCCAGACCCGACCCCATCCCGCGACACGTTCCACCGTCACGGTGCGGGTCGGGAAAGCACCAAACACGCCTTGTTCGGCGTCAATCAAAGCAGGAACGGTAAAAAGCAGTGTAAAAGCAACCAGCAAAACGGCCAACAACGACGGGAGGGGGTACAGCCAGGCCCGCCGCACGCGGTTGCGCAAGCTGTTGCGCACCGCGCGCAACAGCAACAGCGTCAACAGCACACTGGCCGCACATTCTATCAGTAGCATCAGGACAAAATACAACATCAAAACCTGCCTCTTTGCCGGTTAGTATAGCATACTGCCAAAGATGGCGAAGAGAGATTGACAGGGTACTAGGCGCGTTTATAATGTTAACCACGGCTAACAGTTAGCCGACCGCAAACGCGACACGACAAGGAGGCTTCTGCCATGCAGCACCCGCTTTCTCAACTCATCCCCGGCCAATCGGGCATCATTCTGTCGATCGGTGAAACCGGCGCGTTGCGCCAGCGGCTGATCGCCATGGGTGTGACCCCCGGCGCGTTCATCCAATTGATCAAGTTTGCCCCTTTGGGTGACCCGATGGAGGTTCGTGTCCGCAACTCCTCCTTGTCGATTCGGCGCCGGGACGCTGAGCAGATTCTTGTTGAAACGGAGGAAACAAACGCATGATCCACCGCATCGCATTGGCCGGCAATCCCAACAGCGGCAAGACGACTTTGTTCAACCAACTGACCGGTACCCGTCAGACCACCGGCAACTGGCCGGGTGTCACCGTCGAAAAAAAGGAAGGTGTCATTCGCCATTCACACGGTCAGCTTTATATTATCGATTTGCCGGGCATTTACTCCCTCTCCCCGTATTCGATGGAAGAGATCATCGCCCGTAACTTTATACAGGATGAAAAGCCCGATATTGTCGTCAACATCGTCGACGCGACCCAGCTGGAGCGCAATTTGTATTTGACCATGCAGCTGATCAAACTTGGGCGGCCCTTGATCCTCGCGCTCAACATGATGGATGAAGTAGAAGACCGGGGTGACCGCATCGACGTGCGCGAGCTCTCCCGTCTGTTGGGTGTCCCGGTTGTGCCGGTGTCTGCCAAGACCGGCGAAGGTCTCGACGATCTGGTTGGCGTGCTGTGGGAAGTGTCATTCGGCGACGATCCGCACATGCGGAAATTGTACCGCAGCGGCCACCACGGGCCGCGGCGCGGGCGCAAACGGGGCGGTGGCGCCGGCGGCAACGGGTTCGGCCGCCGCCGCGGACGCGGACACCCACACAATCGACCCGGCTTTTGGGGACATCTGCACCACCATCTAGACCACCGTGGCGACAAAAATCCGCCGCCCGATCGCGCCGAAGAACACCAATTCCATGATTACCACGCCTATCTGGAACATATGCGGCAGGTCGATCATTCCAATATCACGCAGGCTGATTTTGTCCCGGAGACCGAAGAGCAGACCGCGGAGATGTACCGTCAGGCGCTGGCGATTCACGATCAGGTTTATCACAGTGCCAACGGCAAAGAGCAACTGACGTTGTCCGACCGCATCGACCGTGTGATGACGCACCGCGTCCTCGCGCTGCCGCTGTTCCTGTTGATCATGTTTCTGGTTTTTCAACTCTCCTTCAGCGCGGTCCTGGGCGGCCGTATGACCGAAGGGCTGGAATACCTGTTCGACGACGTCATCGGCGCCGGCCTTTCTTCGGCGCTGGCGCGGGCCGGGACCCCGGCCTGGGTCGACTCACTGCTGGTCGACGGCATCATCGCCGGCGTCGGAGGCGTGTTGACCTTTGTGCCCCAGATCACGCTGTTGTTCCTCGCGCTGACGCTCCTGGAAGACTCCGGCTACATGGCACGGGCGGCATTCATCACCGATCGCCTGTTTCAGAAACTGGGTTTGACCGGCCGCAGCTTCATCCCGATGTTACTGGGCTTTGGCTGTACGGTCCCCGCGGTGATGGCTGCCCGTTCGCTCGGCAGCGAAAAAGAACGTCGGCTGACAATCATGATCACGCCGTTTATGTCCTGCGGCGCCCGCATGCCCATTTACGCGTTTTTTGCCGCCACTTTTTTTGTCAGTCACCAGGGTTTGGTTTCTTTTTCCATGTATCTGATCGGGATTGTGGTCGCGATCTTGTCCGCCACACTGCTCTCGCGCACTGTCTTCAAAGGCGCGGACGCGCCCTTTGTCATTGAATTGCCGCCCTACCGCCTCCCCGACGCCCGCTCTTTGTTTCTCAACGTGTGGGACCGGGTCAAAGATTTTATCGTTCGCGCCGGCACGATCATCTTCGCGATGACTGTCGTCATCTGGTTCTTGCAATCTTTTGATTTTTCGTTCCGTCTGGTGGAAGACAACAGCGACAGCATCATCGCTCTGGTCGGGCAGGGCCTGGCCTACCTGCTCAGGCCGTTGGGCTTTGGTAGCTGGCAAGCCGCGGTGGCGATCCTCACCGGCCTGATCGCCAAAGAATCGGTGGTGGCAACGCTCGAAGTCCTCTACACCGGAGCGTCGTTTGCCGCCGCCTTTACCCCGCTGACGGCCTACGCATTCATGGTTTTCACCCTGCTGTATATGCCTTGTCTCGCCGCGTTCGGCGCCATCCGGCGCGAAATGGGCAGCTGGCGCTGGGCGCTCGCGACCGTCGGTTATGGGACCGGCGCCGCGTATCTGGTCTCCCTGTTGATTTTCCAAATCGGGCGACTGGTTTTCTAGAAAGAAGGAATATTTATGGCACATGAGCTGATGTTAAGCACACTCAACTACGGGGCGTTGGCCGCTTACGCGGCGGTGGCCGCCGTGGCCGCGCTTGCCATCTTCATCCTGGCGCGGTTTGTGTGGCGCGCCGTGCGTACCGTCGGCTGCGGGCACGCCGCTGACACGGGAGGGCCCCTGCGCTCCACCGACCCCTCCTGCCCCACGACGTTGTGCGCCAATTGCCCGATGTCGGCGCATTGCGCCTCGGCACCCCGCGGCACGAAGTCGCCCGGCGAAGACGCGGCGGGCAAGCATACACCATGAGCGCCGGCAACCGCACGCCACTTTCCGAATCGGGCGAAAATTACCTGGAGGCCATCCTGCAGCTCGAGACCCGGCCCGGTGAACCGGTACGCTCGGTCGACATCGCTGCCAAAATGTCGGTTTCGCGCGCCAGCGTCAGCAAAGCCATGTATCAACTGCGGGAAGCGGGATGGGTGGAATTTGACCCTTACGGGCTGGTCAGTCTGACCGCCTCGGGACGCCAGATCGCCGCCGAAATCCTCGAGCGCCATCTGATGCTGCGCCGTTTTCTCACCAAGGTGCTGGGGGTCGAAGAGGCGGTGGCCGAAGAGGAGGCCTGCCGCATGGAGCACGTGATCAGCCCGGCGACCAAACGCAAGTGGATGGATTATCTGCGAAAGATCTTATGAAGCCGGGCAGGCGCGCCTTCACCCGGCCGGTCGATTGACAAAAAACGCCCGGACGATCACCTGTGCTTCCAGAGGCCGGTTGGCGCTGCCGGCCGTCTCGGCCATGCCAAGGGCATCCACGACCGCGGTACCCGCGACCACTTTGGCAAACGCGGCATACCGCCCGTCCAGGACAGATGACTGATCGCTCAGGCAGATAAAGAACTGCGAATCGGCCGAATTATAGGCTTCTTTATCGGTGCCGTCCAGCCGCCCCATGGAGACGACGTATTTTTTATGCTGCAGCGTGTTTTTGACACCGTTGGCGGCAAACTCCCCTTTGATCGTCTGACCGGAGCCGCCGGTGCCGTCGCCGGCGGGGCTGCCGGCCTGGATGACAAAGTTGCGCACAATCCGGTGGAAGGTCAGGTGGTTATAAAACCCCGCCCCCACGAGCGTCGAAATATGCGCGACCGTGCGCGGAGCCGCTTTGCCATCCATCTCCACGACAAAAGCGCCCCCTGCAGGCAGGGCGGCGCTGGGCGACATGACGATCGCAAAGGCATTTGTCGGCGCGTCGGCGATGGTGTATCCGTATAAATCCACAGTTCCGATCTCCGCGGCGATCGCGACCGGGTCGATATCCTGCGGCCAATCCTCATTTTTTGCGCCACAGCCGGCGGCCAGCAATAAAAGCGCGGCCATGATCCCGATGGCGGCGGTCTTGTGGACCGCCGCCCACTTGCTTTGTTTCATTTCACAATCGACCTCCGGTCTGGTTCCTGTCTCGACGCGATTTACTATATCATATGGCTTAGCGAGATGTAACCATCTCCGCCGCTGCCGATGTGGGCGAGGAAGCGAGGGGCAGGGATGCGGGAATTTGTTGTCGGGCCGCAAGAGCACGGAGCGGGATTGGTGCGCCACCTGTGCGCACGCTATCCCGCTCTGACGCCGGGCGTCGTGCTGCGGGCGCTGCGCAAAAAGGACATTCGGATCAATGGTCAGCGGGTGAGCACCGATCGTACCCTTGTGGAGGGGGATCGGGTGACCCTCTATCTTCCCGCGTCGACAGAGATGACACCGGCAGCGCGCGTGACCGGCGACCCGGGAGACGCGGGCGGGGCCGCCACCGCCATCCGCGAGGTTTTTCGCGGCGGCGGCTTGCTGATTGTCGAAAAGCCGCAGGGCATGGCGGTGCATGCGGGCGCGCGGGTGCGAAGCGAGCCGCTGATCGACGCCTTGCGCCGCCGCTACGATAACGCGGCTTTGACCCTTTGCCACCGCCTGGACCAGGGAACGGGGGGGCTGGTGATGCTCGCGTTTGATCCGGCGACGCTGGCGGCGGCACAGGACCTCATGAAAAAGCGGCTGATCCGAAAATTCTACCGCGCCCTGGCCCACGGGGCGTGGCCCGCACACGTCGGCGGGGCGGATGGTTTTGCCACCTATGATGCCTGGTTGGAAAAGCCGGCCCGGCAAAGCCGGGTCTACATCCACGACGCGCCGGCCCCCGGCCGCCTGCCGATCCGGACGCGAGTCCGCTGCCTGCGGGTACTGCGCGTACCCGACGGCGACCCGGTATCCGAGCTGGAGATCGAGCTGGTGACCGGGCGCACCCACCAGATCCGTGCGCATCTGGCCTGGCTCGGCCATCCGATCCTGGGCGACGCCCTCTATGGGCGCAATCTCGACAATCGCCGCTTTCACGAAGCCGGCGGCGGGCGTCTGCGCCGCCAACAGCTGTTCGCGACGGCTCTGTGCTTTGGCGCAGTGGAAAAAAACCACCGGCTGGCGTGGTTGTCCAACCGGCAGTTTTCGATCTCGCCTCCATATACTGTCGCCATCGACGGGTTATAGGCCGCGCACCGCGCGTCGGGGGTCACCTGTAGTCGGGGATTTACCTGTAGTGCGGACCCTCCAGGGCGCGTACAGCCGCTGTGATGCGCGCGATCGCCTGTTCTGCTGTCACTTCAGAAACCACGCCGGTCTGGCGGTCTTTGAGCTCGACCACACCGTCCCCGGCTTTGCGACCGACCGTGATCCGCAAGGGGATGCCGATCAAATCCGCGTCCTTGAATTTGACCCCCGGGCGCTCGTCGCGGTCGTCGAGCAGGCACTCCACGCCGACGGCGATCAGCCGCTCATACAACGTGCGCGCCAGGGCCGTTTGTGCGGCGTCGCCGGCGTTGACCGGGACGACGATCGCCTGGTACGGCGCGACCGCCAGCGGCCACACAATCCCGTGCTCATCGTTGTTTTGCTCGATGATCGCGGCCATGGTGCGGTTGACGCCGATCCCGTAGCACCCCATCACCATATGGGCGGCTTTGCCCGCCTCGTCCAGATAGGTACAATCCATGATCTGCGTGTAGTGCGTGCCCAGCTTAAAGATGTGGCCCACTTCAATCCCGCGGCACATCTCGAGCGGCGCGCCGCAATGAGGACAGGGGTCGCCGGGCGCGACTGTGCGTACGTCCGCGACGCGCACGTCCGCGGCGCGCGCGCCGGTGACATCGCGGGCAAAATCCGCATGAACATAATGATGATCGGGTTGATTGGCGCCCATGATCAGATCGCGCATGACCGCGACCTCGTGGTCGGCGATCAGCGGTACCGGACGGCGCATCCCCACCGGACCGGCAAAGCCCACACTCGCGCCGGTCGTTTCCAACACGGTCTGCGCGTCGGCCAGCGCCAGTTCGAGACAGCCCAGCAGATTGGCCAATTTGGTTTCGTTGACCTCGCGATCGCCGCGCACCATGACGGCGACCACCTGGCCATCGGCAAGATACAGCAGCGTCTTGGCAAAGTGCTGGGGCGTCGTATCGAAAAAGGCCGTCAATTCCTCGATCGTCCGGACCGCGGGTGTGGCCACCGACGCCATCGGCGGGACATCGCCCACGGCCGGAGCGGCGACCGGCGCGGCGCAGGGCGCCTGTTCGTCATTGGCCGCATAATCGCAGGACGGGCAAAACGCGATCCCCGCTTCGCCGACCGCCGATTTGACCATAAATTCCTGGGACCCGGATCCGCCCATGGCCCCGGAATCGGCGTCGACCACCATGTAATCCAGACCGCAGCGATCGAAGATCCGGCGGTACGCCGCGTCCATGGCGCGGTATGAGGCATCCAGTCCGGCCGGGTCGCGGTCGAAGCTATAGGCGTCTTTCATGACAAATTCCCGCGAGCGCATCACGCCGAACCGGGGGCGTTTTTCATCGCGGTACTTGTGTTGGATCTGATAGAGTGTCACGGGCAAATCGCGGTAGGACTGGGCGACATTTTTGACCGTTTCGGTAAACGCTTCTTCGTGCGTCGGTCCCAGGCAAAAGGGGCGGTTGTGGCGGTCGCTGAGGCGGAACATCTCGGGGCCGAATTTCTCCCAACGCCCGGACTGTATGTAGAGCTCAGAAGGCAGAATCGCCGGCATGATCAGTTCCTGCGCGCCGGCGCGGTCCATTTCTTCCCGTACGATCGCCTCGACCTTGCGAAAGGTTTTATACCCCAGCGGCAAAAACGCGTATACGCCAGAGGCCATCTGGCGCATCAGGCCGGCGCGCAACATCAGTTGGTGGCTGGGGATCTCCGCGTCGGACGGGACTTCGCGCTGGGTTTTGAAAAACAGATTGGTAACAAGCATAAAATGCTCTCCTCGCACAGATCAGATCCGTTTTACATATTGCGAACGGATGTTAGCGGTCAGCGGACGCAGCAAAGCCGGGCCGTTTCGTTGGCGATGGCCAGCTCTTCGTTGGTCGGCACGACCAGTATGCGCACGCGGGAATCGGCCGTCGAGATATCCTGCTCGCCCCGCGCGCCGTCGTTCTTGTGTGGGTCGATACACACGCCCATGTATTCCAGTCCTTCGCAGGCGCCCAGCCGCACATCGTCGTTGTTTTCGCCGATGCCGGCTGTAAACACCAACACATCGACCCCGCCCATGGCCGCGGCATAGGATCCGATGGTTTTGCGGCAGTGGTATTTGAAGATATCCAGCGCCAACGTCGCGCGCGGATTGCCGGCGTCTGACGCGGCATACAGATCGCGAAAATCGCTGCTGATACCCGAGATGCCCAACATCCCGGATTTTTTATTGAGGATATCATCCACTTGCTGGGCATTGAGCTTTTCGCGCTCCATGAGGAACATGGCGATCGCGGGATCGATGTCCCCGCTGCGCGTACCCATGCTGATTCCCGCCAATGGCGTCATTCCCATCGAGGTGTCGACCGATTCACCGTGTTTGACCGCGGTGATCGATGAGCCGTTGCCCAAATGGCAGGTGATGATCCGCAACTCGCGGATATCGCGGCCGAGCATCTCCGCCGCGCGGTGGGCGACAAAGCGGTGCGACGTGCCGTGGAAACCGTACTTGCGAATCCCCAGCCGGGTATACAGATCGTAAGGGATGGCGTAGATATACGCCTCCGGCGGCATCGTTTGATGAAACGCGGTGTCGAATACGGCCACCTGGGGGATACCCGGCATCGCTTCTTCACAGGCCTCAATCCCGGTCATGTTGGGCGGATTGTGTAACGGCGCCAGGACAAAACAATCGCGGATGGCGTCCTTGACGGCCGGGGTGATCAAAGCCGAATCGGCGAATTTTTCCCCGCCGTGCACCACGCGGTGCCCGATGGCGTTGATTTCTTCCATCCCAGCGATGACACCGCTGTCCTCGGCGGTCAAAACGCGCAGGACTTCCTGAATGGCGCGGCGGTGATCGAGCATCTCCACCTGGATGCGGCCGGTCTGCCCGCCGTTGATCGTGTATTTGATTTGCGACGCGTCCAGCCCGATGCGTTCCGCGACCCCGCGGGCCAGTACCTCGGTGCTATCGGTGTCCAACAGCTGGTATTTGAGAGAAGAACTGCCGGCGTTGATGACAAGGATTTTCATATTCAGACGGATGCTCCTTCATAATATTTGCCTGAACGGGTGCGCACACGACGGGTGCGCACGCACCTGGCGGTGTGCCACCGCGGGTGCGGGTCGGTATCAGTCCGCCGCCTGAACGGCGGTGATGGCGGCGACACCGACGATGTCGTCCGCGGTGCAGCCGCGTGACAAATCGTTGACCGGCCGCGCGATCCCCTGGGTGATCGGACCGTAGGCTTCGGCGTTGGCCAGGCGCTGCACAATTTTGTAGCCGATGTTGCCCGCGTCGAGATCGGGAAAGATCAGCACGTTGGCCGAACCGGCCACGGCGCTGCCCGGTGCTTTGGCGGCCGCGACGTCGGCGTCGATGGCCGCGTCGAGTTGCAGCTCTCCGTCCAACAGCAGGAGCGGCGCCTTTTCGCGCGCCAGGCGCGTGGCTTCGACGACCTTGGCGGTTTTTTCGCTTTTGGCGCTGCCTTTGGTCGAATAACTGAGCATCGCGACGCGTGGCTCGCCGCCGGTCAGTTGTCGGAACGATTGGGCCGACGAGAGCGCGATTTCAGAAAGCTGGTTGGCATCCGGATTTTCAACCAGCCCGCTGTCGGCAAACAGAAAGATCCCTTCCAGGCCGTATTGGCACGCCGGTACGACCATCATAAAGAAAGACGAGACCAGCTGGGTGCCCGGCGCGGTGCGCAAAATCTGCAACGCCGGGCGCAAGGTGGCGGCGGTGCTATTGGCCGCGCCGGCGACCATGCCGTCGGCCTCGCCGAACTTGACCATCATCACGCCATAAAACAAGGGGTTGAGGATGGTCTGGGCCGCCTGTTCCAGCGTAACCCCTTTGTTTTTGCGCATTTCGTAATACGCCATGGTATAGGTTTCCAGCTTGCCGGCTGACAGCGGGTTGACGATGCGCGCGCCCGACAGATCCAGGCCGGCGCCGGCGGTGTGAATTTCTTCCGGCTCGCCGATCAGCACGACATCGGTGATCTGTTCGGCTGTCAGACGGGCGGCGGCTTCGAGCACGCGTCGATCCAGTGACTCGGGCAAAACGATGGTTTTGCGATTGGCTCGTGCTTTGGCGATGGTTTGTTCGATGAATCCCATGGTCGCGATCCTGCTTTCTCTTTTTTCAACCTTTTAATTATAGCCACGGTACGCGGGGGTGGCAAGCGAAAGGGTTCGCTACGGTTACTCCAGGGCCAGCAACGCCCAGGCGTTGTCGGCTGCCCGGACTTCGATCGGGCCATCCCCGGTCTGCCGAAACACGGTGCCGTATGCCAAACTGGTGCGCAAATCCGCGATGTGCCATGTCAGGCGCCCAATCGCCAACTGATAGAGTTCTTCGTCATGGGTCATGCGGGCCACGCGCGCGATGACCGCGTATACTTGCGGGTCTTCTGTCAGGTCGGCCGCGGCGCCCGAGACAATAAAATAAGAGCGGGCGAGCTGCCCGTCATTGTAAAGGGTTCGCCGGATCCACGCCAGACTTTCCGCGCGCGCCGCGTCCACCTCACATAGGTGCATCACAACCAGCAGCGCCTGCAGGGTATCGACGGTCGCCGTGTCGCCCGCGTAGGGAACGGTCGCGCCGTCTTGGGGGTCGGCGCCTGCCAGATACAACGGCAGCGCGTCACCGATGTACGCGTTTTGGATGGCCGCGAGTGCCGCGTCCGCGGCTACCTGCCATCGCGTGTCCACCGCCGCCAACAGGCGCATCGTATACACATCCAGCCCGGCGAGTTGGCAATACGCCCGCTTCTCCTCCTCAGGGTGTGGAGTCGGCGTCACCGGCCGCGACACCGACGGTGAAGCGACCCAGGGCGGTGTGGGGGTGGGCCCGGGCAGCACAGCTCCCGCGTCGGCGGGTAACCCCACCCAGCTGTCGGTCGTGTACAGCGCGGTGGCGGCCCGCCGGATCCATGCGGCGGTGTCGCTGCCGCCCCAGGCATGATGGGCTTCCGCCAGCGCGCGCAACAGATCCAGCGCGACACGGTTGTCCGCCGGGCTGCCGTCGGCTTCCAGGCATCCGCCCGACGCGTCGACCCGCTGATTCAACAACCACGCTGAGAGGTTTTTAAAAATTGAACGATCGCCGCTCTCAACCGCGTGGCGTAGACGCAAAACCTGGTCGGCCGTGGCTTGCTCCGGTGCCGTTTCAGCGGAAGCCTGGTCTTCGCGCGGCCAAAACCGGTACCACTGGCTCCACGCGCCATCCCGATCCAGCAAACGGGAAGCACCCGTAGCCAAAGCGGTTACCGTTGCGCGCGGCGCGGTAAAGCCGCTTTGACCCCGCCCCGGCCAGCTGTGGGCCCAGACGATTTCACGCCGTGCCAGAGGCGGAAATAGGCGTGGTGCGGCCCAAACCGTCAGACACGCCAATCCTGTCAGAACCGCCAGCGCAACCAGCGCGGTTCGCAATTTTATACGGCCGAAACGCATGGCTTCATGATACCAGAAGCCCGCCCCGCGCGTGCTATAATGGCCGCATGAAAACAGCGGTGGTGATCGCGGAACTCAATCCTATGCACAACGGGCACGCGTACTTGTTCAATACCGTGCGCGCGCGCGTCGGCGCGGACGGCGGGTTGGTCGTGGTGATGAGCGGTTGTTTCACCCAGCGCGGCGACCCCGCACTGTTGGACAAGTGGGTGCGCGCCCGCACAGCCGTGTCGTGCGGCGCCGACCTGGTGCTGGAATTGCCGTTCGCGTACGCGACCGGCGGCGCCGGCCGTTTCGCGGCCGGAGCGGTCGCCACCGCCGAGGCCAGCGGGGTCTGCCAGGAATTGGTATTTGGCAGCGAAACCGGCGAGATGGGCGCCCTGCAGGCGACGGCGGAGATTCTGGCCGATGAGCCCGCGCCTTTTCGCGCGTCGTTGCGCGCGCGCCTGGATCAGGGAGAAAGTTTTGCCGCCGCCCGCATCGGCGCGCTGACGGATCTGCTGGATCGGGCGGTTCTGCCCGGCGCGGGAGGGGCGAAAGACCCTGCCGCGGGCGCGGCTGCCGCGAGCCGCCCCGACCCGGCGCTGCTGGGCACCCCCAACAACATCCTCGCGCTGGCGTATCTGGAGGCCATACGGCGGCAAAAAGCGCAGCTGAAGCCGCATGCGATTCGCCGGGTGGGCGCAACGTACCATGACCCGCAACTGGGGCAAACCCAAGCCAGCGCCACCGCCATCCGCCTGGCGATCCAGAGAGCCGGCGGCGATTGGGCTTCCTTGCCTGACTCGCTGGGCGCGTCGATGCCTGCCCGCGCGTTGGCGCAGCTTGGCGCCGCGCTCGCTGACGGGCGCGCGCCTGTTTTTCCCGCCGATTTGGCCGCGGCGGGGCTGGGGCGTTTGCGCACCCTTTCCGCCGCGACGCTGGCGGCCTACGCGGGGATGGAAGAGGGATTGCACGCGCGGCTGATGGCAAGTGCCGCGCGCCCCGATCTGGGTGACCGCCCCGTCTGGGACGCGCTGCTGGCGCAAGCGGCGACGAAACGGTTTGCTTCGACGCGTGTACGGCGGGCGCTGAGCGCGATGATGGTCGGCCTGACCGGCCAGGACCTGGAGCAATTCGACGCGGCCGGCCCCGGCCCCCGCTACTTGCGGGTTCTGGCCTTCAACCGCCGCGGGCAGCGGCTGTTGCGTTGGATGCGGACGCAGGCCACGCTGCCGCTGATCATGAATGCGTCGGACTTCAAAGAATACGGCAAAGATCCGACCCTGCAACGGATGGCGGCCCTCGATATCGCCGCGACTGACGTCTGGATGTTGGCGCGCGGCCGCGCGTGTGGCCAGGATTTTGACACGCCGCCGATCATGGTCTAGAATATTTGGCAATTATCTAGCCGAACCGAACGCTGGGCGGAAACGAGGGGGAAGATGGGTACCACAGTCTTTGATGTGCTGAAAGAGCGGGGCTACCTGGCGCAGGTTACCAACGAGGCGGCCGTGCGCGATTTGCTCGCCAAACCCGGCGTTTCGTTTTACATCGGCTTCGATCCCACCGCCGACAGCCTGCATGTCGGGCATTTCATCCAGATGATGGTCATGGCGCACATGCAACGCGCCGGACACCGCCCGATCGTCCTGCTGGGCGGCGGCACCGCTATGGTCGGAGATCCCTCCGGCCGCACCGATTTGCGCGCGATGTTGACCCGCGAAACCATCGCGCATAACGTCGAGCGTTTTCGCGAGCAAATGCGCATCTTGCTGGATTATACAGACGACCGCGCGATCCTGGTCGACAACGCCGACTGGTTGCTAGAGCTCAATTATGTCGATTTTCTACGCGAGATCGGCTCCTGTTTCTCGGTCAACCGCATGCTCACAGCTGAGTGCTTTAAGTCGCGGTTGGAGAAAGGGCTGTCGTTCCTCGAATTCAACTACATGCTGATGCAGGCTTACGATTTTCTTATGCTCTACCGGCGTCACGACTGCCTGTTACAGCTGGGCGGTGACGACCAGTGGTCGAATATCTTGGCCGGTATCGACTTGATCCGCCGCAAGGAGCAGGCCGAAGTGTATGGAATGACGTTCAAACTGCTCGCCACCAGCGAGGGCAGCAAAATGGGCAAGACCGCGCGCGGCGCGTTGTGGTTGGATCGCGACCGGACCCCGCCTTTTGATTTTTACCAGTACTGGCGCAACATCGACGACCGGGATGTCGAGAACTGCCTCAAGCTGCTGACCTTTCTGCCGTTGGATGAAATCGCGCAATACCATTTCACCGACGCGCGCGTCAATGACGCCAAAAAGCGGCTTGCGTATGAAGTCACCGCCATCGTTCACGGCCAGGCGGACGCGCAGGCCGCGCGCGACCAGGCCGAAGCTTTGTTTGCGGGGGACGGGCGCAGCGACACCATGCCGACGTCGGCCATCGCCGCGGCAGATGTGGCCGCCGGCCTGCCGCTCCTGGACGCGCTCATACAGGCGGGCGTGATCCCTTCCAAAGGCGAAGGGCGCCGCCTGGTCACGCAAGGCGGGCTCTACCTCAACGGCCAGGCTGTAGCCGACGCCAATCAATGCTTGCGCGACACCGATTTCCCCACGGGTGAAGCCATCGTCCGCAAAGGGAAAAAGGTCTACCACCGGTTGTTGCTCTCCTGAGCGAATCCCGCGCGACACGGCGATGACCCTTGTTTCCGACAGGCGCGACAAACAAAACCGCCGCTTCCCCTCAGGGGAAACGGCGGATTTTTTTCGAATGGTCTAGTGACCTTGTGGTCTAGTGACCTAGTGGTCTAGTGACCTAGTAGTCTAGTGACTAATGGTCTGTCGACCTAGTGGTCTAGTGACCTAGTGGTCGGGTGGCCCGCGGCCGCCAAACCGGCGAACGAACGGGTTTTAGCCCAGTTTATTGACAGCCTTGGCGAGGCGGGATTTCCGGCGCGCGGCGGCGTTCTTGTGCAGGTGACCTTTCGCGGCTGCTGTGTCCAGCTTGGCCTGCGCGGCGCGCACGAGATCGGGGGTTTCGGCGGTCGGAGACTCCAGCGACAAACGCGTCTTCTTCAGGACGGTCCGCAGCTCGCTGCGCTTGCTCTTATTGGCGATCGCTTTTTTCTCATTCACGCGAACGCGCTTGATGGCGGATTTGAAGTTCGGCAATGATATTCACCTCCCGCGTTGACTCAGGCAACCGTTTCGAAACACTCCGGTATTCTATC
Organism: uncultured Oscillospiraceae bacterium; assembly: GCA_964479435.1. GTDB lineage: Bacteria > Bacillota > Clostridia > Saccharofermentanales > UBA5734 > JAAYKS01. The sequence continues at coordinate 15,047 of CAYZME010000021.1, forward strand.
ATGGAAGAAAGGGCGTTGCAAGCGTATAATGGAAGCCATTCGGTGTATGGGTCTATTCGTCCTTTTCTATAAACCTGTCTGCCAATTGTATACCCATGGAGGAACACACATCTATGTCAAAAAATGAGAATCGGGGGAACGCCCCAGCCGGCGGGTCCGCCCCGTCCGCGCGCGCGTCTGCGGCCAACACAGCCCGCCGCCGCGCCCGGCCGGCCGCGACCCCGGCCGGAAAAGCGCCCCCGGAAAAACCGGAAATCCGCGTAATCCCGTTGGGCGGCATGCGCGAAATCGGCAAAAATATGACTCTGTATGAATGCGGTGAGGATTTGATCGTGGTCGACAGTGGCGTCGCGTTTCCCGGGGACGACCAGCCCGGTATTGACGCGGTCATCCCCGACATGTCCTACATCCAGCAAAACAAAGACCGTCTACGCGGGATCTTTCTGACGCACGGGCACGAGGACCACATTGGCTCACTCCCCTGGTTGACCAAGCTGGTCGACGTGCCGATTTACGCGGGACGGTTGCCAGTCGAGCTGGTGCGCCGCAAACTGGAAGAGCGCGCCGGCGGCGCCGGCCTCCACCGCTTACACGCGGTGCGCGGCGGCGATGTGATTGACGCCGGCGCCATGCGGGTCGAATTCATCCACGTCAACCACAGCATTCCCGACGCGTTTTCACTGGCGATCTTCACGCCCGGCGGCATCGTTGTCCATTCCGGCGACTTCAAGGTCGACTACACGCCGATCCATGGCGAGCCGATCAATCTGCCGCGGCTGGCTGAAATCGGCTCGCTGGGAGTCGAACTGCTGGTCTGCGAGAGTACCAATATCGAACAGGAGGGAGCTTCCCCTTCCGAGCGTACGCTGGCCTCCTCGTTTGAATCCATCTTCGACGAGACCGCGGGGCGCATCTTCGTCGCTTCCTTTTCATCTAACATCTACCGCATCCAGCAAGTGGTCAGCGCCGCCGAACACGCCAATCGCAAAGTGGCGCTGGTCGGGCGCAGCATGCTGAATGTCTTTGACGCCGCGCAAACCCTGGGCTACATGCAAATGAAGCCCGATACCCTGATCGACATCAGCCAGATCGACCGCTACGCCCCCGACCGCATTTGCGTGCTCACCACCGGCAGCCAGGGCGAGCCGATGTCGGCGTTGACGCGGATGGCCTTTTCTGAGCACCGCTCGGTGGAGATTGTCGCCGGCGATACCATCGTGTTGTCCGCGGACCCGATCCCCGGCAATGAGAAATCGGTCTATCGCGTCATCAACGAATTGTTCAAGCGCGGCGCCCGCGTCATCTATGAAGGGCAAGCCGACATTCACGTGTCCGGTCACGCCTATCTGGAAGAGATCAAGTTGTATCACCGCCTGGTGCGCCCGCGTTACTTCCTGCCCGCTCACGGCGAATACCGCCACATGTATCTTCACGCCCAGGTCGCGCATGAGCTGGGCCAGCCGTGGGATACGATGATGCTGTTGAACAACGGCGATATCTGCTCGTGCGGGCCCGAGGGATGCAAAATCACCGGCTTTTTGCCGGCCGAGGGCATCCTGATCGACGGCTCAGGGGTGGGCGACATCGACAGCGTCGTGTTGCGCGAACGCAAACTGCTGGCCGACGACGGCGTCATTGTCGTGGCGATGGCGGTCGAACAGGCGGCCAATCGCCTGGCGGCGCGCCCGGATATCCAGATGCGCGGCTTTATCTTTGAGTCCGAAGCCTCGGCCATCGAGCGCGAGTGTATGCAACGGATTTTACAATTCGTGCGCAAAATGGAGGATGCCAACAAGCCGCTGGCCGCGACCCTCCGCGGCAACCAACTGCGCGACCAACTGCGCGATCTGCTGTACGCGCGCACCCGCCGCCGCCCGACGCTGATCATCTCGCTGTTGGAATTGCCCTGAGGCGGGTAAAAGCGGCGGCGACTAAAAACAAGACACCCCCGGGGGCCTGGCGCCTCCGGGGGTGTTTGATTCAAGCGGTCTCGCTCAGCCGGCCGCGCCGGTTGATCATCCCTGCAGAACGGCCAGAGCCGCCTCGGCAGCCGAAGCCGCGTCGGGCGCGTACAGGTCGGCGCCGATCTGCTCGCGGTAACTGTCGTTGACCGGCGCGCCGCCGATCATGATCGTCACGCGATCGCGGATGCCTTTTTCACGGGCCAATTCGACGACGTTTTTCATTTCGCTCATCGTCGTCGTCAACAAAGCCGAGCAGGCGATAAACTGGGCCTCGTTCTCGATGGCCGCCTCGATAAAGCGCGCGGCGGGAACGTCACAGCCCAGATCGAAAATCTCCATCCCCTTGCCTTCCATCATCATCGCGACCAGGTTTTTTCCGATATCGTGCAGATCGCCCGCCACCGTGCCGATGACCACTTTGCCGCTGGCCTGAACGCCGGCTTCTTTGAGCAGCGGCTTGAGCAGCTCGGTGCCCGCCTTCATCGCGCGCGCCGCGATCAGGACGTCGGGTACGTAGATCTCATTGTTTTTGAATTTGACTCCGATCACGTTCATGCCCGCCACGAGGCCCTCGTTCAAAATGGTCGCCGCGGGTACGCCCTCGTCGATCGCCTGCTGGACCAGCATTTTGACATCTTTGGCCTTGCCTGCCTGTAACGCGGCGGAGATCTGATTCATTTTTTCCATGCCATCGTCCTCCTGTGTTCTTCAGCGGGCGTCCGCCCCCTGTCTCGGGATACTCTGTCGCGGATCACCCGGATGACCCGGTGATCAAAACCATTTTACACTGCCTGATCCATTTTTGCGATCTATGTCAAGCGTATGGCGATCGCGTCACAGATCAGCCGCTGCGGCGGACATCCAACACGTCGCGGATCGCCTTGAGCCGGCCGGTCATCCGATCCAGCTGATTCTGGCCATTGACCTCGACCAGCATCTTGATCGTGGCGGTCACATCTTTCATTGCCGTGATCTGCCCGGACAAGATCGCGATTTTTTCATCGGCAATGGCATTGGAAATATCGGCCAGCAGATGGCGGCGGTCATGCGCGGTGATGCGGATCTCCACTTGATAAGAAGCACCGGTCTCTTCCTCCGCCCACGACACATCGATCAGCCGCGAGGCGCGCTCCGCGTCCCGCACGCTGCCCGACGAGTCACGCAGCAGCTGGCGGATGTTGCTGCAATCGGTGCGATGGACAGCCACCCCTTTACCGCGGGTGACATAGCCGATGATGGCGTCCCCGGGGACCGGGTTGCAACAGCGCGACAGGCGCACCAGGCAATTATCGACGCCTTTGACGATGACGCCTTTGTCGGCGGCCTTGGCCGCGCGCGCGCGCGACGGCTCGCGTGCCGGCATCTCGCCCGGAGCCAGCGCGGCCGCAGGGGACGTGACCACCTGCCCGGTGGGCGTCACATAATACCCGAACGCGTGGCGTTCGTCCTCGGGCAGATTTTTGATGAACTCATCGCGCAGCCGGGATAAAATCTTGCCGGCCGAAATGCCGCCATAGCCGATCGACGAATACATATCGTCCAAAGACGCGAGCGTAAAACGCCGCAATACGCGTTCCAAGGTCTCGGGTTTGAGCAATTGCTGGCCCGTAAACCCGGATTTCTTTAGCTCCCGCTCAAAGACATCGCGGCCGCGGGCGATGTTTTCATCCCGCATCTCGCGCTTGAACCATTGGTTGATCTTGCTGCGCGCCGAAGAGCTCTTGACCAGTTTGAGCCAGTCGCGGCTGGGCCCGTGGACCTTTTCCGAGGTGAGAATCTCGACGATGTCGCCATTTTGCAACTCATACGTCAAAGGCACGATCCGGCCGTTGACCTTGGCCCCATACATGCGGTTGCCGACGCCGCTGTGGATGTTGTACGCAAAATCGATCGGCACCGCTTTCGCGGGCAGAGCGACGACATCTCCTTTGGGGGTAAAGACAAATACCTCTTCGGCGATCAACCCGTTTTTGAGCGATTCCATATATTCGCTGGCGTCGCGCATGTCTTTTTGCCAATCCAGCAGTTGCCGCAGCCACGCCATCTTTTCATCGAGCGCGGTGCCGCCCGCGGTCTGGCGCTTGTCTTGCTCTTTGTATTTCCAGTGCGCGGCAATACCGAACTCTGCCGTGCGATGCATCGCGAAGGTACGGATCTGCACCTCGAACGGCATCCCCTGCGCCCCCATCACCGTGGTGTGCAGCGACTGGTACATATTGGGCTTGGGCATGGCGATGTAGTCTTTGAACCGGCCCGGGATCGGGCGGTACAGCTCGTGGACCGCGCCCAGCACCGAGTAGCAATCGGAGACCGAATCGACAATAATCCGGGCGGCAAACAAATCATAAATCTGGTCCAGGTTTTTATTCTGCTGGTGCATCTTGCGGTAGATGCTGTAAAAATGTTTGGGGCGCCCTTCGATTTCGCAGCGGATCCCCATCTGTTCGATCACCTGTTTGAGTTCGGTGATGATTTGCGAGATGTGTTGCTCGCGCTCCGACCGCTTTTGCGAAATCGATCCGACCAGTTCATAAAAAGCGTCGCGGTCCAGATAGCGCAGACAGAGGTCTTCCAATTCCCATTTCCACTTGTAAATACCCAGCCGGTGCGCCAACGGGGCGTAAATATCCAGCGTCTCGCGCGCTTTGAGCTGCTGTCGGTCGGGCGTCAAATGCTTCATCGTGCGCATATTGTGCAAACGGTCGGCCAGCTTGATCAACACCACCCGGATGTCGCGGGCCATCGCCAGGAGCATTTTGCGGAAATTCTCCGCCTGCAGCTCCTCTTTTGAGGAAAAAGCCAGCCGGTCCAGCTTGGTCACACCATCCACCAGCTGGGCGATTTCTTCGCCGAATTCGGCGGCCAGAAACTCACTGGAAATACCCGTATCCTCGACGGTGTCATGCAGCAGCGCGGCGACCAGCGTCGCCGCTTCGGGCTCCAGTTCCGTCAGGATCAGGGCGACCGCCAACGGGTGGATGGCATACGGTTCACCGGTTGCCCGCACCTGTCCTTCGTGCGCGTTGAGCATAAAATCAAAGGCGCGGACGATCCGTTCGGACTCATCGGTTCGGGCGTACGACCGGTAACGGCGCAGCAGGATATCCAACTCGTTTTGCAGATCGGTTCTTACTTCTGTATCCATGGTCTATCAGCACCCCTCGCGCGCGGCCAGCACATATTGGAAGGAGGCACAGGCCGACAGCTTCGCCTTGCCCTCGACGGGCAACAAGGTAATATGTCTGCGTTCGACATCCATCACTTGCTCACGCAACAACCCGGCTTCGTGAAAGACCTCGAGAATCCGCGACAGCCGGAACCAATTGAGATCCAGCTGATAGCTGCGGGAAATCTTGCGTGCCAGCAGCGACAGATCGCACAGCAGGGATTCCTGGCCGAAATTGGCGCGGATGTACTGGTATGTGGCCATAAATTCGGGTTTTTGCGGCACCAGTTGGCACAATTCCAGTTCCAGCCGCGCCGCGATCGCGGCCAGCGGTTCGGCACGTTGCCGCGCGGCCGGCTCCGCTTGCGCGATCCGCGGCGTGTGTTCCGGCGTCGCCGGCAGCTCACGCGGGCGCAAATCGCGGATTTTGAGCTGCAAAGTCTCCTGCCCGTTCCAGCTGTTCATATCCAGCGCGTAGACCACATCGACGCGATCGCCCGCGCCGACCAGACCGTCAAACATTTCCATCCCAAAGCCAATGGCCGCGACCGGCCGTTCCATCCCCTCCCCTTGCAGGCTCAATTTGATATGATGCCCGTTGCCGAGCATGCGCATATCGCGCACCTGCAGATCGCGGGTCAGAAAGACCGGCTCGCGGTTGCCTTCGCCAAACGGCGCCAGCCGCGCCAGCTGGCGCGCGTTTGTCTCGTTGATCTCCTCGACATCCAGCGGCAAATCGACATGCACGACATGCCGGCTGTTCTCCGGTGTCAGCGTGCGGCTGGCAAAAGCGTGGATCGCGCGTTTGAACGCCGGCAGCTGATCCGCCGCGATCAGCATGCCGCACGCTTTGCGATGGCCGCCGAATTTGATGATGTGGGACGAGGCAGAGCTGACGGCCCCAAGCATGTCAAAGTCGCCAAAAGAGCGCGACGAGCCCCGGTATACACCGTCCTCGCCGGCCAGCACAATGGCCGGGCGGCAAAACATCTCGGCCAGGCGCGAGGCGACGATGCCGATGATGCCCTGATGCCAGCCCTCCTTGTGTACGATCAATACGTCCCGGCCGGCAAAATCAAATTGCTCGTCGATCATCCGCGCCGCCTCAGCGATGATCTCGTTTTCCACGTCCTTGCGCTTCTGGTTGTCGGCACACAACGCCTGTGCCAGCGCGTCCGCCTCGGCGACATCGCCGGTAAGCAGCAGCTCTACGGCGCGGTTGGCGTCGCCCATACGCCCGGCGGCGTTGAGCCGCGGGGCCAGGGTAAAGCCGACCACCGACGACGTGACCGGCCGATTGCACATGTTGACATAGCGCAACATCGCCGCCAGACCGATATTCTCCTGCCGCTGCATGCTGGCGATCCCGTGATAGACAATGGCGCGGTTCTCCCCGGTCAGCGGCATGACATCCGCCATCGTACCCAACGCCGCGAACGCCAACTGGTGCCGCCAGCTTTCGCCGCGCCCCAACCGCAGGCAGAGCGCGTGGATCAGCTTGAGCGCGACGCCGGCCCCGGCCAGGCCGAGACACGGGTAGGTCTCCCCCGGCTGCCGCGGGTTGACCACCGCGCGCGCCGCCGACGGCAACTGCTCTTTGCACTCGTGGTGGTCGGTGACCACCGTGTCAATGCCGCGGCGGGCCAACTCCGCGATCTCCTCGTCTCCCGAGATGCCGCAATCGACCGTGATGACCAGGTCGCAAGCCATCGCCACCGCGTATTCAATGCCGCTTTCCGACAAGCCATAACCTTCGGTCAGCCGGTCGGGGATGTAAAACTGGCAATCGGCGCCGAGGCCGCGCAAAAACGTGACGACGATCGCCGTGGCGGTGATGCCATCGACGTCGTAGTCGCCGTGCACGAGGATCCGGCTGCCGCGGTCGATGTGATCGCGGATGACCGCGACGGCCTGTTCCATCCCTTTCATCGCGAACGGATCGTGGAACCCCCCAGCTGGCGGATCCAAAAACGCGGCGATCGCCGGCGGCTCCGTGATGCCGCGCGCGGCCAGCAGGCGTTCCAGCAGCGGCCGGCCGGCCGTGTCCGCCGACGATTGCATGACCCAATCCTTCTTTACCAATAAAGCCAATCTTTGCCTCTTTTCGTCCCGATGCAGCTTGTTCACATGCTGATAATCCATATATTATAGCATTTCATGCACATTTTCTGTCTTTTATGTGACGAACACCCGGGGAAGCGCCCGCGGGTTCGCGCCCGGGACGCAAAAAATCCGGAACCCAACGGATTCCGGACTCCCGCATGTACTCGAAAACCGGACCCCCGGTTTACCGTTTGCGCTTTCTGGCAGCTTCGGATTTCTTTTTACGTTTGACGCTGGGCTTCTCGTAATGCTCACGCCTTCTGACTTCGGCAAGCACACCGGAGCGCGCGCACGAACGTTTGAACCGTCTCAGCGCACTGTCAAGGGATTCATTTTCCTTTACTCGGATTTCCGACACTTTTCTCCCTCCCCTCTCCGGTTGGATCACAAAACGCGCCAGAGCATACACTTTGTCGCGTGTGGCTCACGTATTATAACCGCAGAGCGTGGCGCGCGTCAACCGGAGTCCCCCGCGCATCCACGCCGCGGCGACTGGCCTTCTTACTGTGCGGCAGCACCCGGCTCTTGCCGTCAGCGGATGCGCTCACCCATCGCCTCGCCGCCCAGCACATGGAAATGGAGGTGATCGACCGTTTGGCCGGCGTGCGCGCCGCAGTTGACGATCACGCGAAAGCCGTCCGCCTCGATGCCGCAAGCGCGCGCCGTTTCCGCCAGCGCCATCGGCAGGGCGCGTGCGACATCGGCGCCGCCGGGGTCGGCGGCCAGGGCCAACAGGTCCGCCCAATGGCGCCGCGGCAGCAGCAGCACATGGACCGCGGCCTGCGGGTGCAGGTCGCGGATCGCGACAAACCGCTCATCCGCGTACACCACCGTCGCCGGGATTTCGCCGGCGATGATTTTACAAAAGATACAATCCCGCATATCGAGCCACCCCTTCCCCAGGTCCGCCATTCAGCCCACAATGCGCGCTTCGACGTCACGCAACGCCTGATCCAGCCTGGAGACATCTTTGCCGCCGGCCTGGGCCATGTCGGGCCGTCCGCCGCCGCCGCCGCCGGTCACGCGCGCGGCCGCGCGCACCAGATCGCCGGCCGCCACACCCGCGCCCACCGCCGCCGGGGTCGCCATCGCGACAAACAAAATCTTCTCCCCGATCACCGCGGCCAAAAACACCACGCCTTCCGCAATCGCGTCCCGCACCCGGTCGGCCGTACGCCGCAGGGTGTCGACATCGGGCGCGTCGATGCGCCCGATGACATAACGAAAGCCTCGCGCGTCACGCGCGGTGCGCGCAAGTTGATCGGCCAGCTCGGTGGTATTGGCGGCGGCCTGGGCCGCCAGCCTCTTCTCCAGTGCCCGTTGCTCGGCCAGCAAAGACTCGACGCGGCGCGGTACCTCGCGGGCGGGGGTTTTGAGCAGCGAAGCCGCCTCGGTCAACGCGCCGGCGTCCGCCAGCGCAGCTTCGTACGCGGCCTGACCGGTCACGGCTTCGATCCGGCGCACACCGGCGGCAATGCCCGATTCAGACGTGATCCGGAACCGGCAGGCCTGCGAAGAGGCGGACAAATGGGTGCCGCCGCATAGTTCGCGGCTGTAGTCGCCCACACGCACCACGCGCACCTGGTCGCTGTATTTTTCGTCAAACAAGGCCATCGCGCCGGCGAGCCGGGCTTCATCCAGGGTCATGAGATCGGTTTGGATTTTCAGGTCGTCGAGGATGGCCTGATTGACCTGCCGCTCGACTTCCCGGGTTTCCTCCGGTGTCAGCGGTTGAAAATGAGCAAAGTCAAAGCGCAGGCGCGCCGGCGACACCGACGAACCCGCCTGCGCGACGTGGTTGCCGAGCACGTTTTGCAGAGCCTTGTGCAACAGGTGGGTCGCGGTGTGGTTGCGCGCGATCGCCAAACGGCGGCCCGCGTCCACAGTCAGGCACACGCTGTCGCCGACATGGACCGTCCCGCCGGTCACGCGCCCCTCGTGGAGAAAGACCCCGCGGTCGGTGCCACGGGTGTCGCGCACTTGTACAACAAACCCCTCGCCCGCGATGGTTCCCCGGTCGCCCACCTGACCGCCGGATTCCGCGTAGAACGGCGTGCGGGCGGTGACCAACAGGACATCCGCGCCATCGGCGGCTTGGGAAACCACCGTTTTTTCGCCGGTCTGCGCGGCGATCTCGACCAGGAACAGGACATCCGCCTGATCTGACAAGCGCTCATACCCGGAGAATTCCGTCGCCGGCAGGTCGTCGGCCGCCTGGAGAGACTCGCCGCCTTCCCAGGCCGAACCCGCCTTGGCTTGCAGCGCGGCGCGGGCCCGTTCTTTTTGCTGCCGCATCGCCTCGGCAAACCCCGCCTCATCGACGGTCAGGCCCCGCTCCGCGGCGATTTCCCGCGTCAGATCGAGTGGAAAGCCATAGGTGTCATGCAATAGGAACGCGGACGCGCCGGCCAGCTCGCCCGTCTGTGCCGCCCGGGTCTCGTCGATCAGCCGATCGAGAACGCCCATGCCAGCCTGCAGGGTCTCGGCAAAGGGCTCTTCCTCGATGCGAATCACGGTTTCGATGGTGCCGCGTTTTTCGTTCAGTTCCGGGTAGGCCTGCGCCGATTCGCGCACCACCGTGGCGACAATCCGGTGCAAAAACGTGCCTTCAATCGCGAGCAGCCGCCCAAAACGCGCCGCGCGGCGCAAGAGGCGGCGCAAAACATAGCCGCGCCCTTCATTGCCCGGCAAGATGCCGTCGGCGATCATGAACGAGACGCTGCGGATGTGGTCGGTGATCACGCGGATCGCCATGTCGGTCGCGTCATCGGCCGGATATCGCACGCCGGCTATTTCGCACACATGGTCGAGAATGGCGCGGATGGTATCCACCTCGAACAAATTATCGACGTCCTGCATGATGCAGGCAAAACGTTCCAACCCGCCGCCGGTATCAATATTCTTGCGATCCAAGGGGGTGTAGCTGCCGTCTGCTTCCCGGTTGAATTGGGTAAAGACCAGATTCCAGAATTCGACAAAGCGGTCACAGTCGCAGCCGACGCGGCAATCCGGGCTGCCGCAGCCCTTTTCCACCCCGCGGTCAAAATAAATCTCGGAGCTGGGGCCGCACGGCCCGGTGCCATGTTCCCAGAAATTGTCTTCTTTGCCCATACGCGCAATCCGCTCGGCGGGCAGCCCGATCTCGTTTTCCCAGATGGCGTACGCCTCGTCGTCCTCGCGGTACACAGACGCGTACAAGCGGTCGACCGGCATCTCCAGCACCTGCGTGATAAACTCCCAGGCGTACGCGATCGCTTCTTTTTTGAAATAATCGCCAAAGGAAAAGTTGCCCAGCATCTCAAAAAACGTGCCGTGGCGGGCGGTTTTGCCGACGCGGTCGATGTCCGGGGTGCGGATGCATTTCTGACAGGTGGTTACCCGCGGCGCCGGCGGCTTCTGCGCGCCGGTAAAATAGGGTTTCAGCGGTGTCATCCCGGCGTTGATCAGCAAC
>CAYZME010000022.1:0-25722 GCA_964479435.1 uncultured Oscillospiraceae bacterium
AATCCGTGCGAGGCGGAGCGGGCCAGTTGCACATCCCAACAGCGGCGGATCCGCTCCCGCACCTGCGACGATTCCGCCGCGCGGTCGGAAATGACACTGGCGTGCAGCGCGGTGGCGTCTATCGCTGTCATTTCTACCCGCAAATCAAAACGTGACAACAACGGGCCGCTCATGCGCGCCATGTGCACGCGCACCTGCTCATCGGTGCACCGGCAACCGCCAGGCTCGAACAATTTGCCGCAGCGGCAAGGATTGGCCGCCCCCATCATCATAAAGTCGGCGGGAAAGTCCGTTCCCCGCCCGCGCCGGAGGATGCGCATGCGATGCTCTTCCAGTGGCTGGCGCAGGCCATCCAGTACATCGCGCGAAAACCCCTGCATCTCATCGAGAAATAAGACCCCGCAATGTGCCAGCGAGATCTCGCCCGGCCCGGGCGGCGTGCCGCCACCTAACACAGCGGCCCGCGTCGCCGTGTGATGCGGCGCGCGAAACGGACGCTGCGTCAGCGGGCCTTTGCTGCCCATCAGCAGGCCGGCCGCGCTGTGGATCCGCATGACCGCGCGCGCCTCCTGAGCCGTCAAAGCCGGCAAGATCCCCGGGATGGCCGCCGCCAATGAGCTCTTGCCGCTACCGGGACTGCCGAGCAACAATAAATTGTGCCAGCCGCAAGCGGCGATCACCAGCGCCCGCTTGGCATAGGTCTGACCCGCGATGGAGGAAAGATCCGGGCAGGAAACCGGCTCGTCGACCGGCGGCGCCGGATGGGCGACGGCGCGCGCGCCGCTTTGGTCATTGAGTGCCGCGACCGCCTCTTGTAAATTGCGAACGGGGATCAATTGGATCCCGTCGACACAAGCGCACTCGCCCAGGTTGCGCGCGGGCAGCAACAGCCGCCCGACCTCGTGTTGCTGACCTGCCAGCGCGCGGCTGATCGCGCCGGGCACCGGCCGGACATCGCCGGTCAGCGACAGCTCGCCAAAAGCACAGGTCCGGGTGTGATCGCGATGGATCGCGCCGCCGGCCGCAAGCAGAGCCAGCGCCAGCGGCAGGTCAAAAGAGGATCCCCCTTTGCGCACCCAGGCCGGCGCCAAACTGGCGATGATGCGGCTGCGCGGGAAATCATACCCCTGCGCCCGGACGGCCGCGCGGATGCGATTGCGGCTTTCCCGCACCACGGAATCCCCCATTCCCACGATCTCAAACGAAGGCAACCCGGGCAGCAAAGCCACTTCCGCCTCCATCATGACCCCGGCCACCCCATGCAAGCCGCATGTCAACATCTGTCCATATCTACCCGACATTCTCCGACCCCCTGTGCCGCGGCATCACCCGCATCTTACCCGGGCCATCCCCCGCCGGGCGCGCGGATCGTTCGACAAACCGTCCCCCCGGTAGGCCCCCGGATCTGGCAGACGTCCGGACAATTGCCGTGCACGGTGGGATCGTCTATAATACGTCCGTTCTGCGAGGAGGATGCCATCATGAAGCTGGGAATTGTCGGTTTGCCCAATGTCGGAAAAAGCACTTTGTTCAACGCCATCACGAAAGCCGGCGCCGACGTCGCCAACTACCCCTTTTGCACCATCGAGCCCAACATCGGCGTGGTGCCCGTTCCCGATCCGCGCCTGGAGGTACTCGCCCAAATGGTACATCCGGAAAAAATAACGCCCGCCGTGATCGAGTTTTTTGACATCGCCGGGCTGGTGCGCGGTGCCAGCAAAGGGGAAGGCCTGGGCAACAAATTTCTCGCCAACATCCGTGAAGTGGACGCGATCTGTCATGTAGTACGCTGCTTTGAGGGCCATGACGTCGTGCATGTCGAAAATGGCGTCGACCCGATCCGCGACATTGAAATCATCAACCTCGAACTGATCCTGGCCGATCTGGAATGGATGGAGCGCCGGATGGAGCGGATCCGCAAATTGACCAAAGGCGGCGAGCGATCCCACGACACCGAGTTGGGTCTTCTGGAGCGCATTCACCTCGCGCTGACCCAAGGCCGCCCCGCGCGGTCGGTCGAAGTGACAGCGGAGGAACAGCCGTTCCTGCACGATCTGTTTTTGCTCACGCGCAAGCCGGTGCTCTATATCGCCAACGTGGCGGAAAGCGAGGCGCATACGGGCTCGGCGCAGGCCGACCGGGTACGCGCGTACGCCGCGGCCGACGGCGCGGAGATGGTCATGGCCAGCGCGCGCATCGAAGAAGAGATTGCCCACCTGGATCCGGATAGCCGCGCGTTGTTTCTCCAGGATCTCGGCCTGCAAGAATCCGGTCTCGACCGCATCATCCGCGCCGGATATCAATTACTCGGACTGATTTCTTATTTGACGATGGGGCCCAAAGAAGTCCGCGCCTGGACCATCCCCAAAGGAACGCGCGCGCCGCAAGCGGCCGGCAAGATTCACACCGATTTCGAACGTGGCTTCATTCGCGCCGAAGTGGTCGCGTATGAGGATCTGGTCGCCAGTGGCAGCCAGATCGCCGCGCGCGAGCGGGGATGGGTTCGTTCGGAAGGCAAAGAATATGTGATGAAAGACGGCGATGTCGTGTTATTCCGCTTCAACGTCTGAAGCGCGCGACAAACGCGGTTCTCACGGATTGTAACGGATCCCCCGCGCCGTCAGCTCACGCGCAAACAGCTCATATACTGACTGCGCCAACTCCTCGCGCGTGCCGTTGTTTAAAATCACACGATCGGCCAGTTCTTCATATTCCGCGCGCGTCATTTGCATCGCGATGCGGCGGCGGATATCCTCTTCGGGCATCCCGCGAGCCAGCAGCCGCGGGATGCGGACCGCATCGTCGGCCCACACCAGCCAGACCTGGTCGCAAACATCGACAAAGCCTCGCTCAATCGGGATCGGTACGTCGAGCACCAACGCCTTGTCGCCTTTTTCGCGATGTGCCTCGATCCGGTTCGCCATCTGCTCCAGGACATGGCGGTGGATGATGGCGCTCAGGCGGTCGAGCGCCGGTTTGTCGCGAAAGGCCATCGCCGCGACCCATTGGCGGTCCATCGCGCCGTCGGCCGCGATCGCGCGCCGCCCAAAGGCTTCCTTGATCTCGGGGATCGCGATCCCGTCAGTGTCCGTGACCTCACGGGAGATCGCATCCGCGTCCAGCACCGGCAATCCGGCCTGTGCGGCCAGGGCGGCAACTGTGCTTTTCCCGCAGCCGATTCCGCCGGTCACTCCGATAATAAACATCAAACCCTCCTTGGCAGGCCTGCCGGAGATTGGTTACTTGGTATCAAACCAGCTGGCGCCCCGCCGCACTTCGGTCTCGAGCGGCACTCGCAGGGACGCGACCGAGCGCATGCCATCGCCGAGAATTTGGGCGGCCCGATCCGCTTCTTCAGGCGCGGTCTCGACGATCAGTTCGTCGTGCACCTGCAAGACCAGACGGGCGCTCAAGCCTTCGCGCCGCAGCTGGTCGGAGACACGCACCATCGCCATTTTCATGATATCGGCCGCTGTGCCTTGCACCGGCGTGTTCATGGCGACACGCTCGCCAAAGCTGCGCACGTTGCGATTGGGCGAACGCAGCTCGGGTACCGGCCGGCGTCGGCCAAACAAGGTCTGTGCGTACCCGGTCTCTTTGGCCGCTGTAATCAGGCCGCTCAGATAGGTGCGAATACCGGGGAACTCGGCATAATACTCATCGATGTAGGTCTGTGCCTGGGCCACGCCAATCCCCAGGCTGCGCGCCAGGCCAAACGCGGACACGCCATAGGCGATGGAAAAATTGACGGTTTTGGCGACCGCGCGCATCTCCGGATCGACCGCGTCTTCGTCGACGGAGAAGATTTTACACGCCGTGGCGGTATGGATGTCCTTACCTGATAAAAAAGCTTCGATCATCGCCTGATCGTCCGCCAGATGGGCCAGCAGGCGCAGTTCGATTTGCGAGTAGTCCGCGTCCAGCAGGACCTTCCCCACGGGCGCGGCAAACGCGCGGCGGATCTCGCGCCCGGTTTCCGTGCGCACCGGGATGTTCTGCAAATTGGGTTCCGAACTCGACAAGCGACCGGTCGCTGTCACGGCCTGGTTGAAACTGGTATGCACTCTGCCGTCGGCCGGGTCGATGACTTTGGCCAGCCCCTCCACAAACGTCGACCGCAATTTGGAAAGCGTGCGGTACTCCAGGATCTTGTCAATTACAGGGTGTTGCGGGGAGAGCCGCTCCATCTCCTCGGCGTCGGTCGAATAGTTGCCGCTGGCGTTGCGCTTGCCCCCGGGCAATCCCAACCGCTCAAACAAAACCTCAGACAATTGCTTGGGCGAGTTGATGTTGAACGGCTCACCGCACATGGCATGCACTTCTTCCTCGAGCCGCGCGATCTGCCGGGCGAAATCGGCGGAAAGATGGGCGAGGGTTTCGCGATCGATGTGAAAACCGACGGACTCCATGTCGGCCAGGACCGGGATCAAAGGCATCTCGACCTCACACGCCAGCCGTTCCATCGCGGCCTCGGCCAGTGCCTGGCGCTGCGCCTCGGCGGTCTGCAAATAAGCAACGGCCCGGGCGATCAGGGCCTCCTTGTCGCCGCAGGCGTCCCCATCCTGTCCTTCCTCCCCAGCCGCGAACAACCCGGTCTGCCCGCCGGCTCCTGTCGATGCCGGCGGCAGCTCCGCAAAGGGCAACGGCTTGCCCGTACTGGCTTCATAAATCCGGGCAAAATCCGGCCTGCTGTCCAGCTGGGACAGCAGATAAGCGGCAATCAGCACATCGTGCAGGGTCAGTTCGTGCCAGCGCGCGGGGTATTCCTTGATGCTTTGCTTGAGGTCAAAGCCCGCGATCGGGATGGCGCGCTCGGCGCAACCATCGAGAATTCCGGCCAATGCCTCTTGCTTGACGCGTAGGACACGTGGGGGGTTGCGGTCGGCCGACCGCAATCCGAGGATCGCGTACGGGGCGGACAACTGCAGCGAGACCAGCGGGATGGATCCTTGCGCCAGCAACGTCGCCACCTCATCCGCCGTCGCGTCTTGCAGCGTGTCGGGAAGTTTCCAGTCGTCCGCGGCCGGCGCGGACAGCACCGGCGCGTCCCCCTCCCCGATCCCCAGACGCGCGGCTATGCTGCGCAAACCCAGGCCAAAAAGCAACGGGGCCAGACGCTCTGTATCCGGTTCTTCGCGTCTCAGATCATCCAGCGATAGGGCGAGGGGCGCGTTGCGATCGATGATCGCCAATTCGCGCGAGAGATACGCCATTTCGCGTGACGCTTCGAGCTTGGACGCCAGAGTCGGCCGGATCTCGGCCAACGATTCGTATACCGCGTCGAGTGAACCGTATTGGGCAATCAACTGCAGGGCGCCTTTTTCACCAATGCCGCGCACACCGGGGATGTTGTCTGAGGCGTCACCCATGATCGCTTTGACATCGATCAATTGTGCGGGCTCCACGCCATATCGCTCCACGACGGTCGCCCGATCGAATACTTCCGTGGTCGTCTGCCCGCTTTTGGTGACCGGTAACAACAACCGGATCCGGTCATCGACCAGCTGTAGCCCGTCGCGGTCGCCGCTGAGAATCACGACCGCCGCCCCTTCTTTCTCCATACGCGTCGCCAGCGTGCCGATCAGGTCGTCCGCTTCATATCCGGGCAATTCCGCGGTCCGCACGCCCATCGCGCGCAGAATTTCTTTGAGCAGCGGCATCTGTACAGCCAGCTCGTCCGGCATCGGCTTGCGCGACGCCTTGTAGCCGTCATACGCGCGATGGCGGAATGTCGGCTCTTTGCGGTCAAAAAGCGCGCACACGTGCGACGGCGATACTTCTTCGAAGATCTTAAAAATAATATTCAGAAAACCGAATACGGCGCCTGTCGGCGTGCCATCCGGCGCCGTCAGCGCCCGGCGGCCTGACAAAGCAAAGTAGGCCCGGTTAGCGATGCTGTTTCCATCCAACAATAAAATATTTTGTTTACTCAATGATCTACCTGCCACACCAGAATCAGCCAGGGCCCCGATGCTTCTTTGTCCTGCGCGTCCGCAACGCGCTTTGCCAGGGACGCGAGTGCGTCCCCGTATCGCCGGCCGTCTGCGTTGTCTGTAAAAATGGCCGGGGCCTCGCCGAATATTATCTCAATATCGCCCGATTTTGTACAATCAGCAGCCCCGTGCGCGACCCAATCGCCAAGAAGTGCCTGGGCGCGGTCCGCGTCCTGCGCGTCGCGTAAACGGATCGCGAGGGTACAGATACCCTCGCGCGCGTCAAAAAAAGGCTCAGCGGAGATCCCCGCGCATTGGAGAAGCGTGCGGACTTCGCGCTCTTCCGGCGTGGTTAGCCGACCCGATGTGTCCGTGACCGCTTTCTGGCCCGTCTCGTTTTGCCACGCCGGCGCAGTGGGTGGTACCCCCGCTGTGTTTTCGAGGGGCAACAGCGCGGATTTCGCGGCCCATCGGAAGGGGGGAATGCCCAACAAAAGCGGGATAGCCAGCGCCAATGCCAGCACGGCCGCGGCCAACGCCGGCGTTGGCAGCCGCCGCAGGCGTTTTTTGCGCGGGGGTGGTGTGGGTAACGCAAGGGAACGCGCACGCGCCAGGGCACGCGCCATAGCGGCCGGGACGTCCCGGGTGTCAGGCGGCATGGCCTCGAGCTGTTGCCGCAGTCGGGCGGCCGCGGCCATCCCCCGCCGCATGTCCGCCAGCTCGCGCGCGCACGCGTGGCAGGCGGCCAGATGCCGTTCGACCCGGTGCCGGCGGCGAATGGGCAACGTCCCCTCAAGCCATGCGCCCAAAAGCGGGGTATTAAAAGCACAAATCAAGGAGCGCCTGTTTTGGGGGTCTTTTTTTCTTGTCACTTCCTGCCCTCTTCCCACGGCCATCGCTTCTTTCTGGCGCCGTGATCTCAATCCTATAGACGAATGGGATCTAGAAAAGTTCCTTGTCGATCAGGGCGCGCCCCAGCTGCGCGCGGGCGCGAAAAAGGCGGGATTTGACCGTGCCTTCGCTGATTTGTTCGATGGCCGCGATTTGCGCATAACCCAGCCCTTCGATGTCACGCAGCCACAGGACGCGGGCATGCTTGGGTGTCAGGCGCAGGATGTGCGCGCGGATTTCGGCCGCGGAAGCGTCGATCAGCAGCCGCTCGTCCGGCAAAGGGTCCTCGCTGGCGAGGGCATGCGCGATGCCCGGCTGGCCGTCGGGCGGCTCGCTGTCGAGCGACCACGTCATGTGAGCCCGGTGGCGGCGGAGATGGTCATAGCACGTGTTCATCGCGATGCGGTACAACCAAGTGGAAAAAGACGCGCGACCGCCAAAAGAAGACAGCGAGCGAAAGATTTTGATCCATGTGTCTTGTACACAGTCTTCCGCATCGTGCGGGTTGCCGAGCACGCCGAAACAGATCCGGTATGTGCGGGGGTAATGCCGTTCCGCTAGGGTCTCAAAAGCCGACGCGTCGCCGCTTAACGCCAACTCGACGAGGTGTACATCGTCATCGGAACGCAATTGCTTGCCTCCTGACCCGGGCCGGATGCCGCAAGCCGGTGCTCAAAGCCCGGTTTGCGCGTCGGACTGCAGATGTTTTTTGAAGCGGTTGACAGCCGGGACACAGGCGATGCCCACCACGACACCGGCGATGCCTTGAAACGCGTTGTACAGAACACTGCCGATTGCGGCTCCGGGATCGTAGACAAAAACTTCATAGACAAAATAGCCGGCAACCATCAGGATTTCACATACCAGAAAGATCCACAGATAAGGCAGGACTCCCTTGCCATCGCGCTTGCGCAGCATCTGCCCGGCAAACCAGCCCATCAGCCCTTTGATGAGCAGCGTGGCGGGTATATACACCGGAAAACCGGCGATCCAGTCCGCCAAGACGCTGCCGAGCGCGGCCGGAACGGCGGAAAAGGGCCCGAGCACCATCGCCGCGATGAAAATTACGCCGTCTCCCAGATTGATATAGCCGGCGGGGACGGGAAACGGGACGCGCACCAGGGTGGCCAGCAAAACCAGGGCGGAAAAAACGCCTCCATACGCGATGGAGCGGATCGACCAGGTTGGATGCCCCAAACCACCCCCGCGATGGCGGTCGATCGGATCGCGCGACTTTGTTTGCTGTTTCTCGCTCATGCTGTTTTCCACCTTTCTCAGGATGACTTACGGTGCTTTGGCGGCGCAAAAACGCATTGCCATTATATCGCATCCCGCGGCGCGGATGCTGCCGGAACGGCGGTTTGGCGCAGGCCGGCGGCAATCATCAGTTTGATGCGGTTGAGTTGGTTGACCTCGCTGGCTCCGGGATCGTAATCAACCGGGACCATGTTGGCCTGTGGGTATAGACGCCGGATTTCGCGGATCATCCCTTTGCCTGTCACATGATTCGGCAAGCAGGCAAAGGGCTGGGCGCAGATGATGTTGGGTACGCCTTGCTCAATCAGCTCAATCATCTCCGCAGTCAACAGCCACCCTTCGCCGCTGGCGTTGCCGATGGACAGGACCTGTTGTGCCAGGCGGGCCAAATGGCCGATGGCAACCGGCGGGGGGATCAACGTCCCGGACCGGAGCGCGCGCCGCACCGGCAGGCGTTCCCACTCAAACCAGAGAATTGCCAATCTGCTCCACAGTCCGCCCCAAAACGAAGCGCCCAAATGCCGCGTCTTCCAAACGCCGCTGAAAAACCCGTAAAGGAAAAAATCCAGCAAGCCCGGCAAACTGGCTTCGCAACCTTCAGACTCGATCACCGCCAACGCCTGGTTGTTGGCGTCGGGATGGTATTTGACGAGGATTTCGCCGACCAGACCCACACGCGGTTTGCGGCTTGAGCGATCCCAGCCGCTCGCCGCAAACGCGGCGACCATGCTTCTGATGAGGGCGCGGTACCGGTATGTACGCTTGCCGGGTGCGGCCGGGGGATGAAAATAATCCACACACGCGGATAGCCATTGGCGATACAATCGATCGGTCGATCCCGCGACGCGTTCGTACGGGCGAACGCGCAACACCAGGGATTGCAACAAATCCCCCACCACCAGCGCGCGAACGGCCGCCTGGGCCAGCCGTGGTGTCAAATGGAAACCGGGATTGGCCTCCAACCCCTGCACGCTGAGAGACAAGACCGGAACCTGGCCAAAACCGGCATCCAGCAGTGCCTTTCGTAAAAAAGCAATATAATTGGTCGCCCTGCAGGCCCCCCCGGTCTGCGTGATGACCAGGGTACAGGCGTCGGGGTCATAGCGACCCGACTGCAGCGCGTGGATCAATTGCCCGACGACCAGGAGCGACGGGTAACAGGCGTCGTTGTTGACGTAACGCAATCCGGTTTCCACGTCGGCCGGACCGGCCTTTTCCAGAATCTCGATCTGATATCCGTGGCGGTTGAGTACGGCCTGAATCAAGGCGAAATGCACAGGGGACATCTGCGGCGCCAGCAAGGTGTGCTTTTTCTTCATTTCGCGTGTAAAGGGCTGCCTGATAAGGGTGGGCGGCGGCGGACCCGTCGGCCGCGCGGTTCGCGCCCGCTCTTCCATGGCGGCCTGCAAGGAGCGGATGCGGATGCGCGCCGCACCGAGGTTGCTGACCTCATCAATTTTGAGGAGTGTGTACATCCGGTCCGCCGCCGCCAGGATCTCTTGCACCTGGTCTGATGTGACCGCGTCGAGCCCGCAGCCGAACGAGTTCAATTGGACCAGTTCCAGTTCGGGGGTCGCGGCGACAACCGCCGCGGCTTCGTACAACCGCGTGTGGTACATCCATTGATCGACCACGCGGATCGGGCGCGACAACCGCCCGGGGGCGGCGATGCTGTCTTCACTCAGGACGGCAAGCCCCAGCCCGTTGATCAGATCCGGGATGCCGTGGTGGACTTCCGGATCGACATGGTAGGGGCGCCCGGCCAACACGATGCCCCGCTTGCCTTTTGTGCGCAATTCCTGCAATACACGGGCGCCTTCCGCGCGCACGTCCGCGCGATAGCGGGCCTGTTCCAACAAACCGGCGCGTACGGCGGCCCACGCTTCGCGCGCCCCTACCCGCCAGTGGGAAAAAACCTCAACCAGCTTGCGCGCCAGAACCCGGGGATTGTGCAGCGGCAAAAACGGGTTGAGATAACGTATCTCACGGGTGCGCAAAACGTCCATATTGGCCCGGATGACCTCAGGGTACGACGTCACAATCGGGCAGTTGTAATGATTGCCGGAATCCTTGTTTTCATTCTGCTCATAGGGAAGATCCGGGTAAAAAATCGTCTCCACCCCTTGCCCGACCAGGTCCATGATATGTCCGTGAACCAGCTTGGCCGGATAACATACGCTCTCACTGGGGATGGTCTCCATCCCTTGTTCGAACAGCTGGTGGGTCGACCGGCCGGACAGCAGCACACGAAAGCCCAGTCTGGTCAGAGTGGTGTGCCAAAAGGGGTAATTTTCGTACATATTGAGCACGCGCGGCACACCAATGGTGCCGCGCCAGGCCCGGGTGTCGCTCAAAGGCTCATAAGCAAATAGCCGGTCATATTTATAGGCGAACAAATTGGCGTGGGGTAACTTGCCTTCTGCCGCTCCCGCGCCCCGTTCGCATCGGTTGCCGGAGACAAACCGTTTGCCGTTACCAAAGCGGGCGATGGATAACCGGCACTGGTTGCCGCACAGCCGGCAGCGCGAGCCGCGGGTGGTCATAGAGAATGAGCGCAAGCGCCGGGGCGAGATCAAGGTGCTGGGGGTGCCGTCATCGCGCGATCTGGCGGTCAAGGCGGCGCCATAGGCGCCCATCAGGCCGGCGATGCCCGGCCGGATCACTTCGCGCTCTGTGATGAGTTCGAAACAGCGCAAAATCGCATCGTTGAGAAATGTGCCGCCCAGCACGACGATCCGCTCACCCAGCTGGGCGGTGTCACGAATTTTGATGACTTTATACAACGCGTTGCGCACCACCGCGTACGAGAGCCCTGCTGAAATGTCGCCAATGGTTGCTCCCTCTTTTTGCGCTTGCTTGACCCGGGAATTCATAAAAACGGTACAACGCGTGCCCAAATCCACCGGGCGGTCGGACGTCATCGCCGCCTGGGAAAATGCCTGCACGTCCATGCCCATCGTTTCGGCAAAGGTCTGGATGAACGATCCACACCCCGACGAGCAGGCCTCGTTGAGCATGATGCTGTCTATCATGCCGTCACGCAGGTGCATACATTTCATGTCCTGCCCGCCGATGTCGATCACAAAATCCACTTGCGGTAAGAAGTGGCGCGCCGCGGCGGTATGCGTGACGGTCTCGATTTCCCCGTCGTCGACGCCAAACGCCGCCTGGATCAAGCCCTCTCCGTATCCGGTGACGCAGGCGCGCGCGATCCGCGCGCCCGGGTCCATCCGCCGGTAGAGCGTTTCGAGCATCTCGCGCGTACACGCGACCGGATCCCCCTGGTTGCCGGTGTAATACGTAAAGAAGATGCGCGCGTCCTGATCGATGAGGACCGCTTTGGTCGTGGTGCTGCCGGCGTCAATGCCCAGATAGCAATCGCCCCGCAATTGATCCAGAGCGAATACCGGAATTTCTGTGCGGGCATGGCGCGTGGTGAACGCGCTTCTTTCCGCAGCGGACATAAACAGAGGGCGCATGCGCCCGACATCCCGGCCCCAGTCCGATGTGGTCTGTAACCGGTTCAGGAGCGTGGACAAGGGCACGGGATCATGATCCGCCAGCAGGGCCGCGCCGAGGGCGACGAATAACTGGGCGTCGTCGGGCGTAATCATGGAATCGACTTGCGCCGCCAACGTGCGTTGAAAAGCGCCGCGCAGCGAGGCCATAAAATGAAACGGTCCACCCAGCAGGACCACGTGCCCGCGGATGGGTCGCCCGCATGCCAAACCGGCGATCGTTTGTGTGACGACCGCCTGCAGCACCGACGCCGCCAGGTCCTCGCGCGGCGCGCCTTCATTGAGCAGCGGCTGTAGGTCGGTTTTGGCAAAAACCCCGCAACGCGAGGCGATCGGGTATAAGTGGCTGGATTTTTCCGCCAGGCGGTCCAGCCCCGCCGCGTCGGTTTGCAGCAATTGCGCCATCTGATCGATGAAAGCGCCGGTCCCGCCGGCGCATGTCCCATTCATCCTTTGCTCCGGCACAGGGGTGAGGTACGTGATCTTGGCGTCTTCCCCGCCCAGTTCGATGATTACGTCGGTGCTGGGGAACCGCCGCCGAACCGCCTCGGTCTCGGCCATGACTTCCTGCACAAAGGGCATACCGACCGCCTGGGAAACGCCCAACCCGCCGGAGCCTGTGACCGCGACGCGCACTGAAAGATCAGGATATTGCTTCGCCAAATCATCCAGGCATCGCGCGAGCGTGCCGCGCACATCTGCCTGGTGGCGCTGATACGTTTGATAAATTATGGAGTCCCCTTTTGTCAAAACCAACTTGACCGTTGTGGAACCCACATCCAATCCGAGGGAGGTGTCTTTGCTCATATACACCATGACGGCCTCAAACGCGCCGTCTCATAGAAACAACAAAGAGGGCATCGGCATACGACGCCCTCTCCCGCAAGGGTCGCTGGGCTGAAATATCAGCCAAAAAGGTTCATCCGGAACAGCATCGACTCGTCGTCGGGATCGTCACAGACAATGCTGGCTTTCAGGACTTTTCCGCCCTCGATCAGTTTAACAATTCCGGCCAACTGGCTCAGTTTGCTCTTCAAATTGAAATGGTCATTTTCATCGGTCACGAGATACACGTTGCCTTTGCATTTATCCAATGCTTCGACAAATTTTTGAACATCGATGTTGTTCATCTCGAATTTTCTCTTATTCATATGCATTTTCTCCTCTCTAGTCGGGATGTACGACACGCGTTACTTTGCATGTCAAAAGAATTATACCACGCTTTACCGCCGGCGCAGCAAAAACCTGCGTTCACAAGGCTACTTCGTACCCTGCCTCCACGACGGCTGCTGACAATTGATCCGGTCGTACTTTTGCGTCATCATAGGTGACCTGCGCCAGGCCGGTCGCCAGGTTGACATCGACCCGGGTGACCCCGTCGATCTCTGCCAGGGCTTTGCTGACGCGCTTGACGCAATGCTCACAACTCATCCCAGAAACCGTAACGCTCCAATTCTTATCCATGTGCCTACCTCCTCTGCGGTTTGAAAGACCTGAATATGTTTTTCCGTACATCGAACAGTCTAGCAAAATCTTGACCGTTTGGCTGTCACCGAAGTCACAGAGGAATATGCGCAACGTGTAGCGCTCTGCGCGGCGCGTAGCGCTACGCGCAAGCGTACATGCGCTCTGGCGGAAAGAAAAGGCCTGTCACAAAAACTGAAACAGCTTTTGGACAGGCTTATCATCTGGTCGGAGTGACTGGACTTGAACCAGCGGCCTCTTGGTCCCGAACCAAGCGCTCTACCACCTGAGCCACACCCCGGAAACAGCTTCACTGATTCTAATGAATCCGCTGATACGTGTCAAGGGGATTTCTCCACGCGGGCGGGTTTCGTGGCGCCGGTAGCGAGGCGCGCGGATACGTCGCCGGATCGCTCCCGCGCCATTTGAATGGCCGTTTCAATGTGCCGGATGGTCTCCAGATTCTGAATCAGAGAATTGGCCGACACATCCGTTGCCGCGTATCGCAAAGGTCCGATAAACTCAGATGACAATACTCCGCTCCAGGCCGCGCCCCACAGACGCCCGATCACATCCGCATACGGAACGGTCCCTTCATGCCACTTGCTCTTCGGTACGCCCGGGCTCGCTTGCTTGATGTGCATGTGAAGCGAATAGGCATGCAAAGGCTGGACGGCGTCGATCGCAAATCCTTGCGCGTAAAAATGCGAATAGTCCAAAGAATAGGCCAGACCCGGTACGTTTCTTGCCATCCGCAGCGCGTCATCCGGGTGCGACAACAGGGAGCCGCGATGCGGCTCGACGGTAAAGCCCGTCCCCTCTTCGCGGGCAATCGTCGTCATCTTCGCCAACGCCTCTTCCGCGCACGCCCATGACGCGATCGCGTCTTCTCCAGGCGTGCCGGGCACCCCCATCACGTGGGAAAAACCAGCCGCCGCGGCGTAAGCGCAAATGCGGCGAAAGCAATCCAGTGCGGGCGCGCTTTTACTGGTGTCCGCCTCAGACGGCGTCACTCCGTCCTCCCACGGGATGGCACACATAAACAATTCAACCGCTTGCTGGCCGTACCGCCCCAGGCGTTCTTTCATCACCTCGCCCGTCCGTTCAGGTGAACGCATAAAAGCTTCCCAGCTTTCCATATCCTGGCGGATGGCTTTGAGGCCAAAACTGACCGGGCGAATCCCCGCAATCGCGGCGACCTGACAAGCCAGGTCGGGAGTCAGCCCCGTTAAACCAAACAGGCAAATCCCGGCACGTATTCTGTCGTTGTTCATATTGAAGTTTCCCTCCCGTCGTGAGCGGCAGACGCATAGATCGCGTCAACCAGTGCCATCACATGCTCCGCGCGCGACAAGCCCGGCTCCGGATCGGCTTCCCCATGCAAGACACGGAAAAAGTGCCGAAAAGCCCCTGTGTGTGTGCTTTCCGCTTTGACATGTCCGGGAAAAACAGGCTGAAGATCATACAAAACGCCTTCCGCGGTCTGTCCATACACCGATACGGTCCCCGCGCCGGGTCCGGCCATGCGTAACACGACGCCAGCCCGGGTGCCGTACAGGCGCAGCACCGTCTCATCCGGCATATTGACGCCGACCATTTCGGTGATGGAAAGAACGCGCCCCTTTGTCAAACGAAGATGCGCGACGACCGAATCTTCCACATCCACCGCGGCGGGGGTGTCGTCTGCTTCCCGGCGGGGACGATCCACCACATCCATCAGCTGGTAATCCTGGTGCCATCCAGCGGGTGCCTCTTGTCCGGCAAAATAGCTGAAGGTGCGCGCACTCACGGTTTCCACAGACGGGTTGGACAGCAAATACAACGATAGATCCAACCGGTGCGTGGTGGAATCCATCACAACACCGCCACCGGCGATCGCGCGGCTCCGGTGCCAGCCCGATCGGTAAAAACGACGGATCGTTTTGTGGCACGCAAGACAATATACCTCACCCAGTTCGCCACGATCGAGCATTCCCCGCACGTACTGCACGGACGGATAATAGACCTGATTGGTGCCGGTGACCAAAGGGATACCGGCATTGCGGGACATTTCGCACATGGCGCGCATTTCACGCTGGTTCATCGCTGGAGGCTTTTCCAGATAAACAGGATACCCGGCCGCCAGCGCATAAAGCGCGGCTTCCGCATGCGATACGGGCGGTGTGCAAATATCCAACGCGTCAACCACACCGCTGGCTAGGAGTGCTTCCACCGACTCAAACGCGTGCGGGATGTCAAACCGGGACGCGAATCGTGCCGCGCGGCCCGGCGCGATATCCGCCAATGCGGCAACCACGCCGCCTGCCTCACGAATCGCGCGCACATGCGTGTCCACCGCGATGCGCCCGGCTCCCAGAATCCCTACCCGAATCGGCGCTTCACTCTTACACATCGGGATACACCTCCGGATGTACATTTTCATAGGTCTGCCAGCGATAGACGAAGTCGCCTTCCCGCATAGGTTGCCCTGCGTCGATCATCCGCCAGGTGGGCAACTGATCCAGATTCGGCAGATGAGCATCCGCGGAGAAATCCCCCACGACGCGCGTGATGTGCGCGGCCGTGCAGTATGGCAAAAACAAGCGGTATACGCTCTCACCGCCGATCAGGAACACATCATCCGCCGGTACGTTGGCTATGGCCTGAAACACTTCCTCTGGAGAGCGGCAGGCTTGTGCGCCGGCGACCGAAAAGGACGGCGAGCGGCTCAAAATCACGTGCTGGCGATCGGGCAATGGCAGAGCTTGAGGAAATGTACTCATCGTTTTTCGCCCCAGGATCACCGTCCGGCCAATCGTCAAGCGCCGGAAACGCCGCAAGTCCTCGCGGATGCGAAACAACAGCTGTCCATCCCTGCCGATCCCCCAGTTATCATCGATTGAGGCAATTAATTGCATGTTTGATTTCTCCTCACGAAGACGGTTATATCGCCACAGGAATGCGCCCAATCCCCGCGCCGTGCTGGTAATTATGCAACTGGAAATGTGCGGCGGTAAAACCGTAGAAACCCGCTTCGCCAGGCTCTTGAACGAACAGGTCTGGCGCGGGGAATGCTTCACGTTCGCACAAATCCCGCACAATCTCGATGTGGCGGTCGTAAATGTGCGCGTCCGCAATCACATGGACCAGTTCACCCGGCTGTAAACCCGTGACTTTGGCAAACATATGCACCAGCGCCGCGTACTGTACAACATTCCAGTTGTTTGCCGCCAACATGTCTTGGGATCTTTGATTGAGGATGGCGTTCAAGCGATCCCCTACCACATTAAATGTCATGCTATACGCGCACGGGTATAGATTCATGCGGTGCAAGTCGGCGAAATTGTACATGTTGGTCAGGATGCGGCGGCTATACGGATTGTGCTTCAGATCATATAGAACGCGATCGACCTGGTCGAACAGCCCTTCCTGAAAGCGGTATTTTAGCCCCATCTGGTACCCGTACGCTTTGCCGATGGAACCGTCCGCATCGGCCCAGCTGTCCCAGATGTGGCTGTTCAGATCGCCAATGTTATTGGATTTCTTCTGCCAGATCCACAAGACCTCGTCGATGGCCGCGCGATAATTGATGGGGCGCAACGTTAATATGGGAAAGCTTTCGCTGAGATCATATCGATTGACCAATCCAAACAATTTATAAGTATATGCCTGTGCGCCATCCGGCCAGACCGGCCGGTTTTTTTCTTTTTCTGTGGAGACTCCCTTTTCCAAAATCTGCCGGCAATTTTCGATAAACAATGCATCCGCGTACGCCATGTTCACTCCTTTTTCTTTTGGTCACGATCACACGTTGCTCACTTCATAAGGATTATAGACTGGAGGTCAACCGATATACAAACCCGGCTGTTCAGGTCGTGATGGCGTCACGGATCGCCTCAAAGCGGCTTTGTTTGATCCCGGGTACATTCATAATCTCTTCGATTGTTCCGAACGGGCCGTGTTGCGTGCGAAAGCTGACAATCGCCCGTGCCGTAGTCGGACCAATGCCCGGCAGGGTGTCGAGTTCGGCCTCGTCCGCCGTATTGATGTTAATCTGCGATGCGGACGCGGCCGGTAATCCGGCCGCGTCATACGCGCCGCCCGCGCCTGCACCTTCTTCGATGGACGGGATGCGCAACAATTGGCTGCTATCGATCTGGTAGACCAGGTTGGTGCGATCCGCGGCCGCGTCAGGCGTCAGTCCGCCAGCCTGTTCCACGACCTCATATAAAAACGTGCCGCGTTTGACATGGTAAATACCGGGACATCGTACCTCTCCGACCAGATAAACGGGAATGATCGCTGTCGTACCCGTCGTCATAGTCGGTGTTGTCCCGGCAGCTTGGGTCAACCAGGTTGGCTCCGCCGCTTCGCGGGTTGAAAGCGCTCCGAATAGGGTCACAACCGACGTCACCCCCAACAGAGCGAGAATCACAAATATGGATTGTTGTACTCTCGTCGACACAGCCATGTATCACTCCTGCAGAGGCTCAATGACACCATTCTATGAGCTCGGCAGCAGGCGGACAGGGGGCGTCTTGCGACAAAATTTCTCAAGCTTGATGCGCGCGGAACAGGCTGGCTACGGTCTTCGACTCTCCCAAAGTTTCTCCAGGCTGTAAAAATCGCGGTCTTCCTGATGAAATACATGCACGACGATATCGAGGTAATCCAAAAGAATCCAACGGCCTCCGGCGTATCCTTCCACGTGGTCCGGCTCCAGTCCGTGTTGTTTTTTCATTTGCAGCTGCAATTCGTCCGCGAGAGTGCGGATATGGGGGACGGATCCGCCGGTCGCGACTATAAAATAATCCGCGAGCGTTGTCTTGCCGGCGACAGAAATGATCTCGACATCGCGCGCTTTTTTATCTTCCAAAACGGCTTTCATCGTTTCAGCGGTTTGTGTGGTATTCAAAATAATACGCTCCTTCAGTTGTATGGTTTTACGGCAAGTGAAGTCTTTTCCAAATCATCTGCTGCTGTTTGTCTTATTGTACGATTCTTCCCGCGCGGCAACTACACTTTTCGCCCAGTCCATCGCCGCCAGCGTATCCGGATGCGGATTTCCCCCTTTTGTTGCCAGTTCTTCACAAAATACCTGTGCGGAATATAAAAACGCTCCCGTAAGATCCGATTCCGCCATCGCCCGGATCTTCTCCGCATGCGGGTATACACGGAACGGCTCCGTTTTGTCTGCCAAATATAAAACCAGATCCAGCCAGGTCATCGCGGCCCGGCCGGTCGTATGGTAGCGGATGGCATCCAGGATCAAAGGATCCCTCACGTCAAACCATTTTACCGCCAGCTGCGCGCCCGCGGGCCCATGGTACAGCTTGGGTTCAGCACGGGTCGCGTGTTCTGTTGGGGGCACATACCCGATGGCCTCACCCGCAGGCAGATGCTTGGCGCAGTCGTGAATCAGTCCCGCCAATGCCGCCTTGAAAACATCGCGACTATGCGCGTGCGCCAATCGCGCCGCGGTCGTCATCGTTAACAACGAATGCGCCAGGCGCTCCGCATCCATCCATGAAAACAGAACCTGCTCGGCTGTCCGCAACACCAGATGCTGTCGTGGACTTAAAACAGCCAACGGGTCATCCGACCCATAAAGACCCGCATGATGGATGAAGGCTTCAACACAGGGCGGAACCAGTCCCCGGACGGGCGCTCCTGCGGCGATGGCCTGGCGGACAGAGGTCGACGAGACGTCGGTTTGCCTGGCGGTAAAAAAAGTGATGCGCGCCTGATGGGATTGCCGCAATTGATCCGCGCGCCGTTCGACCGCGGCGATATCGTGTCCCGGTCGCAAACCAACCAACAGATGCGTTTCCCGCAAGATCGCCACGGGGTCACGCCAGTGCAGGATGTCAAAGAGAATATCGGCACCGCACAGCATGAACCATTCCACTTCCTGATCGTAAGTGGCGGCCAACTCGCGAATGGTATCGATGGTATAGGATTCCCGCGCGCGCGCCACTTCGATACAAGACACCTGCACTTGGGCGTACGGCGAAAATGCCAGATGGCTCATCACATACCTCATACCGGCGCTGGACACACGGCTGATGGGTTTGTGGACGGTCTTTCCCGCGGGAATAACCAACAGGCGGTCCAGACCGGCGGCATGAATCGCGTCCTCAACCAGTCGCGTGTGTCCGATGTGTACTGGGTCAAAGGTGCCGCCAAAAAACCCGATTTTCATTTTCGCACGCCCCGCTTACCGATGTCCGACCGGTAATGCTGATGGTGAAAGCAAATGCGCGCAACGTCGCGATACGCCGCTTCCACCGCGTCGTCCAGATGCCCGGCGACGGCCGTCACCGCTAAAACCCGTCCGCCGCTGGTCAGGAATCGGGAATCCACGCGACGTGTTCCGGCGTGAAATACGATGCCTTCGACGGCTTCCAGACCTTTTATCTCAAAACCGGTGTCATATTTTTCAGGATAACCACCTGACGTCATAACAACACAACAAGCTTCCAATGGCTCCCACGCCACAGAGATTTGATCCAATCTTTCATCGATCACAGCATCCGCCACATCCAGCAAATCGGTACGCAACAACGGCAACACAACCTGTGCTTCCGGATCCCCGAATCGGGCGTTGTACTCGATCACTTTTGCCCCTTGTGGGGTCAGCATCAATTCAAAATACAGGACGCCTTTGAACCGGCGGTTTTCCGATCGTAAGGCGTCGATGGTCGGGCGAATGATTTGTTCCATCCATGCGCGCTGTTCGCGATCCGTGGCGCGGTGCCCCGGGACAAAAGCACCCATCCCGCCTGTGTTGAGGCCTTGATCCCGATCATACGCCCGCTTGTGATCGCGCGCACACGGCATCGGCACAATGCTTTGCCCGTCCGTAAACACCATGACGGTCAATTCCGAACCTTCCATATATTCCTCAATCACGACTTTCGCCCCAGCGGCGCCAAAAACGCGATCGGCCAGCATCGTGTGGACTGCCGCATGCGCCTCCTCGCGGGTGCGGGCGATCAGAGCACCTTTTCCCAGCGCCAAACCATCCGCTTTGACGACAAGTGGTAAGGCGTGATTTTCAACATAGGCCACAGCTTCATCCACCTGCGTAAACACCGCATAGCGTGCGGTCGGTATCCCGTGACGGCGCATCAGGTCTTTGGCGTATGCTTTGCTCGACTCAATGGCAGCGGCGCGGGCATGGGGACCGAACGCGCGAACGCCCGCAGCTTCCATCCGATCCACCATCCCCAGGGCCAACGGGTCATCCGCCGCGACAAAAACCAGATCGATTTCCTGCTGCCGGGCAAAAGAAACCATGCCGTCCAGATCTGTAGCCGCCAGATCGACGCAAATGGCCAGGGTTGAAATGCCGCCATTTCCCGGCGCGCAGTAGATCTGACCCACGCGAGGACTCTTGGCCAAAGCCCAGACAATCGCGTGCTCTCTGCCGCCGCCGCCCACTACCAGAACCTTCATATTCTTCTTCACTTCGCATCCTCTATCCATGTCCGACTGCCCTGAATCTTTACCCGCCCTTGTGCGACCAGCCGCACAGCTTCCGGCAGCAACAAACGTTCCGCTTCGCGCATTACCCGCTCTTGTAGGCTTTCAGGGGTATCATCCGGGCAAACGGGCACCGGATGCTGTAGCAAGATGGGGCCATCGTCATAGCTTTCGTTGAGAAAGTGCACCGTCGCGCCGGTCCATTTGACGCCGCTGGCCAAAACCGCACGGTGCACATGCAATCCATACATCCCCTTCCCCCCGAATGCAGGCAGCAAAGAAGGGTGGATGTTGAGGATTCGATTGGGAAACCGCTGGACGACCTGTGGCCCCAGCAGAGACAAAAAGCCGCCCAGAACAACCAACTCCGTTTGACTGGACTCCAAATGCCTCAACATGGCCGCATCATATGACGCCAGATCCACATAGGCTTTCCGATTGACAACAACCACCGGCAAACCCGCTCGTTCGGCTCGGGTTTGCGCGTATGTTCCTTCCCGGGACGCGACTACCTGGCAGATACGAATATCGGCAAGCGACCCGTCGGAGATCCCGTCGATCAACGTCTGCAGGTTGGTACCACCGCCTGACACAAGTACTGCGACGTTCACCGCTTCCGCGCCTCCGGGTTTGCGTGGGCATCGAAGGCAATCGGGCGAATCTGATCCGCCATGGTTGCCGGCAGCCCGCCCGGATAAGCGCCGTCAAAGCACGTACAGCACAGTCCGCATGACAGTCCCTTGACGGAGGATGTCAGGCCTTCCAGGCTGATATACCCCAGGCTGTCCGCCCCGATCATGGTGCGAATCTCATCCATACTCAAGTTACACGCCGGCAATTCTTCTTGTGTGGGCGTATCCACGCCATAAAAGCAGGGATAAAGAATCGGCGGAGAAGCAATCCGCATGTGGACTTCGCTGGCGCCCGCTTCCTTGAGCATGCCGATGATATGGCGGGTCGTGGTTCCGCGGACGATGGAGTCATCGACCATTACCAGACGTTTGCCGTCAATGGATTTTTTCAAAGCCGAAAATTTCATTGTCACAGCCAGCTCACGTTGCATTTGCGTCGGCTGGATGAATGTGCGCCCTACATATCTGTTTTTCAGCAGTCCCGAACCATAGGGAATCCCCGATTCAAACGCGTAGCCCATCGAGGCGACAATACCCGAGTCCGGGGCGCCGATGACCAGATCGGCCTCGCATGGTTGTTCGCGCGCCAGCATTCTTCCCGCCTCATAGCGCGCCTCATAGACACTCGCTTTGTCGATGGTGCTATCCGGACGGGCGATATACACAAACTCAAAAAGGCACAGCGCCGCGCGCTCGCGCGCGCCGGGGTCGTGGCTCATAAACTCGGATGAAACGCCCGCCTTTGTAATCGTGACCACTTCTCCGGGATCGATGTCGCGAATCACCTCACCGCCGATCGACTCAATCGCGCAAGATTCGGACGCC
Source organism: uncultured Oscillospiraceae bacterium (assembly GCA_964479435.1). Taxonomy (GTDB): domain Bacteria; phylum Bacillota; class Clostridia; order Saccharofermentanales; family UBA5734; genus JAAYKS01. The sequence continues at coordinate 21,985 of CAYZME010000022.1, forward strand.
AGCACATAAGTCGTACCCAATCGCCCGAGGCACAACGGCCGGATGCCCAGCGGATCTCGGACGCCGATGATTTTATTGCGGGTCATCAACACCAGTGAGTACGCGCCCTTGATCTCGGCCATCATCATAAAAATAGCGTCTTCCATGCGGTCGGTCATGATGCGGTTGCGGGCCAGCAATGCCAGCATCACCTCGGCATCCGAATCGGTTTGGAAAATCGCGCCGCTTTCCTCCAACCGCGCGCGCAACTCGTCCGCATTGATCAAACTCCCATTATGTGCGAGTGCCAATTGCCCTCCGCGGTATTTGATCAGCATGGGTTGGGCATATGCGATACCGACACCACCTTGCGCCGGGTAGCGGACATGCCCGATCGCGGCTGAACCGCGAAGCATGTTGACAGTCATGTCGTTGAAAGCCTCGACAACCAGGCCGTTGTCTTTGTGGCAAAACAAGGTCCCGTTGGTGTTGATCGCGATCCCGGCGCTGTCTTGTCCGCGGTGTTGCAGCGCGAACAGCCCCAGGTACGTCAGGCGTGCCGCGTCTTCGCGTTTGCCTGCCGTGTCGAGAACGCCAAAAACGCCGCACTCATCGTGCAATTCATATTTGCCCACTTTATACTCCTCCGGTCCCTACCAACGTTCCTGTCAAAGCGAGTCCGGCCATTTCGCTTGTAATTTGCGATTGCGGTGGGTGACCGATTCTTCCAGTTTCTCTTTATATGTCTCGAGGTTCTTGCGCAGCGCCGGGTCGGCAACGGCAAGGATCTGGCAAGCCAGTACAGCGGCATTGACCGCCCCATCGATGGCCATGGTCGCAACAGGTACACCGGGGGGCATTTGCGCGATCGCCAGCAACGCGTCCATGCCACGCAACGCGCCCCCGGAAACCGGTATGCCGATCACAGGCAACGTGGTATACGCGGCCAGAACACCCGGCAAATGCGCGGCCAAACCGGCCGCCGCAATGATCACCCGGAACCCCTGATCCGCGGCCGATTGTGCCAATGCGGCGGCACGCGTGGGGGAGCGATGAGCGGAGCATACTTCCACTTCGAAGCGCACGCCCAGATCACGCAAGGTGGTCAGGCAGGGCTTCATTACTTCAAAATCCGAATCACTGCCCATCAGAATCAGAACCTGGGTTTCTGGCATATCATTCCTCCCCAAAAAAGACAAAGGGAAAGGTTTCCCCTTCCACAAAACCCCGTGACGCGAACATAGTATCAGCCGCGCGTAGCATGCGTCAAATCATCCGGGATGTCCGCTTTACCAGATGGAAGCGGGCCATTTGTCCCCTTGCCTTCGCGCGGATGGACAAGGCCCATACGCTCATTTATCCAGTCGAACGCCGGACAAATAAGCATTGATAAAGCCGTCCAGATCTCCGTCCATCACCGCTTGAACCCCGGCCACTTCATATCCGGTGCGGTGATCCTTGACCATCGTATAAGGGCAGAACACATAGGAGCGAATCTGGCTGCCCCAGGCAATCTCCATTTGCGTGCCTTTCAAATCCTCGATCTTTTCCATGTGCGCCGCCGCCGCCATGGCAAATAATTTGGAGCGCAGCATCGACATCGCGGTTTCACGATTCTGCAGCTGTGAGCGCTCGGATTGGCAAGATGTCACAACGCCTGTGGGAAGATGGGTGATGCGCACCGCGGAATCGGTACGGTTGACGTATTGGCCGCCGGCGCCGGAAGCGCGGTATGTATCCACACGCAAATCTTCAGGGCGTATTTCAATCTGGATGCTGTCATCCAGTTCCGGAATGACTTCCAGAGAAGCGAATGACGTGTGACGGCGTCCGGAAGTATCGAACGGAGAAATCCGCACCAGGCGGTGCACGCCATTTTCAGAACGCATATAGCCATACGCGTTCTCTCCGATCAGCTGAAAAGAAACGCTCTTCAGGCCGGCTTCTTCTCCTTCCAGGACATCGAGAATTTTCACTTCGAAATCATGGTGCTCCGCCCAGCGCGTATACATTCGAAACAGCATTTCATTCCAGTCCTGGGCTTCGGTGCCGCCCGCTCCGGCATGCAACGTCAAAATGGCGTTGTTGTTGTCGTAGGTGCCGGTAAACAGTGTTTCCAGGCGCACGCGATCCATTTCCGCTTGAAGCTGGCTCAGCCCGGACGCGATCTCAGGGATGAGGCTGGTATCCTCTGCTTCCTCCCCTAGCTCGCATAGCACAAGTAAATCGTCGTGTTGCCGCGCCAATTTTTGGTATGTATCGATCTTTTTCTGTAAATTTTTCAAGCGGGACTGGATCTTCTGCGCCGCCTTCACGTCGTCCCAGAACCCTGGCTCTTGGGCACGCGCCTCCAATTCTGAAATCTCGTCTCCCAAACGGCCAATATGCAACGCATCTTTCAACTGCGTCAAAGCTGCCGCTATCGTTTCCAACTGGGAGCGGTAGCCATCGAATTCGAGCATTTATCCGGTTCTCCTTTTCATAAAAGCTGCCAGGCGTTGCATGGCAGTGAGAATGTTTTCCATCGACGCCGCATAGCTGACCCGCACATACCCTTCTCCCGCTGCGCCAAACGCGTGACCGGGTACAATTGCGACTTTTTCCTCGTAAAGAAACCGCTCGCAAAAAGTGACCGAATCCAGGCCGGAAGCCGTGATGTCGGGAAAGACATAAAACGCGCCCAATGGTTCAAAACAGTCCAATCCCGCCGCTTTGACTCCATGGAGCACAACACGTCGACGGCGATCGTATTCCGCAACCATCTGCGCAACCGCCTGATCCCCGTGATCGAGCGCCTCAATCGCCGCGTGTTGTGCGGTTGTTGGCGCGCACATGATGGCATATTGGTGAATCTTGTTCATCGCCAGCAACCAGGGGGAAGGGCCCATCGCATAGCCAATGCGCCAACCCGTCATCGCGAAAGCTTTGGAAAAACCACCGATCACAATGGTGCGGTCACGCATTCCCGGGAAAGAGGCAATGGAACCATGCGGCGCGGATCCGTATGTCAATTCCGCGTACAATTCGTCACTGACGACCACGATGTCGCGCTGTGCTAAGAATTCTGCCAGCGGCTCCAATTCCTCGCGCGTCATGATCGCCCCGGTCGGATTGTTCGGATACCCCAGTATGAGCATTTTCGTACGGGGGCCAATCACGGACGCCAGTTGTTCGACACGAAGCTTGAAACCGTCCTCCCGCCGGCAATCGACAACAACCGGTTTGCCTCCAGCCAGTCGAACACAGGCTTCATATGAAACGAAACAAGGTTGTGGGACAATCACTTCGTCACCGGGATCTACCAGGGCGCGCACGGCGAGATCGATCGCCTCGCTCCCCCCTACTGTAACAACAATTTCAGTCAGCGGATTGTATCCCAATCCATATTTCCGCTGGTTGTAGCGGCTGATGCTCTCACGCAATGCCACCAAACCCTGATTGGAAGAATAATGTGTCTCTCCCAAACGCAGTGAATCGATTCCCGCGTCAACAATCCGCCAGGGCGTGACAAAATCCGGTTCGCCAATCGAAAGCGAAATCACGCTTTCTTTCATTTCGTTCGCCAGATCAAAAAAACGTCGAATGCCAGAAGGCGGTGTCGCGCGCACGATCCCGGATAAGAGATCCTCGTGCTTCATAATACGACGGCCTCCCGGTTGTCCGTCGTCCGCGTGTCAAACACGGTTCCCTCTCTTTTGTAGGTCTTCAAAATAAAATGTGTCTGCGTCGATTGGACCGCCTCGATCGGCGCGATGCGTT
>CAYZME010000023.1:0-25486 GCA_964479435.1 uncultured Oscillospiraceae bacterium
GGCACGGCGGCCACGCCGCGGGAAATGATCACCCGCATCGCCACCCTGGACGAAGCCATGGAAGTCTTTCTGCTGGCGGCCGCCCACTGTGACGAGGAGCTGCCCGACCCCTTGCGGCACAAGCTGGAGGCTTTTGGCCCCGCGGCGGTCGACCGCCTGTTGCCGTTGTTGTTCGCCCCTTCCTGGCAGGAAGCGGAAGAGGAGGAGGCCGCGCGCCCGGACGACGTGTTGGCGGCGTCGGCCGCGCTGCGCCTGCTGGGCGACTGGCACGCGGGGGAGCCGTTTGAATTGATTTTGACGCGCTTTCTGGCCACCTCCCAACCCGACGAAATGATCGGGGAAGCTTTTGTCGCGTACTGCAATGGGGTGGGCCCCGCGGTGGTCGACGGCCTGACCGATGCCTTGTTTACCGCCGCGGGCGGCGGGCACCCGCTGTCCGGCGCGTATGAATACGCGGTGATCGCGCTGGCGGAAGTCGGCCGCAAGCAGCCGAGCGACCGTGTCTTCCTGTGTTTGCGCGAGTGCTTCCGCAAAATGGAGCGCAAGATCATCGGCGCGATCTGTCTCGGGGATTACGGCGACGGTCGCGCGATCCCGACCTTGCGCGGCTACGTGGAGCGTTTCCTCGCGCAGATCGACCGGCAGTTGTTTTATGAGATTCTCTCGGCGATCAAGCGTCTGGGCGGCGACATCTCGGATTTGCGCGACCCGTTTGGCGGCGCGCGATCCGGCGACGGCCGGCCGCGGCAGTAAAGGCGCGCCGGCTGCATTGACAGCACGCGGCCGGGTTTTATATAATTCTGCTTGCACGCTTCGACGCGGGATTAACTCAGTGGTAGAGTGTCACCTTGCCAAGGTGAAAGTCGCGAGTCCGAATCTCGTATCCCGCTCCATTGGGATCGCCCTTACGGGCGGTTGGGATCGCCTTAACCGGCGGTCCCACTTGTTTATAACGGCGTGTGCGTGGCGGAGGCGATCCGATTGCGTGACCGCGGTATGATATGATGAAGAAACGGAAAATAAACACGGGCGCGGCCGCAGCGGCTGACGCCGAACCCCCCGCTGTGGCGGGCCCGGAGGCGTTTGTTGTGCCAACTTTTGTGACGCTCAAGCAGATCATCGATGAATTTGAACTCGAGACCGTCTGTGACTTCGGCAAACCGGATACGATCCAGATCGAGGTCGCCGACGTAACCCGCCCGGGCTTGCAGCTGGCGGGACATTTTGCGCATTTCGGCCCCGACCGCATCCAGCTGATCGGCAACATGGAAACCGCGTTTCTGGAATCGTTGAGCCCGGGGGAACGCATGGCGCGGATCGACGCGCTGTTTTCCCGCGGCATTCCCTGTATGATTCTGACGCGGCAACACGAAGTTTCGTCGGAAATGGAACAGTGTGCCGAGCGCTACGCGATTCCGATTTTGCGCACCCGGGCGATTACGTCCGAGTTTATGAGCTCCCTGATCAAATATCTCAACGTCGAGCTGGCTCCGCGCACATCACTGCACGGTGTGCTGGTCGAGGTGTATGGCGAAGGCATTCTGATCCTGGGCGAAAGCGGAGTCGGTAAATCCGAGACCGCGCTGGAAATTGTCAAACGCGGGCACCGCCTGATCGCCGACGACCTGGTCGAAGTGTTGCGTGTTTCGGATACGACGCTGCTCGGTCGCGCGCCCGAGATCATTCGCCACCTGATCGAGATCCGCGGGGTCGGCATCCTCGATGTCAAAGAACTGTACGGCGTCTCTTCGGTCAAGATGCAAGAGAACATTCACTTTGTCCTCAATCTGGAATTATGGGACGAAAAGAAAACGTACGAGCGGGTGGGCGTCAGCGACGAGCATACGGATATCCTCGGGATCGACGTCCCCTCGATCACCATCCCGGTCCGCCCCGGCCGCAACCTGGCGATCATCGTCGAGGTCGCCGCCATCAATTTCCGCCAGAAACAAATGGGTTACAATTCCGCGAAAGCGCTGATGGAGCGTGTCTTTGGAAACAAAAACAATCATGAAACAAACTGAGGCCGCCCCGGCGCGGCTCGTTGCCCCCGCCACATATCAAGAACGCGTTCGCGAACGCGTACGCGCGTGGGGGTTGCCCGGGCAGGACGCGGGCCGCCTGCGCTTTGACGTCAGCATGGCGTCGCTGACCAGCTTTCGCGTCGGCGGGCCGGCCGACGTGGTCTATTTTCCCGCCGCGGCGGAAGAGATCGCCGATGTCATCCGCCGCTGCCGGCTGGCCGCGATTCCCGTCACGCTACTGGGCAACGGGACCAATGTCGTGGTCGCCGACGCGGGAATCCGCGGGCTGGTCGTCGTGTTTGGCGAACCGTACGCGCGCATGGAAATCGAAGCGCGGCCGGACGGATCGTATGTGGTCGCGGCCGGGGCCGGCGCGCTGTTGTCCGGGGTGGCCAACCGCTGTGCCGCGGCCGGTTTGACCGGGTTGGAGTTTGCCGCCGGTATCCCCGGGTCGGTCGGCGGCGCTGTCTTTATGAACGCCGGCGCGTATGGCGGCGCCATGGCGGATGTGGTACTGGAAAGCCGGGTTCTGGACGCGTCGCTGCGCCTGACGACTGTGGCGGGCGCGGATCACGGGTTTGGCTACCGGTACAATGCCCTGACCGCCGGCGGCGCGATCATTTTGGAAACCCGCCTGTTATTACAAAAGGGAGACCCGACCGCCATCCGCGCGCGCATTGCCGAGCTCAACGAACGGCGCCGGTGCACACAACCGTTGGAGTGGCCGAGTGCCGGCAGCGTGTTCAAACGGCCCAACGGCTATTACGCGGGCAAACTGATCGCCGAAAGCGAGCTGTGCGGCCTGCACGAAGGCGGTGCGCAGGTGTCGGAAAAGCACGCCGGCTTTATCATCAATACCGGCGGCGCGCGGGCGTCCGATATCCGCGCGCTGGTCGATCGTGTAACCGACCGGGTGCTCGCGCGGACGGGGGTGCGCCTGGAGACAGAGATCCGCTTTGTCGGGGATTGGTAAGCGGTGACAGACGGCGCGCGGCACAGGGGGAAAGAGCCGATGGAAGTTGTGATCCTGACCGGCATGTCCGGCGCCGGCAAGAGTTTTTCCGCCAAATGTCTGGAAGACATGGGCTACTTTTGTATCGATAACCTGCCGCCGCCGATGGTCCCGGAAATGATCCGGGCGTTTGAACAGGGCGGCCAGGCGGGGGCGGCGATCGAAAAACTGGCCTTTGTGGTCGACATCCGCAGTGTCGAGATGTTTCGCGGCCTGATCCCGGCTTTGCAAAAAGTATTTGACACCGGCATTCCCTGTACGCTGATCTTTCTGGAGGCGGACACCGGCGAACTGATCAAGCGCTATAAGCAGACGCGGCGCAATCACCCGCTGGCGCGCGACATCAATTTACCGGACGCGATCGAAGAGGAACGGCGGCGGCTGTTGCCGCTCAAATCCTTTGCCACCGAAGTGATCGATACATCGGGGCTGTCCCCGTCCGAATTGCGGGAGCGCCTGCGGCGTCTTTTGGCACAAGAGGACGACCCGGGCCAGATGTCCATCCTCATCCAATCGTTCGGTTTCAAATACGGATTGCCCGCCGACTCGGACGCCGTGCTGGACGTGCGGTTCATCCCCAACCCTTTTTATATCCGGGAGTTTCGCATGCTGAGCGGACTGGACGCCGAGGTCAGCCAATATGTCTTTTCTTTTGACGAAACGGCGCGCTATATGGACCTGCAAGAAGCATGGCTGTTGTATACGATCCCTTACTATCGCCGCGAAGGTAAACAACGACTGGTGATCTCGATCGGCTGTACCGGCGGGCGCCATCGCTCGGTGGCGATGGCGGTCGATTTGGCCGCGCGGCTCCGGCCGGCGGACGCGCCGGTGATTGTCATCCACCGCGACATCGACAAGGATCCGCGGGAAGAACGCGAAGATGAGGCCTACGCCGAAGCGGCGCCGGCGGACGCCGGCGGCGAAGGGTGAGCGCCGATGAAGCGTTCTGCCGACGCCATACAAAAACAGCTGAGTGACTGGCTGGACCGGCCGGAGAACGGCCCGGAAACGGTTGTGATCGGCGGCGGCACCGGACTGTCCACGCTCTTGCGCGGCCTCAAGCGCTTTACCCGCCATTTGACCGCCATCGTCACCGTCGCCGATAACGGCGGCTCCTCGGGCATGCTGCGGGAAGATCTGCGAATCCTGCCGCCGGGGGATATCCGCAACTGTATCCTGGCGTTGGCCGATACCGAGCCGCTGATGCGGGATCTGATCCGGTACCGATTCCCCGAGGGCCGGCTCAAAACGCAGAATTTCGGCAACTTGCTGTTGGCGGCGCTCACCGCGGTCACCGGCAGTTTCTATGAGGCGGTTTGCCGTTTTTCCGAAGTGCTGGCGATCACCGGGCGCGTTTTGCCGGTTTCATTGCAAGACATCCAGATCCACGCGGAGCTGGCCGACGGCACGCGGATCCGCGGGGAGAGCGCCATTGGCAACCGGCTGCCCGACCGCGACAACAACATCCGGCGCATCCACATGGAGCCGGCGGACGCTCTGCCGCTGGATGAGGCCGTGCAAGCCATCGACCACGCGCACGTGATTGTGCTGGGGCCCGGGAGCCTGTATACCAGTGTGATCCCCAATCTATTGTTTCCCGCGGTCCGCGCGGCGATCACACGCAGCCGCGCCGTGCGCATTTATGTCTGCAACATCATGACGCAGCCGGCGGAAACGTGCGGATATGATGCCTGGCAGCACGTCGAAGCGCTTTTGCGCCATGCTGATCTGCCGACGGCGTCGGGGTTGCTCGATTGCTGCGTTGTCAACAACAACGCGGGGCAGTTGCCGCCGGACATACTCGCGCGTTATCGCCGCGAGGAGGCGGAGCCGGTGGTGGTTCCTGTGGACACGCTGGGGCAAAATGGCATGCTCGTCATCTCGGAGCCATTGGCGGTGGTGGATGACGGGCAAATCCGCCACGACAGCGAACGCCTGGCGCGCACCGTGATGGCGGCCGCGGCGGCCGGCGTGCGCGCGACGTGAGGGAGTCGATCACGGATGGCCTTTTCACATGATGTAAAAGAAGAACTGCTGCGGGCGGACCTTACGGACCCCTGTTGCCGGGAAGCCGAACCGCTGGCGGCGCTGGCGCTGGCGGCGCGGATCGATCCACACGGGATCTCGCTGCATACCGCGCAGGCCGGTTATGCCGCGCGCTGGGCCGCGCAGATTGCCGGACTGGCCGGGGCGGAGCTGACCCTGGCGCGCGAAGGCGGGCATCATCAGGCGCGGTTGGCAGACCCGGCCGCCTGCCAACGGCTGTTGGCACGGTTGGCGGCGTATGGTTTTGATCCCGCGTCGCGCGCGTTTTCCGCGTCGGCTTTTGCCGCCGATTGCTGCCGCCGCGCCGCGCTGCGGGGGTTGTTTTTGGCCGGCGGCTCTCTGGGGGAGCCGGTCCGCGGTTATCATCTGGAGATCGTCAGCCGGTATCCTGCGGCAGCCGCCTGGTCGGCGCGCCTGTTGCGCGCCGAAGGGATCACGCCGCGCCAATCCTACCGGCAGCCGTTTCACGTCGTGTATATGAAGGACGGCGGTCAGGTCGCCGATTTTTTGCGGGCGACGGGCGCGCATGTCGCGTTGCTGGAATTTGAGTCGTTGCGGGTGGAAAAAGATATGCGCAACGCGGTCAACCGCGTCGTCAACTGTGATACGGCCAATTCGACGCGGGTGGCGCACGCGGCCGCCAGGCAACTGGAGTTGTTGCGGGCCCTGGGCGAAGAGCCGCGGGCGATGGCGTCGTTGCCGCCCGATCTGGCGGAGGCCGCGCGCGTGCGATTGACCTATCCCGGGCTTTCCATCCGCGAATTGGGTGAGCGCCTCGACTCGCCGATCGGCAAATCGGGGATGAGTCACCGGCTGCGCCGGTTGGAACAAATCGCGCGGGAGTGGGCCGGCGGCCGTCCAGCGCCGGATGAGGCAAGGGGGATATAAATGACAACGGAACGAAAAGACCGTTTGGCGACCGCGATCATCGGCATGGTGGCGGGCGTGGCCGGCGCGGCTCTGACCCTCGGTCTGTTCTGGTGGAGCGCGCAACCCGTGGCGCCGGCGCCGACGCCCACCGCGCCCGCCTCCGTGACCCCCGCGCCGACCCAATCCACGGCCCCAGTGGCGCGGGTGGAATATGAAACCGCTGTGATGCGGATCGCGGAAGACGCGGCGGCGTCGATCGTCGGGATCAGCGTCGAAATCCCCGCCGGCATCTTTGCCCGCGAAACCGGATCCGGGTCGGGGATCATCATGTCGGAGGACGGGTATATTCTGACCAACAACCACGTGGTTTGTGACAGCAGCGGCCATTATGTCAACGGCACCCGGCTGACGGTGTACCGCATCGGCGACCAGCGGGCCTATCCGGCGCGGTTGATCGGGCGCGACTCGCAAAGCGATCTGGCTGTATTGAAAATTGAGCAAGACGGATTGCCGACTGTGCGTTTTGGCGATTCTGACGCCGTGCGGGTCGGTCAGTTGGCCGTCGCGATCGGCAATCCCGCCGGGCTCCAGTTTATGGGGTCCGTGACGTCGGGGGTTGTCAGCGGGCTGGACCGCGAAGTGGTGTTGGAAAACGGCGTCGCCATGCGCCTGATCCAGACCGACGCGGCCATCAATCCCGGCAATTCGGGCGGCGCGTTGCTGGATTCAGGCGGGCAGGTGATCGGCGTCAACAACGCCGGCCTGGCCAAGAGCGAATATGAGGGGGTCAATTTCGCGATTCCCGCCAATTTGGCTTGGCGCATGTATGAAGAATTGAAGCAGGGGAACGGGCAGAGCGCGCGGCCGTATTTGGGCGTGACCATCCTGCAGGACGCCGAGTACGCGGGTGTAAAGGAGCAGTACGGGCTGCCCGACGCGGGGATTTATGTGGCGCGCGTGCTCGAGCGGGGGCCGGCCGAGGCGGCGGGGATTCTCGCCGGGGATGTGATCACCGCGTGGAATGGGGAAGCGATGCGCGATGTCGGCGCGTTGGCGCAGGCGCTCGCGCGGCACCAGTCGGGGGATCGCGTCACGCTCACGCTCTTTCGTTCCGGGCGCGCGCCGTGGCAGCTCGAGATCACGCTGGGCGAACGCTTCGATTGAAGAGGGTCGGGTCGGGAGCGGCGCTTGTGCGCCGCTCCTTTTTTTGCGCGGGCAATTGCTGCCCAGAGTACTTGTTGGCCAGGGCAATTGCTGCCCAGGGCACTTGTTATTGGGGAGGGGTCTGTGATAACATATGAATGAATTCTCATATATGCATATGTAGACAAGGAGGAAAACGCGATGGTTGCGCTGCCGGTGGCCGGTCTGGATGAGGCCCACGCGGAAACCCGTGTACAAGAAATCGCCGAATGGTTCAAGGTGCTGGGCGATGTCACGCGCATCCGCATCATCGAAGCACTGGACGGACAGGAGTATTGTGTCCAGGATCTGGAGGCCCGGCTGGGAATGAGCCAGTCCGCGGTTTCCCATCAATTGCGTACGTTGAAACAGGCCCGCATGGTGCGGGTCCGCCGCGATGGCAAGAACAGGTTTTACACCCTCGACGACGACCATGTCAGTCTGATCTTCCGCATCGCGGCCGAACACTTGGATGAAAGGACATCAGGATGAAACGGTGGAGGCTCAACAAATCCAATCCGCAAGCGATGGCGGCCTGTGAAACGGCGGCTTGCGCGGCCGGGGGCGCTGTCGGCGCGCATACGCATGACGCGGATCATGTGCATACGGACGCGTGCCCGACCTGCTCCCATGACGAGACGGATCTGCAACTGAATGTACGCAACATCCTCTCCTGGGTGCTGGGAGGGGTGGCGCTGATTCTGGCGTTGACCCGCGTAGGCGGGGAGGCGTGGCGGGTCTTTTGGTTCGCGGTTTCCTATCTGGCGTTCGGCGGGATGATTTTGCTGCGCGCGCTGCGCAACCTGCTGACCGGCCGCGTTTTTGACGAAAATATGTTGATGGCCGTGGCGACGGTGGCCGCGTTTGCCATCGGTGAATATCCGGAGGCAGTGGCCGTGGCGCTGTTTTACCGCATCGGCGACGCGTTGCAGGAGCGGGCGGCCGACCGGTCGCGCGCTTCGATCCGCGCGCTGGTCGATTGGCGCCCCGAAACGGTCAACCGGCTGGTTGCGGGCGGGACGGAGGCGGTGGCCCCGGAGCTGGTGCAGCCGGGCGATCGGATTTTGCTGCGCCCGGGGGACCGCGTCGCCGTGGATGGCCAGGTCGCGGTGGGGCATTCCGAGCTGGATGTCTCGATGCTGACAGGGGAGCCGATTCCGCAGGAAGTGCAGCCGGGCGATGAGGTTCTGTCCGGCAGCATCAACGGCAGCGGCGTCCTGGAACTGATCGTCAAACGCCCGTATCAGGAATCCGCGGCGGCGCGGATCCTGGCGTCCGCGGAGCGTTCGGCCGCGCGCAAAGCCCGGGCTGAGCGGTTTATTACCCGCTTCGCGCGGGTCTACACCCCGGTGATGGTGCTGTTGGCCGTTCTGATGGCGGCACTCGGACCGCTGGCAGCGGGCGGGACTTGGCGGGAATGGATCTATCGGGCTTGTATGCTGCTGGTCATCTCTTGCCCGTGCGGCCTGGTTTTGTCCGTGCCGCTGGCTTATTTTGCCGGCATCGGCATGGCGGCGCGGCGCGGCATCCTCGTCAAGGGCGGGACCTATCTGGATCGCCTGGCCGGGATGCGTACGATGGCCATCGACAAGACGGGAACCCTGACGCATGGGCGCCCCGAGTTGGCGGCGATCGAATCCGCTGCCGACAGCCCGTTGAGCGAAGCGCGGCTGCGGCGTTATTTCGCCGCCATCGAGCGCGACTCCACCCACCCGGTGGCGATGGCGATTCACCAGGCCCTGATGGCGGAACCGCGCGATGGCGCGTGCGACGTGCAGGCGGAGAAGGTGCGCGAATGGCCGGGCAAAGGGATGGAAGCGGTGATCGAGGGGCGTGTGGTCGTCAGCGGCAAACGTGAATTTTTGCTGGAGCATGGAGTTACAGGGCTGGCGGACGAGGTTTCTGCTTCCCTGGGTGAACATCAGGGGCAGCCGGTCCTGCTGGCGGTCTATCTGGCGGTGGACGGTGTATACGCGGGGCGCGCGTTGCTGGAGGACCGGATCCGCGAGGAAGCGACGGAAGCGGTCCAAACCCTGCAGACACTCGGTGTCGATCGCATCGTCATGCTGACCGGCGACACCGGGCAGGCCGCCGCCTCGGTCTCACACCATACCGGAGTCACGGAGTATCACGCCCACTTATTGCCGGACGACAAGGTCGAACGGGTCGAGCGGCTGATCCACGAGCAGAATGGCGGGGGTGTGGTGGCGTTTGTCGGCGACGGGATCAATGACGCCCCGGTACTGGCACGCGCCGACGCGGGGATCGCGATGGGAGGGTCGGGGTCGGACGCGGCGATCGAAAGCGCGGATATTGTCATCTTGTCCGACCGTCTGACGCGGATTGGCGACGCGGTGCGGATTGCCAGAAAAACCGTCCGCGTGGCGCGGCAGAATGTCTTTTTGTCGCTGACGGTCAAAGCGGCCGTGGTGTTGCTGGCCGCCGCCGGGCTGGGCGGCATCTGGCAGGCGGTCTTTGCCGACGTCGGGGTGGCCTTGCTAGCCGTGCTCAACGCTTTGCGCGTCACCCGCTGACGAACGGGGCAATTGCCGAAAAAAGAACGCCTCACCGGTGGATGTTCTCCCCGGTGAGGCGTTTTAGTATTGTGGGATGGGGTCGCGATATGGCCCGCCGACCGGATCAGGTCGCTGCCGCCGCTTGTTTTTCCCGGGCTTTCTTTTCGCGGACAAATTTTACAGCCGCCAGACCGGCAGCAGCCCCTTCGCCGACGGCCACGGAAATCTGCAAGATCCCGCCGGTGCAATCGCCGGCGGCAAAAAAGCCCGGCAAATTGGTGCGGCCGTCGCGGTCGGCGCGGATGGAGTTGCCGGCTTGCTCGATTCCCAGTTTGAGGGCAAAGTCCATCGCCGAGGCGGTGCCTTCGGCGACAAAGATGCCGTCGACGCGGGTGCGGCAACCATCTTCATAGACGATTTCCCGCACCTGATCGCCGTCGCCGTCGATGCGTGCCAACGGACGCTCGTCAACCGAGGTTTTGTCCGGCAGGTTGTCGAGCGGGTGGCTCAACGCCAACGACCTGCCGTTGGTCAGCCAATAGATCGACCCGGCAAAGGGAATCAGATCATGGATTTCATGCAGCGCGAAATCGCCATGGCCGATGACGCCGACGGTTTTGCCGCGGTAGAAAAAGCCGTCACAGATGGCGCAGTAGCTCACGCCTTTACCTTCGTACTCAGCCAGCCCTGCCAGCCGCGGTTTGCGCTTGGGCATGCCCGCGGCGAGGATCACAGCATGGCTTTCCCATGCGCCGGCACTGGATGTGACATGGAAACGGTCATCCCAGGAGATCCCCGTGGTGGTGGCTTCGACAAATTCAACGCCCAGGCGGGTGGCCTGCGCGATGGCATTCTTTTGCAGTTGCGGACCCGAGATGGTTTCCGCAAAGCCGTAGTAATTGTCCACTTTGTCCGCTTTGGCCAGCTGCCCGTCATCCTGGGCGATCACCAGCACTTTTTGGCCGGCGCGCACGCCGTATAAAGCGGCGGAAATGCCGGCGGGACCCCGGCCGATGATGATGATATCGTACATATCGCATTCCTCCTGGCACGAGTATAGCGCAGATTCGAATCACGGCAAATACGCCCGCTCAGTCGTCCGCCACGACCGTCCCATCGGTGGCCAGTGTGACCACCTGCCAGGGGATCATCTTGCCGCTGGCCAGCAAGGCGTCGGTGGCCGCGCGTTCGAGCCCGCCGCAACAGGGGACTTGCATGCGCACGACCAGGACGCTGCGGATGGAGTTGTTGCGCAAAATGGCGCCCAGCTTTTCCGCATAATCGACGCCGTCGAGTTTGGGACAACCGATCAGGGTGACGCGCCCGCGCATGTAATCGGAATGCATGGCCGCGGAGGCGTAGGCCGCGCAATCGGCCGCGATCAGCAGGCGGGCGCCATCCAGCCAGGGGGCGTTGACCGGCACCAACTTGATTTGGCAAGGCCACTGGGCCAACTGCGAGACAGCCGGCGCTGTGGCTTGTGCCGGTGCTTGCGCGTCTGTGTGGCCGGCGTGGCAGGCACAAGCGGCTGCCTCGGCATGGGGCGCGGGATTGCGCAGCATCTGTGCTTGTGATCCCGGGCAGCCCCCGCCCGGCAGCCGGCCGCCGGCGGCGATGACCGCGGCGGCGTCAAAGGGGGCCGCGGTCCGTTCTTCGATGGAGATTGCGCCGGTCGGGCAGGCGGGCAGGCAGTCGCCCAGGCCATCGCAATAGGAATCCGAAACCAGACGGGCTTTGCCGTCGATCATCCGCAGCGCCCCTTCGTGGCACGCGTTGACGCACAGGGCACAGCCGTTGCATAGTTCTTCGTTAATTGTGACAATCTTACGTTTCATCGATCTCTCCTTGGGTTTTTGTCGCAGAGTGCGTTACCATCGAGAGTGTATCGGGAATGTGCGCGCCGGTCTGTTGCGAATGCAACATAGTTGCGAACGCACCACCGTTACAAACGCAACGCAGTTGCGAGCATAGGACAAAGGAGTGAAAGATCATGAGAGATAAACGCCTGGATCGCCTGGCAGATATTTTGCTGACCCATTCGCTGGCGTTGGAAAAAGGAGACGGCTTTCTCGTGTCCGCGACTACGGAGTCGGTGCCGCTGGTCAAGGCCATCCTCCGCCGTGCTGCCGATTTGGGGGTTTACCCGGTTGTAGAGCTCAGCGATGAAGAGATCACCCGATTGCGTACTGGCCTGTTTGACCCCGGGGAGCCGGCCGCTGTCGCGTTTCTGGATGCCGCCGCCCGCTGGGAACAAGCGCGCTGGCAGGATCTGAAAGGGCGGATTGCCATCCGCGGCACCACCAACAGCTCTGAGATGGCCGAAGTCGCGTCGGAACGTTTGCGCCTGGTTACCGCCAGGAACCGGCCGGTCCAGGATCTGATCGTCAACCAGCGCAAGTGGGTGCTGTTCGATTGGCCGACGCGCGGGATGGCCCAGAAAGCCGGAATGTCCTACGATCGGTTTTTTGACTTTACGATGGAAGTATCCGACCTAGATTACGCGCGCCTGGAGGCGGCGGAGCAAGTGCTGGCCGGTTATTTGGATCGCGCCGATCGCGTGCGGATCGAGGGCCCGGACACCGACTTGACATTCTCCATCGCCGGCATCCCTTCGGTTTGCTGTTTTGGCCGCCGCAACATCCCGGATGGCGAGGTGTATACGGCGCCGGTGCTGGATTCCGTCGAAGGCGTGGTGACGTATAACGTCCCCACCACGTACTGGGGCCGGGCGTTCCGCCAGGTGCGGCTGGAATTCCGCGCGGGTGTGATCGTCGCGGCCGATTGCGACGGGGACAAGCAGACGTTGCAAGCGATCCTGGACGCGGACGCGGGGGCCCGCCGCATCGGCGAGTTTTCCTTTGGCGTCAACCACGCGATCCGCGAGCCGATCGGCAACATCCTGTTTGACGAAAAAATCGGCGGTTCGTTTCATTTGACGCCGGGCGCGGCGTATGCCAAAGCCGACAACGGCAACCGCTCTTCCATCCATTGGGATCTGATTTCGATCCAACGGCCGGAGTACGGGGGCGGGCGCATTTGGCTGGACCAGACCCTGCTGCGCGAGGACGGGTTGTTTCTACCGGATGATTTACAGGCGCTAAACCCTTGATTTTGGCGTATTTACTGCAAAATGAGCCCGCCTTGTGCTAGTATTTTACTATCAGGCGTTTGCCAAACCATTGTCAGGCCAAACCACTCGCCGGAAACGGCAGGGAAAGCGAGGAATCATTATGAGCGACGGCAATCAATCTCAACCCGCCCCGAATCAGAGCACCGTTCCTCCCACCACCGACCAGATGATCGGTGATGCCACTTCCGTGCTGGGATCTTTTATCAAAGATCCGGTCGGCGCGGTCCGCGCGGCGTGGGATCAAAAGAAGATCGTGATGGCATTGCTGGTCGCCGCCGGCCTGGTGGCATTGCAGTTACTCAGCTCATTGATCAGCGGCATCCATTACAAGACGAAGTTTGGCACCATTCTCGGCAATTGGCTGCGCGGCTCGATTGTTGAGATCGTTCTTTTGGTGGTCATCGCCTTTGTGGTGACCCTCCTGGTGCGCGGGCACTCGACGGCAGGTTTCGTCGGTGCGCTTTCAGGAGTGGGTGCCGCCGCGGTCCCGTATCTGGTAGGATTCGCGTTGAGTGTGGTTTTACTCCTGATTAAGACCATCCTCTCGTTTGGAATCATCATTTGGATCTGCGACATTGCCCGCAGCGCCCTGGGCACCCCGCTCTTGCTGGCGATGTTCGTCCTGTTGGCCCTGGCCGTTCGCCGCAAGACCATCGACGAAAGCGACTACGTGGTCGCCCGCAATACGGTCGCGCTGGCAGTGGCGTACTTTGTCGCCGGTCAGGTGCTCTGGTTGATCCTCTGAGTCAGAGGTCTCGACCTGAGTTCACTCATATCCTGTTGTAACCCGCGGCGGGCGGAGCCTGGCTCAGGCGCCGCCCGCTGTGTATTTATGCCATCGGAGGCTTGTCGACCATGCTGGACATCCATCTCATTCGCACCCAACCGGAACAGGTCCGCGAAGGACTATCGCGCAGGGGCTATGCCGTCGATCTGGACGCATTTCTCGAGCAGGATCGATTGCGGCGCGAGTTGATTCAAACAAGCGAATCTCTCAAAGCCGAGCGCAACCGGGCCTCGGCGCAGATCCCGGCGATACGGCGGTCCGGCGGCGACCCGACCGAATTAATGGCGGCGATGAAAGAGATTTCCGAACGCATCAAGCAGATCGACCAGGAATTGGCGCAAGTCGCGCAAGAACAGCAGATTTTTCTCGATGGGCTGCCCAATTTGCCCGCCGACGGCGTACCGGCCGGCGGCAAAGAGAACAATCAGGTGGTCGAGACGTTTGGCGCACCGCCGTCCTTCGCGTTCACACCGCTCCACCATGTCGAGATCGTGGAACGACTGGGGATCATCGACTACGTCCGCGGCGCCAAACTGGGTGGAAGCGGCCACTGGCTGTACCGCGGCGACGGCGCGCGGCTGGAGTGGGCGTTGTTGTCCTACTTTATGAACGAGCATCAAAAAGATGGCTATGAGATGATTCTGCCCCCGCATATTTTGAATTGGGCCTGCGGGTATACGGCGGGACAATTCCCCAAATTCGCCGACGATGTGTTCCAAATCCGCGACGAGGAGGCGGAGCGCGGTTTTTCGCATTTCCTGCTGCCGACTTCGGAGACCGCGTTGGTCAACCTCTATCGTGACGAGGTCATCGACGTCGAGTCGTTGCCGTTGAAGATGTTCGCCTACAGCCCGTGTTACCGACGGGAAGCCGGCAGCTACCGCGCTGAAGAGCGGGGGATGATCCGGGGACATCAATTCAACAAAGTCGAAATGTTCCAATACACACGACCCGATGACTCGCCGCGGGCGTTGCGGGAATTGATCGAAAAAGCGGCCGCCCTGATGAAAGGGCTGGGGCTGCACCATCGCGTCAGCCGGCTGGCCGCCGGTGACTGCAGCGCGTCCATGCGCGAGACCTATGATATTGAAGTCTGGATTCCCAGCATGAACGGCTACAAAGAGGTCAGCTCGGCTTCCAACGCCGGCGATTACCAGGCCAGACGCGGCAACATCAAATACCGCGATCCCGGCAGCGGCAAGCTGATGTTTGTACACACGCTCAACGCGTCCGGATTGGCTACCAGCCGTATTTTGCCGGCGCTGGTGGAGCAGTTTCAACAAGCCGACGGATCGGTCGTGATCCCGGCGGTGTTGCGGCCGTATCTGGGCGGGCAGGAAAAACTGATCCCACCCCGATAGGCACGCCCGCTGCCGGCCGTATTTTTGATTTTACAAACCAGAACTCCGGTGATATACTGAATTGCCTGTGCGCAAAAACACAGGCAATGTTCATTATTTTTACATGGAAAGGAGGTGTATTGATGCCAACGTTCAACCAGCTGGTGAAGGTGGGTAGATCTACCAAACGCTACAAATCCGCATCCCCCGCACTGCAGATCGGCTTGAACACGCTCAAAAAGCAGCCGACAGAATTGTCGTCGCCGCAGAAACGGGGCGTGTGCACCGTCGTGAAGACCACCACTCCCAAAAAGCCGAATTCCGCGCTGAGAAAAGTTGCCAGGGTCCGATTGACCAATGGAATCGAAGTCACAGCATACATTCCCGGCGTAGGTCACAACCTGCAAGAGCACTCGGTCGTGCTTGTACGCGGCGGCAAGGTCAAAGACTTGCCGGGATGCCGGTACCACATCGTCCGCGGTACCCTTGACACGGCGGGAGTCGCAAACCGCATGCAAGGCCGCTCCAAGTACGGAGCGAAACGCCCCAGAGCGGCCAAGGTCAAGCGCTGAGCAAGCGCCGGCCGCCCGCGGGAGGTTTGAGGTTGGACGAATCGCGATCAGTACACTGTCATATATCAGAAGCCCAACCGGCTTGTTGTCAAGGATATATGCTCGCACTGGCGCAGACACGGAACCAGCCAACCGTGAGTACCTATGGTTTCGGAGCACGAAGCTCCGCATAATCATGAAAGGAGGGAAGTCACGTGCCAAGAAAAGGCTTTATACCTACCAGAGAGGTGTTGCCTGATCCCATCTACGGCGATGTTCGAGTGACCAAGTTGATCAACAACATCATGCTGGACGGGAAAAAGGGCGTAGCACAAAGAATTTGTTACGACGCGTTTGACATCATCAAAGCGCGATCCAATCAAGATCCGCTGGAAGTATTCAACAAGGCGCTGGAAAATGTGATGCCGGCGCTCGAAGTCAAAGCACGTCGCGTCGGCGGATCGAACTATCAGGTTCCGATCGAAGTCCGCCCGGAGCGTCGCCAGACACTCGGTTTGCGTTGGTTGGTCTCGTTTGCCCGCAATCGCAGCGAACGAACCATGAAAGAACGCATGGCCAATGAGATTCTCGACGCGGCCAACGGCGCCGGCGGTGCGTTTAAACGTAAAGAAGACATGCATCGCATGGCGGACGCCAACCGCGCGTTTGCCCACTACCGCTGGTAATACAGCAAAATCCGCGGCTCTGAGCCGCAAACCCGATATCCTAGAGGAGTTCACCAAACATGCCCAGGCAGTTCCCACTGGAAAAAACAAGAAATATTGGTATCATGGCGCACATTGACGCCGGAAAGACCACCACAACCGAACGTGTCCTGTATTACACAGGGCGGATTCATCGCGTCGGCGAGGTGCATGAAGGCGCTGCCACCATGGACTATATGGCCCAGGAGCAGGAACGCGGGATTACCATCACGTCGGCCGCGACCACCGCGCAATGGCAGGGGCATCGCATCAACATCATCGATACCCCGGGCCATGTCGATTTTACGGTCGAGGTCGAGCGCTCACTGCGGGTGCTGGATGGCGCGGTCACATTGTTTTGTGCCAAAGGCGGTGTCGAACCGCAGACCGAGACGGTGTGGCGGCAAGCCGACCACTACCATGTCCCCCGCTTGGCGTATGTCAACAAGATGGACATCATGGGCGCGGACTTTTACCGCGCTGTGGAAATGATGATCGATCGACTCGGCACACGCGCCGTGCCCATCCAATTGCCGGTCGGCAAGGAATCCGATTTTACAGGGATCATCGACCTGGTTCGCATGAAGGCCGAGATTTACAAAGACGAAATGGGATTCGAGATCGAAGAGACCGAAGTACCGGACGACATGTTGGACCTGGCGCGGCAATGGCGCGACAAACTGATCGAAGCCGTCGCGGAATGCGACGAAAACCTGACCGCCAAGTTTATCGAGGGGGAAGAGATTTCCGTCGATGAGATTCGCGCCGCGTTGCGGGTCGCGACCATCGAATGTCAATTGACCCCCGTCTTGTGCGGCTCGTCTTACAAGAACAAAGGCGTCCAGCTGATGTTGGACGCGGTCATCGCTTATTTGCCCTCGCCGATGGACATCCCGCCCATTACGGGCTTTGATGTCCGCACCGAGGAAGAGACCGTCCGTCCCGCGGATGACAGCGCGCCGTTCGCGGCGTTGGCTTTCAAGATCCTTTCGGATCCGTTTGTGGGCAGGCTGTGCTTCTTCCGGGTGTATTCGGGCACGCTGGACGCCGGATCGTACACATTCAATTCGGTCAAGAACAAACGGGAACGGGTCGGACGCATTTTGCAAATGCACGCCAACCACCGGGAAGAGATCGGAACGGTTTATTCCGGTGACATCGGCGCGATTGTGGGTCTCAAGGACACCACGACCGGCGACACCCTGTGCGACGAAAAGCACCCGATCATTCTCGAATCGATGGATTTTCCGGAGCCGGTGATTTCCGTGGCCATCGAACCCAAATCGAAAG
The DNA here is from genome assembly GCA_964479435.1 of uncultured Oscillospiraceae bacterium. GTDB lineage: Bacteria > Bacillota > Clostridia > Saccharofermentanales > UBA5734 > JAAYKS01. The sequence continues at coordinate 17,456 of CAYZME010000023.1, forward strand.
CCAGTCAGGACAAGATGATGATCGCGCTGACCAAGCTGTCGGAAGAGGACCCGACATTCAAGACGTATTCCGACTCGGAAACGGGACAAACCATCATTTCCGGGATGGGCGAATTGCATCTGGATATCATTGTCGACCGGATGTTCCGTGAGTTTAAGGTCGAGGCCAATGTCGGTACTCCGCAGGTAGCCTACAAAGAAACCATCCGTAAAGCCGTGCGCTCGGAAGGGCGGTTCATCCGCCAGACCGGTGGACACGGGCAATACGGCCATTGTGTCATTGAAATCGAACCGACCGAACCGGGGTCGGGATACGAGTTTGTCAACAAAACGGTTGGCGGCGTGATTCCCAAAGAATACATCGCCCCCATCGATGGTGGCATCCAAGAAGCAATGGCCAGCGGCGTGCTGGGCGGTTACCAAGTGGTCGATGTCCGCGTTACCTTGCTGGACGGCTCCTACCATGAAGTCGACTCGTCGGAGCTGGCGTTTAAAATCGCCGGTTCGATGGCATTCAAAGACGGCTGCCGCAAGGCGGATCCCGTTTTGCTCGAACCCATCATGCGCGTCGATATTACTGCCCCCGAAGAGTATCTGGGCGATGTGATGGGCGATATCAACGCCCGCCGCGGCCGGATCGAGGGGATGGAAGCGCGTAGCGGCGCCCGGCAGATCGCCTGCAAAGTGCCGCTGTCGCAAATGTTCGGTTATGCCACCGCCCTGCGTTCCCGTACGCAAGGCCGCGGTACGTTTGTTATGCAGATCAGTCACTTTGAGGAAGTGCCCAAGAGCATCATGGAGCAGATCCTGCGCAAATGATGTCGCTTGAGCGTGGCGGTTCTTGCAGAAAAAAAAGGATATAGTACAATGAACTGTGCAGGCGTTTTGCTTGACAGCCAATACTCGCGATAATCAGCTTTTCATGCTGAAAAGGAGGATTCAATCACCATGGCCAAGGCGAAATTTGAAAGAAACAAGCCGCATGTCAACATCGGCACGATCGGCCACGTCGATCACGGCAAAACGTCTCTGACGGCCGCCATCACCAAAGTGCTTTCGTTCGGAGGATCCGCGTCATTTACGTCGTATGACAACATTGACAAAGCTCCGGAAGAGCGCGCCCGTGGCATCACGATCAACACATCACACGTTGAATACGAGACCGCGGCACGTCACTACGCGCACGTTGACTGCCCGGGACACGCCGACTACATCAAAAACATGATCACCGGCGCGGCCCAGATGGACGGCGCGATCCTGGTTGTATCGGCCGCTGACGGACCGATGCCCCAGACGCGTGAGCACATCATCCTGGCGCAACAGGTCGGCGTCCCTTACATCGTCGTTTTCCTGAACAAGTGCGACATCGCGGACGAAGAACTGATTGAACTGACCGAGATGGAAGTGCGTGATCTGTTGAACACGTACGGTTTCCCTGGCGACGACGCCCCGGTTCTCAAAGGCTCGGCTCTGGTCGCGCTGGAGAGCACCAGCACGGACGTCAACGCGCCCGAATACCAGCCGATCGTCGATTTGATGAAAGCGGTCGACGAGTTTATCCCGACCCCGCAGCGCCCGACCGAGCTGCCGTTCCTGATGCCGGTTGAGGACGTATTCACCATCACCGGACGCGGCACCGTCGCGACCGGCCGTGTCGAGCGCGGCATCGTCAAAGTCGGAGATCCGGTTGAGATCGTCGGTCTGCAGGACGAATCGCGCAGCACGGTTGTCACCGGCGTCGAAATGTTCCGCAAACTGTTGGATCAGGCTGAAGCCGGCGACAACATCGGCGTTCTGCTTCGCGGCGTCACCCGCACCGAAATCGAGCGCGGACAAGTGGTTTGCAAACCCGGCTCGATCAAACCGCATACCGATTTCACCGGGCAGGTTTACGTGCTCACCACCGCGGAAGGCGGTCGGCACAAACCTTTCTTCTCCGGCTATCGCCCGCAGTTCTATTTCCGCACGACGGACGTGACGGGCGTTGCCCATCTGCCCGAGGGCATTGAAATGTGCATGCCGGGTGACCACGTGACCATTACGGTCAACCTGATCACCCCCATCGCGATGGAACCCGGACTGAAGTTCGCCATCCGCGAGGGCGGCAAAACGGTTGGCTCCGGTACCGTTTCAACCATTGTTGAGTAATCGGATCCGGCGCTTGTAACACAGTCACACTCCAGAGACCGCTTCCTCCGGGAAGCGGTCTCTTTGTGTGATTGGATACATCCCACAGAGGGGTCCAAAAGGTATAATGGGGGCGACTCCGATTCTAAAAAACATCTTTGACAATGAAGGCGGTATACATGGACAAGGAAAACAAAATTGAGCCTACCGAGATGCATTTGCCGTTGGTGCCGTTACGCGGCGCGAACGTGTTTCCTCATCTCTCACTGACATTTGATGTTGCGCGCGAGGGCTCGTTGCAGGCGATCAAGGCCGCGATGGCCGCGGATCAGATGATCTTTTTGTCGACGCAGCGCGATATGGGGGTCGAGTGGCCGGAACGCGAAGATTTATACGACATTGGTTGCATTGCGCGCATCCGCCAGGTTTTAGAAATTCCCGGCAACGACACGATCAAAGTGTTGGTCGAGGGGCACGCGCGCGGCCACCTCGACGCATTCGAAGCCAAAACACCCTACATCCTGGCCACTGTAAGCGAGGTCGACATCACGGTGTCTGAGACCGTAGCCCAATCGCAAGAGGCTTACCGCCGGCAAATGATCAAAGCGTATGAGCGATACGCGATGACCAGCGGCAAACTGTCACCCGAAGCCCTGGTCACCATCAACAACATCCGCGACGCCGGCCAGGTGGCCGATACCATCGCCGCCAATGTCTTTGCCGCTTTCACCGACAAGCAACAGGTGCTCGATGCCGTCGACCCGATGGCGCGCGCGGCCCGCGTGTTGGAAATGCTGGTGCGCGAAAACGGCATCGCCACGATTGAAAAAGAGATTGGCGAAAAAGTGCGCGCGAGCATCGAGCAAGGCCAGAAAGAGTACTATCTGCGCGAGCAGTTGCGTGTCATCCAATCGGAGCTGGGCGACCGCGAAGGCACACAGAATGAAGTGGACACCTTTTTGAAATTGCTGGCAAAATCCGCGATTCCCGACGAGTATAAGCCCAAAGTGGAAAAGGAGATCCAACGCCTGGCTCGCCTGCCGGCGGCTTACCCCGAAGGATCGGTGCTGCGGACATATTTGGATACCATTTTTGAACTGCCGTGGGGCCACGTCGACCCAGAAAAACTATCCATCCCACACGCGCGCCGCGTGCTCAACCGCGATCATTACGGGCTCGAGAAAGTAAAAGAACGCGTGCTGGAATATCTCGCTGTACGCAAGCTCCATGTCGAGGCGGGCGACGCGTCCATGAAAGGCCCCATCCTCTGCTTTGTCGGGCCTCCGGGCGTGGGAAAGACCTCGATCGCCAAATCCATCGCGCAATCTCTGGGCCGCAAGTACGTGCGGATGTCCCTGGGCGGTGTGCATGACGAGGCGGAAATCCGCGGTCACCGCCGCACGTATGTGGGCGCGATGCCGGGCCGCATCATCAACGCCATCCGGCAAGCGGGGTCGGACAACCCGTTGATTCTGCTGGACGAGATCGACAAGCTTGGCAGCGATTACCGCGGGGATCCTTCTTCCGCGCTGCTGGAAGTGCTGGACCCGGAGCAGAACCACACGTTCCGCGACCATTATCTCGAGGTGCCGTACGACCTGTCACAGGTGTTGTTTATTACGACCGCCAACACGATCGATACCATCCCGCAGGCTTTGTACGACCGGATGGAAGTGATCAGCTTGCCGGGTTATACTGACGCGGAAAAAATTGAAATTGCCGCGCGGCATCTGCTGGCCAAGCAGATGCGGGCCAACGCGATTCCGCCGGCGCGGTTGCGCATCGGGCGCAGCGCGTTGAACGGACTGATCGCCTGGTATACACGCGAAGCTGGCGTGCGGCAGTTGGAGCGGGAAATCGCCCGCTTGTGCCGCAAAGCCGCGATTCGCATGGCCGAAAAAGGAGAAGAGCAAATCCGGATCGAACGCCGCGATCTCGAGGATTTGTTGGGCAAACGGCGTTTCCGTGTGGACATGGCCGCGCGCGACGATCAGGTTGGCGTCGCCACCGGGCTGGCGTGGACCAGCGCCGGCGGCGATACCCTGTCGATCGAAGTCAACGTCATGCCGGGCAGCGGGCATCTGGAATTGACCGGCCAGCTGGGGGATGTGATGAAAGAATCCGCCAAGGCCGCGATTTCCCATTTGCGCGCGCTGGCGCCCTCGTTGGGGCTGGCGGAAGACCATTTCTCCAAACACGATATCCATGTCCATGTGCCGGAAGGCGCGACGCCCAAGGATGGCCCGTCCGCCGGCATCACACTGGCGACCGCGCTGTATTCGGCCCTGACCGGTCGTCCGGTGCGGCACAATGTCGCGATGACCGGGGAAATCACGTTGCGCGGGCGGGTATTGCCGATTGGCGGACTCAAAGAGAAAGTGATCGCCGCGCGCCGCGCTGGTATCGATACCGTGCTGGTGCCGGAGGAAAATCGGCGCGATGTCGATGAGATCCCCGCGACGGTGCGCGACAAAATGTCGATTTTCTACGTTTCGACCGTCTCCGACGTCTTTCGCCGCGCGCTGGCCTAAACCCTTTTGCGGAGCGCGGAGCGCTAGCGCCGCGCGGAGCGCTAGCGCAGCGCGACCTGATCCGGTTGCCGGCGCCCTTGCCTTCCATGGTATAATTTGACCTGTCGTGCGCAAAAGGACGGAGAGGACAAGCAGGGAGAAAAATGACATGGATTCCTTGATTGCAGAGGTGCTCAAAGCCAATTTATTGCTGCCGCGGTTGGGCCTGGTGGTATTTACGTGGGGCAATGTCAGTGCCATCGACCGGGACAACCATTGGGTCGCGATCAAAGGCAGTGGGATCCCCTATGAGGAGATGACCGCTGAGGATATCGTCGTGGTCGACCCTGCTGGTCGTATTTTGCGCGGCTCGCGGCGCCCCAGCAGTGATTTGGAAACACACCTCGAGCTTTATGACCACTTCCCGCAATGTGGCGGCATCGTCCATACCCATTCCCGCTGGGCGACGGCCTGGGCTCAGGCGCGGCGCGATTTGCCGGCCTACGGAACCACACATGCCGATACATTCTACGGATCGGTTCCCTGCACGCGCTTGCTGACGGACGCGGAAATCCAAGGCGATTATGAAAGGGAGACCGGGCGAGTGATTGTCGAAACATTCCGCCGCCGCCAGCTCGATCCGCTGGCGATCCCCGCGGTGCTGACGGCCGGGCACGGGCCATTTGCCTGGGGTACGAACGCCGTCGAGGCCGTACACCACGCGGCGATTCTCGAGGAATGCGCACGGATGGCCAGCCAAACCGAGCGCTTGGCCGGGCGTGACGCCTCGCCGATCTCACAGACTCTGCTCAATCGCCACTACCAGCGAAAACACGGTGCCAATGCCTATTATGGGCAGACCGGGGGCGTCGATGCAGATTGATCCCCTGAAAGCTTTCCTGTTGACCAACTTAATCGGAGCGATCGGCGGTTTGATCCTATACCGCCTCAAGGTGCCGGCCGGCGCCATGATCGGCGCGATGCTGTCGGTGATGGCCCTGGGAATTTTGTCCGGCGCCGCTTATTACCCCGACCAGGTGCGCACCTATGTGCAAATTGCGTCGGGTATCCTCATCGGCAGCCGGATCAACCGCAAGGATATCGGCGAACTCAAGCAGGTGATCGTTCCCAGTCTTTTGCTGCTGGTCGGGATGTTTATACTCAATTTGTCGTTTGCGTATCTCTTTGCGCGGTTTGGCAATCTGGACATCAACACCGCGCTTTTTGCCGGCGCGCCCGGAGGGATGTCCGATATGGCTTTGATCGCCGAGGATCTGGGCGCGAACACCGCACAAGTGGCGATGATGCAATTGGTCCGCATCTTGTTTGTGATTTCGTTGTTCCCGTTGTTGTTTAAATGGCTGGCCGGTCGCGGCTGGCGTTTGATCCGGCCGACCACCGGCGATCCTTGTGTACAGAAACCCGCGGCCCTGGACTCGGCGCCCCTGCCGGCCGGCGGCGGGCGCATCCGCTTGCGGTCGGCCGCGGGTTCCTTGCGGGTGAAACCCGAACAAGCCGGTCAGTTTTTGTTGACGCTGCTTGTGGCCTGGGGTGGCGGCATGGCGCTCAGTCTGCTCGATGTACCCGCCGGTGCCATGATCGGTTCGATGCTGGCGACTGCGATTTTTGGCGTCTCCACCGGCAAAGTGTTTTTCCCGACCCGGTTGCGCCCGGCCATACAGATTTCAGTCGGGGCGTTTTTGGGAGCGCGGATGACGATGGAAAGTCTGTTGTCCTTGCAGGATCTTCTGGTCCCGGCCGGGATCATGTTGTTAGGCATGCTCGCCGCCGCGCTGGGGTTCGGATACCTGATCCACCGTCTGACCGGGCTGCCGCTGTCGACCTGTTTCTTGGCCAGCACGCCGGGTGGCCTGGCCGAGATGTCTTTGATCGCGGAAGAGCTGGGGTGTGACGCGCCCAAAGTGGCGGTGATGCACACGTTTCGCTTGATTATGGTGATTTTGCTATTTCCTGTTTTACTGAGGATGCTCTCAGGACTCTTGACAGCATGAGGTCACGATAAATGGAAATCCTCAAATTTAGTTTTGAAGCGGTCGTCCCGATTTTGATTCTGATGGTATTGGGGTATTTTTTGAAACATGTGGGGCTGATCGATCTCAACATGTTGGATAAATCCAACAAACTCGTTTTTCGCTTATTTTTGCCGGTCCGCATCTTTTATGACATCTATCACCTGGATTTGTCACAGGCGTTCGATCTCAAATTGATCGGCTACGCGGCCGGCGGAATCTTATTTTCGATTCTGCTGATGCTTTTGCTGGTTCCGCGCTTTGTAACGCAAAACGGAAAACGCGGCAGCATCATCCAGGCCGTGTATCGCAGCAATTATGTGATTTACGCGATTCCGCTCGCCACCAATATGTTCGGGCAGGCGGGGATCGCGCCCACGACCATGCTGTTGCCTGTTGTCATGATTCTGTTTAATGTAGTAGGTGTACTGATTCTTTCGGCGTTTTCTGAGCGCAAAGACGCGAATTTGTCAGTCGGGCAAAGCTTGTTGCGCAGCGGCGGTGAAATTGCACGCAACCCGTTGATCCTCGGTTCGGTGATCGGCATGTTGTTCTCGTTGCTGCGCCTGCCCTTGCCAAACGTGCTCGCGAACGCGGCAGCGCAGGTGGGCGGGATCGGTTCTCCGTTGGCCCTGTTGTTGCTGGGCGCGCAATTTGACTGGTCGCGAGCCAGGGGCAATTTAAAAATCGCGACCCTGGTCTCCTTGCTCCGATTGGTCGGCATGCCGGCTTTGCTTTTATCCGCGTGCATCCTCCTGGGCGGCTTTCGCGGTGCCCAGCTTGGCGCATTGTTCAGCTTGTTTTGCACGCCGACGGCAGTCAACAGTTATGTGATGGCCAAGAACATGCACAACGATGCCGATTTGGCGGGTCAACTGGTGATTATGACCACTTTGTTGTCGGGATTTACGATCTTTGGCGGCATTGCGCTTTTGCGGGGATTGGGGTTCTTTTAAATGCTTACACCTGTATGATGGATGGGGAGGTTAGGGTATATGGGTATTTTTAACAAAAGGCGCAGCGACGGAATTCTCGTGCGGGACATCGACCCGTATTCCATGCTGTTGCCCTATGTGATGCGCGGGCGCAATGAATCCGCGGTTTACTACTCCAAAGAGATCGATATCACGCCGGCGTTGACGTATTTGGCCGATCGTAAAGAGCAAGGGGACTATATCACGGTCTTTAATCTGATCATCGCCGGGATCAAGCGCACCATGGAGTTGCGCCCCAAGCTCAATCGCTATATCGCCGGCCGGCGCGTATACCAACACCGGAATTTTGAAGTTTTATACGTCGTCAAACGCAGCTTGACGGACATGGCCGGCGACTCGATCGCCAAAGTGGTATTGGAGCCATCCGACG
>CAYZME010000024.1:0-389 GCA_964479435.1 uncultured Oscillospiraceae bacterium
TGATACCCCATGCCATCAGGCATGGCAATAGAAACACAGGCGCGTCAGGGGGCATAACGGACCGATTGGCCTTGTGTTAAAACAGACATGTGCACACCTATCGATTGTGCGTACGCAACGGCCTGTGAGAGCTGATTTTCTACAATTTCTGACCGGGAGTTTTCTGGTACAATCACCAGCATCACACGTGTGTGAATCATTCCCGCATGGATGTCAATCCGCTCTTGTCCCCACGGAGCGGCGGTCCCATCAAAGCGGGCCAGCGCGTCGATCTCCGCGCGCAAGGAAGAGTAAATCGCTCCCTCGTTCTGCCATGTCGGCGCCGTATGGTCCAAACTGCGGATCGCAGTCGCGGCGCCGTCGCGATAAGCGGCAATCACCGGGTAATT
>CAYZME010000024.1:399-25334 GCA_964479435.1 uncultured Oscillospiraceae bacterium
AGATTTCCCCCGTTGCGTTGCCGCAATACACGCCCGCGCGTAAAATTATCCAGACTCCAAACGGCGCCGGTTGTGCTGCTCGGGCCGTTCTCGAGAGGATTGCCGGCAAAAAAAGGGATGTACACTTCAAATGAGCCCGTTGTCTGACCTGCCAAAAGCGCCCAGTTGTATGTCACCCGGACGTACAGCTCGTCTTCTGACAAGTTGCTTTCAAGTAACGCATGCACATCGGACAATCCTTGGCCGGCGTACATGTCATCGCGGATACTGGCCATCCAGTATGACATGCGAGATTCAAAAAACGCTTCATACCCCAAACGCGTCGTCATTTCATATAATTTTCCCGTAATTTGCGATTCGCCCGTCTGTTCTATGAGGAGCCGCTCCAGCAGTCCATCTACTCCGGATGCCTCCACCACCGTCATCAGCAACGCCGTTTCTTGTGCCGCGTTTTCGGCGGCGTGGCGCAACAACAAGAGCGAATGGATCTGCACGCCATACTGCAGAATCATCGCCGCAAGTACCAGGAAAAGAGGCATCGCGAGTGCCGTCTCGATGGCAATCGCGCCTTTGCGTCGCCTTATCCACTTTATGCCGCGCACCTGCCCTCCACGCGCATGTTTCTCGTGCGCAGTCCCCCCGATACAACGAGATGCCGTGCCCAACAACCTGGCACATTGCGTGATAACACATGTGTCAATCTGCCCATCAATGCCAGATCCGGAACCAGATATAGGAATATACGCAAATAATCACCATAATGGAGAACAATCGGATCCAGCCCGGGACACAGCGCCACCCCTTTCCCTTCTTTGAGCAGCCGGGTTTCGTTTATGGCCTCGCCCATGCTCCAGATCGCCTGGATGACAACCGTCAGCGCACTTTCCGGCAGAACAACCGAACCGCCGCTGATTAACGCGATGATGCCGCACAGAGTCGCCGCGAGGGTGTGCGCTCTCTCCCGACGACCGGGGTCGGTATAATTGACCGCCAACCTGACAATAAAGCGTAAACCGGCGATTTGTGCGAAAACCCGCTTTTCCGCGCTCCCGCTCGAATCCAGACCCGTAATCAGCCTTTCCAGATCGGCCCCTTCCCGGGGATAGATCAGCTGAAAATTCCTGCCGTCCAGGCCGGTCGCGTAAGGGCAATTGTCTGTGTTCCCCTCCGGCATGGAGCGCGAACATACCCCCATTACGTACTCAACGTGGGCGCATTTGTGGTATAGCGGATCCGCGTCGACATCCAACCACTCTTCCCAACGCGATAAAAACCGGGATATTGAAACGGGATCAAACAAATCAGGCCCTGGCGGCTGGCCGTTTTTCGGCAAAGCGTCAACCTCCGGCACGCTTGATATCACGTCGCGCATATGGCGCAGTTCGGAAAGGAGTTCATCGCCTACGATCCGATCCAGGATGAAAGATTTGATCTCCGCGCGGATTTCCGTGAGCCATTGCGCGTGCTCTTCTTGCCCATCAGACATGGACGTGTCGGTCACCTCGTCAACGACCCCGCCGCTCTCGCCGAGAAAATCAGCAAAATCAAACTGCGCGAGCCATGTCCGCACGGTGTCGCTCAGGTTAAAACCCCCGCTCCCTGCTTCTGCCTCCGCCACGATTGGCGTCTCGTTGCGCTGCTGGCGCAAAGCATCCGCAATCGAACGAAAGCGTCCGACCGCTTGAGTGATCAGCACCGCGGGTAGACGGTAGCGCATGTATTCATCGATCGCCGCGGCGAGAATCAACGGGTCCGACAACGGTTCGCCGAATGTTTTGACCGCTTGTTTCGCGCCGCTCACACGACTTGTAAGCCGCTCATATACCAGGCTTCGCGTAGCGCTTGTGTCCACACATGCCAATCCGTATCGCGCGCTCATGTCATTACCGGCGTACAGTGTGGCCGCGATTTCGGCAGATAAGGCCCGATGAATCTCTGCTTCGAGCAGCCTGAACCGTGCCGCCTGGGCGAAAATCCCGCAGACTGTCAGGGCCGCTGTGCCCGCAATGCAGATAAACAAGGCCGTGCAGCGGCGCCTGCGGAAGACGGTCCTTGAAAAGCGCCCTTTGCTCATCGTTGACCCGCCTGCAGGCTGGCAAACCATTCGCGTAAGGGGGCCCAGCCTTCGATGAATCCCGCGATCATATTTGTCAATTTTTCCGGACAGGTGCGGATTTGCGGCAACAGGATTGCGCCCGCGGGCACATACGCCATCTCATAAATCTCGCCTGTACCCACTCGCTCCACACAAGATCGCGCCACCGCGACCGCGACCGAACGCGTTGCCGCGTAGGAGCTCTCGCCCAGCATCAGCACGCCGGCCAGCAGCAGAATGATCAGCGAAACACAGATGGCCGCTTCGATGGTATGCATCCCGCACCCTCCTTTTGGCATAAGGATACTTTCCTTGCCGACAAGCTTGGATCCTCTTTCCTAGACAAAAACCTTCACAGACACAAAAAAAGCGACTTCTCGCCGCTGTCCAAAAGCATGTGATTTTGTCTGAAAAAATCACTCGGAATCCAACTGGATGGTGACCGGGCCATCATTAACCAATGAGACTTTCATGTCCGCGCCAAAGACACCGCTTTGCACAGGGATACCTTGGGCTGTCAACTGGTTGATCAGGCGACTCACCAACGCGCGGGCGCGTTCGGGCAACTCGGCCTGTTCAAATCCCGGCCGGTTCCCACGGCGGGTGTCCGCGTAAAGAGTGAACTGGGATACCACCAGAATCTCACCGCCCGCGTCGATGACCGAGCGGTTCATCTTACCTTGCGCGTCGGGCATGATGCGCAGCTTGGCAATTTTTGCTGCCAGGCGGTCGGCAACGATATCGCGATCGTTGCGACCGACCCCTACAAACAGGAGCAGGCCGCCGCTGATCCCGGCGACGACCTGTCCGTCTACTTCAACCTTGGCTTCGCTCACGCGTTGGATGACGATCCTCATGCCCTTTTTATCCTAATAGGCGACCCCTTGCTCGTACATCGCGCGGGCTACCTTCATAAATCCGGCAATGTTGGCCCCGAGCATCAGATTACCCGGCTGGCCGAATGCGGCCGCGGCCGAGGAAGCCGCCTCGTAGATGCCGGTCATGATCTCTTTGAGTTTGCGATCCACTTCGGCAAAAGTCCAACTGTAACGCATGCTGTTCTGTGTCATCTCCAGTGCCGAAGTGGCCACGCCGCCGGCATTGGCGGCTTTGGCCGGCGCATAAATCATATTGTTGCGCAAATAGACCTCTATGGCCTCCGGCGTAGAGGGCATGTTTGCCCCCTCGCCCACCGCTTTGCAGCCATTTTGGGCGAGCCGGGCGGCGGAAGTGGCGGAAATCTCATTTTGTGTCGCGCATGGCAAGGCGATATCACAGGGAATGTCCCAGACGCCGGTACAGTCCGGCTCATAGCGAGCGCCCGGTTTTTGATCCGCGTAAGATTGGATCCGCGCTTTTTGCACCAGCTTGATTTCTTTGAGCAAAGCCAAATCGATCCCCTCCGGGTCATAAATGAACCCGTCCGAATCGCTGGCTGTCACGACGTGCGCGCCCATTTCTTTTGCTTTTTCAATCGCGTAAATCGCGACATTGCCCGACCCGGAAACAACGACCGTCGATCCCGCGAACCCCAGACCATAGGCATGCAAAGCTTCCTGCATAAAATAGCATAAGCCGTAACCGGTCGCTTCTGTGCGCGCCAAAGAGCCTCCCCATGTGAGCCCTTTGCCGGTAAGTGCCCCGGTATACGAGTTGGAAAGACGTTTGTATTGGCCATACATATAGCCGATCTCACGCGCGCCGGCGCCAATATCACCCGCCGGCACGTCGGTATCCGGGCCGATGTGCCGCCATAATTCGGTCATGAAACTCTGGCAAAAACGCATGATTTCACCGTCGCTTTTGCCACGGGGGTTAAAATCCGACCCGCCTTTGCCGCCGCCGAGGGGCAGACCGGTCAACGAGTTTTTGAGAATTTGTTCAAATCCCAAAAATTTAATGATGCTCAAGTTGACGGACGGGTGCAAGCGCAAGCCGCCCTTGTAGGGGCCGATCGCGCTGTTGAATTGAACGCGAAAGCCACGGTTTACCTGAACTTTCCCTTGATCATCCACCCAGGAGACGCGAAAAATGACCTGCCGCTCGGGTTCGAAAAAGCGATCGAATACACCCGCTTCCACCCACTCAGGATGACGTTGCGCGACGGGCTCCAGACTGTGCAAAACTTCCAGAACCGCTTGATGGAACTCCAACTCGCCCGGGTTGCGCTTTTTGACATCCTCATAGACACGGTCGAGAATCTTCATCCTGTTACCTCCTGTTGATCCGGTTTTGCGATCGGACATAGGGAGACCCGGCGTGCGCCCACGCAAAAGCCACCCGCAAGAATTCTAAACCGCACCGTGGGATTCGTCAAACAAATATGCAGCTGTACAAACACAAACTTGCAAAAAGTGCGTCAGCGAACCAGTTCGCGCCAATCGAGGTCACCTCGGTCGATGGCCAACACCAGCAATTCCGCGGTAGCGATATTGGTCGCGTAGGGAATGCTGTTGAGATCACACGCCTTCATCAAAGGGTTGGGCGCGTCGTATTCGCTCAGTAGGGGATCCCGCAAATAGATCACCGCGTCAATTTCATTGTACAAAGCCCGGGATGCCAATTGATCCATACCGCCGGCAATATCGGCCGGCAGGCCGGAGACCTCCAGATTGGCTGTGTTGGCCAACAGTTTGGCCATGCTTTGCAAAGAGGCGACATCGTGTCGCGAGAGGATGTTGCTGTAAGCAATGCAAAAGTTTACCAACAGCTCGTTTTTCCGACTGTCCGCTAGTAGAATAATCTTCACGCAAATACCCCCGTAAGCTCTTCAACCTAGTTAAAATTATACAAGATAACGCCTCGTAAACAAGCGAGTTCACCCTCACAAAACGATTTGTGCGAAGGTTACAAATCATTTGTGCCCGGAGAGCTGGCCTAGTGGAGCCCCAAAACCTCCTCTGCTCCGGCTTCCGCTGTATGATCTGTCAGGAAATATTCTTTGTACATTTCATAATGCATGTCAATAACCAGCGATCCGGCAGAATCTTTGTTGATGACATGAGCGATGGCAATCTCGGGGTCGTCCGCGGGTGCGTACGAGATGATGAGACCGTTCGTTTGCAAACTGGACAAGCCCACTTCGGCGGTCCCGGTCTTGAGCGCGACCTGGTAAGGGAAATCTTTAAAGAAACGATAACCGGCGCCGCTGGGTGTATGACAGACGCTGACCATGCCGGTGCGGATCGCGGCCAGCGTCGCTTCAGAGGCACCGACCGGGCGTTTCTCGCCGCCGTTTGAAAAAATGTGTGTCCCATCATAGGCCGTGACACTGTGGATGACATGGGGCGTCACGAGCTCCCCGGTAGCCAGCCCGCCCGCGTATCGCGCCAATTGTAATACCGTATACGCGTGGTCAAATTGGCCGATCGAGCTTTGCACCGTGTCGGCCGGATTCCAGATCTTGTCCCCTTCGTCGATCCGCGTCAGTCGCTTGTTCTCCGGATTGGAGCGCATGCCGGCGATTTCGCCGGGCAAATCGATCCCGCTGTATTCACCCAGTCCGAAATTTCTTGCCCACGCGTCGATCCGGTCGATCCCGAGCGAAAGCCCCAGTTTGTAATAATATAAATTACATGAAGCCCGCAGCGCATCGGCCAGGTTCAGCCAGCCATGCGATCCCAAACAGGTGAACCGCAAATCATCCATATCAATGTAACCTGTGCACTGGATGGTTGAATAAGGAGAAATCAGGCCCGTTTCCAGCCCCGCCGCTGACATGCAGGGTTTGAAACAGGACCCGGGCGCGTAATTTTCCATGATGGTGCGGTTGAGCATGGGTTTGTTGACATTGTCGGTCAAATACCGCTCCACCCGGGCCGCGGCTTCTTCGTCGTTTGCCATCAGCAAAAAGTCGCGGATGTCATACGACGGGTAACTGGCCATCACCAACACATCGCCATTTTTAACGTTGAGCACAACCATGGCGCCGGAAGTGCTGACGGTGGTGTCAACCCGGTCTCGCAACAACTCCATCGCGCGTTTTTGCAAATCGGGATCGATTGTGAGCCGAACCGTATTGCCCGGGACGGGGGTGCTGCCCACAGTCTCAGGCACATAGGAATCGGCCTGTTCAGCACTTGTCCAGACGTTGTATGGGCGCATGCCATTCTGGCCGGCCAGATATCGTTCAGCGGAGGATTCGACGCCGGCTTTGCCAACGACGGCATCGGGCAGATACCCTACCGCCTGCAGCTTTTCATATTCGTCCGAGTCGATCGCGCCGACATAACCAACAACATGCGCCATTCCGATCGCCTCGGCCGTGTAGGCACGGCGGTATTCGACTCCCGTCAGCACGCCCGCATAGCGCTGGTTTTGCTCCTCCAGAATGTGGATGGTTCCCTCATCGATTCCTTCGGCGATCAACAGCGGCGTCCCTGTGCGATAGGACCATTCGTCCGCGAGGATGCGATAGCGCAAACACATCACATCGTAGATGTCCCGCGTTTGTGTGTCGTGCGGCGACGGGACGCCGATGGCGCGGTCCGCATGGGTTGTTTTGATTTTAAATAACACGTCCCGCAAATATTGGAACAGCATCTCCGGGTCGGTTTTGACGTAGGCGTCATCAAAACGCACACGCGTTTTGGCGGGTGGTTCTTTGAGTCCCAAAACCGTTTTCTGCCAATAGATCACATCCTTCATATCCGCCGTGAAGCGGATGGGGGATGTGGCCAGAAAATCCGCAAGCGTGCGGCTGAATTCTAAACCCCGCTCGCGCAGCAACCAAGACAAGTCCAGCAAACTCGCGTTGAGCGCCTCCGCTTCCAATTGCGCGTTCACCAGATAGAGGACGCGGGTCTCCGTGTTATAGGCCAGAGGGGTTCCATATCGATCCGTGATGACGCCGCGCGGCGCGAAAACGGTCATCTGCCTGCCGGTCCCCGTTTCATTGCCGACCGCGGCGCGCACGGTCGAGGCAAGTTGCAAAGACGCGGTTTGCGCAAAAATCAAAAACCCCGCGATGGTCATGAGTGTAATCAGAAAAAGGTAGCGACTGCGCAGAAAGGACAGCAGGCGTGCAGAGAGAGCCGGTCCTTTTTGCTCGGTAGCCGCTTCCGTACGGTATAAAACGCCTTGGCTGGCGCGCGTCTCGACTGACGGTTTCCCCTGGGTTCCGGGGGCGATTTTTTTGTTTATCTGCTTCCTCATTCGATCATTTCCAATGGCTTTCGCCGGTAGGGGCCGACATACCGCAGCAGCGCCGCGACCGGCAAAGCAAGAGCACCGTTGAGGGCGATGAGCGGTACGAGAATACGGATGACAATATGACTCAGACTATACGGATTGCGTACGAGGTCTGAGAGCACGGGGAACAACCAGGAAAGAACATAGACGGCGGTGTGGAACCCAATCGTCCCGACCGCGACGACAGCGGGCGCTACAAGCAGAGGACGGCGTGGAAAGGCCCGCATCAACATGGATGGCAGCATACCATTGAGCATCAACAGCAACATTCCCAGTCCCAGGAGGCGGCCGGACTGCGCGTCGAGCAGAAAGCCGCAACACAAACCGATGATCGCGCCTTCTTTTTCTCCATATAAGAACCCCGCGGCCATCGTCAGAATCAGGGTCAGGTCGGGGCGAACGCCCGCGACGAGCATGGTGGACGGCCATGAGGTCTGCAGTATGACCGCCATGACGATATAGATGAGATAAACCATGACTTTTCGGATTCGCGATCGATTCATGGCGCGACTTCCTTGCCCATCATCACAAATAACGTATCAAGGGAGTGAAAATCAATATAGGGTGCCAGAATCGCGGAACGTTCAAGCGAAGACGCGTCCTCGTCGACGGACAGGATTTCTCCGATGGGGATGCCGGCGGGGAATATTCCGCCAAGCCCGCTGGTCACAAGCTGATCGCCGACGCGGATGGCGGACCCGGCCGGAATGTGATCGACACGGCACAAACCGGCTTTTTTGAGCAAAACGTCCCCCCGGACTCGTACGATCGCGCCTTCGCTGCGCACAATCCGCGCCGAAGCGGCAAAGCCTTCGGCCGTCAACGGCAAGACTTTGCCGGATACATAGTCCGTCGACCACACACGTCCGGCCAGATTCGATTGGGCATCCAGGACCGGGAAACCGGTGTTTTCTGTGACGTTGACCCCGTCACGAATGCCGACATCCAGTTTGAGCACATCGAACAACGTCCCCTGTTCTTCCGTGAGGATGCGGCCGGCGATCACCACATAATCGGCAAAATCCTCCTTGATTTGAAACGCCGACTTCAATTCCTCGTATCGCCGCCCGTTTTCGACCAGGGCGTTTACCTGGCGGCGCAACGCTGCGTTTTCTTCTTCGAGCCGCGCGTTCTCCGCCTGGATCTCCTGAGCGGCCACCATCCGGCGGCGGAAATCGGCGACACTTGACCATGCGTTGGAGAAGCCGTTGTAAATTGGATCCAGCAAAAAGGAGATCGGCGAAGAGATCTTATGCAACGGGCTCCCCGGGATCGAAGACAAGATGATCATCGACAACAAAGCGAGGACAATCAGGACGGTTCGTACGATCCGATTGGTTTTCCTTTTCTTTTCGCTGGCCATCGCTGCTGTCTTCCCCTTGCCGTTCTCGGCCACATCATTTCACCGGTGTAAGCAGATCATACTGTAACGATGCAACCGATTCAATTCGACGGGCGTATCTTACATCAGCCCGCGTCGTTTTAGACTGACCTGTCCGCCTGTGGCAATCACCAGGTGATCGAGCACACGGATGCCGATCATTTCTCCGGCCTGAACCATGCGGCCTGTACTCTCGGCATCTTCCCGGCTGGGCTCAGGGTCGCCGCTGGGGTGGTTATGAGCGAGGATGACAGAAGACGCGTTGGCTTTGATCACCTCGCGAAAAAGATCGCGCGGGCTCACCACCGCCGCGAAAAGACCGCCTTCTGAGACCCGTATCGTTCGTATCACGCGATTGCGTACGTCTAGGCACACTACACGCAGCTCTTCCCGCGGGAGATGAGCCATCTCGCGCGTGAGCATGCCCGCGACATCCTCGGGGCAGTCAATCCGGGTCCGTCGCGAAGTATCGTGCGGCAATCCGGAACGCTTTCCCAGCTCAACGGCCGCGACCAACTGTATCGACTTGACGCGCCCAATGCCGGGAATCGCCGATAACTCCTCGATGGTGGCGTCGTTCAAGAACGCCAGCCCGCGCCCGGCTACATCGAGATCGAGTACGCGGTGAGCCAAATCCAGCGAACTCTCCCCCGCCCGCCCGCTGCGGATGAGAATCGATAGCAATTCCGCATCGGATAAGGCGGAAGCGCCCAGGCGTTCGAGGCGCTCATACGGTCGCTGTTTTTCAGGGATGTCTTTGATCCGGCGTTTGATTGTTTGTTGCGTCATACGTTCCTCCCGATCGGGTTTTTTGTTTGCACAACAAATGATCGGCAAGTTTTACGTGTGAACCGGCAGATTGTCCGTAGCGTTTGATCATGCGAAGCAGACGGCAAACCGGTAATCCGACTACATTCTGATAACAGCCGCGGATTCGCAAAACCCATGCGGACGGCAACTCCTGAATTCCATACGCGCCCGCTTTGTCCATTGGCTTTCCCGACGCGACGTATGACTCGATCTGCCGCGTGGTCAAGGCGGCAAAACGGATGCGGGTCCGTTCAACCTGGGTATGAATGATTCCCTGCCGGCTCGAGGCCAGAGAAACCGCTGTCAACACGTGGTGCCACCGTCCCGAAAGGGTTCGCAACATGGCCTTGGCCTCTTGCGCGTCGGCCGGTTTGCCGAGGCGCCGGCGACCGCGCACAACGATGGTATCGGCCGTCACCACGAAGCAGTCCGCGCCTTCCTCATAACGGCGGAGAAACGCGCGGCATTTTGCCGCGGACACACGCGCGACAAAGCGGCGATGCGTGAATGAATTTCGGATCGACGCTTCGTCGAAAGGGTTGTCTACCGCCCGGAATCCATCGGAACCGAACAGACAGGCAAAAATCTGACGCCGCCGCGGAGAAGCGGAGGCCAGGATGATCTCGTCGGGAACCCCGTCAAAACTCGGCATAACCGGTGGTGCGCGGAAACGGCAGCACGTCGCGGATGTTGGCGACACCGGTCAAATACATCACCATCCGCTCAAATCCCAACCCGAATCCGGCATGACGGGTGCCGCCATACCGCCTCAGATCCAGATACCACCAATAATCTTCGGGGCGCATACCCATTTCAGCGATGCGCTGCTCCAGTAAATCCAGACGTTCCTCGCGCTGGCTGCCGCCGATGATCTCGCCAATCCCCGGCACCAGACAATCCATCGCCGCGACCGTTTTGCCGTCGTCGTTCAGGCGCATATAAAAAGCCTTGATATCTTTGGGGTAATCCACGACAAAGACCGGTTTCTGAAAGAGGTTTTCGGTCAGATAGCGTTCGTGCTCGGTTTGCAAATCGCATCCCCAGTCACAGGGGTATTCAAAGCGGTCGCGAATTTTCTGCAGCTCGCGCACCGCGTCCGAATACGTGATCATGCCAAAGTCGCTATCCACCACCGATTGCAGGCGTTTGAGCAAACCCGGTTGTACAAACCGGTCAAAAAACTCCATCTCTTCCGGGCACGCGTCCATCACTTCGCGAATGACATACCGCAACATCTCCTCAGCCAGGCGCATATCATCGCCCAGATCAGCAAAGGCAATTTCCGGTTCGACCATCCAGAACTCGGCGGCGTGTTTTGCCGTGTTGGAGTGCTCCGCGCGGAAGGTCGGCCCAAACGTATAAACTTTGGAAAAAGCCATGGCAAACGTCTCCGCGCTAAGCTGTCCACTGACCGTCAGGCGCGCGTGCTTCTGGAAAAAATCGGCGTTGTAGTCGACATGGCCGTCTTGCAAGCGCGGGACCCGCTCCAGGTCCAGCGCGGTGACGGTAAACATTTGCCCAGCCCCCTCCGCGTCACTCGCCGTGATAATCGGCGAATGCAGATGGATAAAACCCCGCTCGTTAAAAAAGCGGTGGATCGCATAGGAAGCCAGAGAACGCACGCGAAAAACGGCCGAGAACAAATTGGTGCGTGGGCGTAAATGGGACAGTGTGCGCAAATATTCCGGGGTGTGGCGCTTGGGCTGCAGCGGGTATTCCGGTGGGCAGGGGCCTTCCACGCGAACGCTGGCGGCTTTCATCTCAAACGGTTGACGGGCCTCGGGCGTCTGGACGATCACACCTTCGCAAACCAAAGCCGCCCCCGAGCCTTGCTTGACGATTTCCGCGTAATTTTCCACAGCGTCCACTGTGAGAACAATTTGCAGGTTGCGAAAAAAAGAACCATCGTTGAGTTCGATAAAGGCAAATTGTTTTTGGTCGCGAAGGGTCCGGACCCACCCGGCCACCGCCACCGTTTTTCCCGTGTATTGACTTGCGCCGCGGTAAAGATCGCGGATCGAGGTAAAAGTCATTTGCGCATCCTCCCGTTCCAGTTTGCAGCCCGGTTATTTTATTTTCCGCAACAATGCTTGAATTTCTTCCCACTGCCGCAGGAGCAAGGGTCATTACGGCCGGGATGGGTGCGGACCGCCATGCGGGATAAACGGAAATCTTTGGCAATCTCCCGGCGCCGTTCCGGAGGCAAAACATGCTCCCAGGCGGGCAACTCGACCAGCCAATCCGCTTTGGCTTCATGCATATTCCACAAAAGTTTCTCGTAATCCGCGTCCAGGGTGACCGGCGTATTGTCATTCAGGTTTTCTAGATCCAGCGGTTGTTTTAGGCTGGCATGAATGCCATCCAGAAAGCCCGCGAAGATCACCATTTCTCCGGAAAAGCCGAGCTGATCAGCCAACTCGTTTGCCGGTGCGGAAAGGACTTCGGGATACGCCGCAAGTACGCGGCTGTAGGCCTCCGTCTCCAACGCGTAATAACGTTCCATCATTTTATCGACTGCCTGGGGATCATCCTCCGCAGCCAATTGTTCATTCCACGCTTGATAGTAGCCCATCGTTTTCACTCCTGACTGTATACCTTGTGTCGTTAGATTTGAATCTGCGCGGCGATGCGCTGCAAAAACGCGCCGGAGTCGAGCACGGTCACATCGGGACCGGTCGCCATCGCGGCCAAGTCACCTGTCATCTGCCCTTGCGCGATGGTTCGCAATGTCATTTGCTCAACCTGTTTCGCAAACGAAACCAAATCCGCCAAGCCGTCCATTTCGGCGCGGCGCGCCAGTGCGCCCGTCCAGGCGAACAAAGTCGCCACTGGATTGGTAGAAGTTTTTTCGCCGCGGAGGTAGCGATGGTAATGGCGTGTCACGGTCCCGTGCGCAGCTTCGAACTCGTATACGCCATCGGGCGAAACCAGCACCGACGTCATCATCGACAGACTGCCGTTCGCCGAAGCGAGCATGTCGGACATCACGTCGCCGTCGTAATTTTTACACGCCCATAAAAACCCGCCGTCAGACTTGACGACACGGGCCACCACATCGTCGATCAATGTGTAAAAATACGATAACCCTGCCGCGGTAAAACGCGCCTTGAACTCATTTTCATAAATCTCGGCAAACAAATCTTTAAACCGGTGATCGTAAATTTTTGAGATGGTGTCTTTGGCGCCAAACCAGACATCCTGCCTGGAATCCAGGGCGAAGGTAAAGCATGCGCGCGCAAAACTGCGGATCGAATGATCCATATTGTGCATCCCCATCACAATGCCCGCATCCGCGAACTCATGGATCATCTGCGTTTCGGTCGTACCGTCCGCATAGGTGACCTGTAATTCCACGCGGGCAGGTCGGTCGATCTTCATTTCAACGCCTTTGTATATATCTCCGTACGCGTGTCGGGCAATCGTAATGGGTTTCTTCCAGGTCTTCACAACCGGATCCATTCCCGCCACCATGATCGGCGCCCGAAAAACCGTGCCATCCAAAAAGGCGCGGATCGTGGCATTGGGGCTCTTCCACATTTCTTTGAGGTGAAACTCCTCGACACGGGCCGCGTTGGGCGTAATGGTCGCGCACTTGACCGCGACCCCCAATTGGCGGGTTCTTGCGGCGGCATCGATCGTCACTTGATCGTCCGTTTGGTCCCGATGCGGCAACCCCAGATCAAAATATTCCGTCTTCAGATCGACAAACGGCAACAAAACCGTCTCCTTGACCTGTTGCCAGATCACGCGCGTCATTTCGTCTCCGTCCATCTCGACCAAAGGTGTTTTCATCGGTATCCGCTTCATCGTCTGTCCTCCCGTCATTTATGCGTCCTCAACTCGCAAAATATTATGGGGCGTGCCTGTGCGCAAGTCAATCATCCCGCAAACAGGGAGCACGCCGATACAACCAGCGTCTCCAAAGCCAACAGATCCGCCATCCGTCCGCTTTTGGCCGCGACATCGTTTTTATGGCATTGATGATATAAAGCTTCCAAGGGGTCGATGGCCACTTTGCGGGTTTGTGTACGCAAACGCGAGGCGACAAAGGGCGGGATGCCTGCCGTAGACGCCAATTCCGCATCGGATCGCGCGTCGTGCGCGATGATTAAATTCCGCAGATGCCGCGCCAAAAGAAAGCGTATCAGCGTCGTGGGCTCTTTGCGAAACAGAAGCGCCTGTAACAACTCGACCGCGCGCCCGCTATTGCCGGCCGCGATCGCATCGGTCAAATCAAAGATTCCGCCGCGGATATCTTGTATACACAGCGCGTCCACAAGTTCCAGATCGATCGTCTGCCGACCGCTACCCGCGCAATATAAAAGCAACTTGTCGCATTCCGAGCGGATGGCGCGCATGGACGCGTCACAGCGGTCGACCAGGCTCTCGGCGGCCCGTCGCTCGATCCGCACCCCTTGCCGCTGGCACAGACCCGTCAGCCATTTCACCAGCTCGGGTGGTTTTTGGCGTTCGAAAATGGCCAGAATGCCGTGGTTGTAAATGGCATCCATCAAGAGCTTCTGGCGTCGGTCGATTTTTTCTTCCCAAAAAACAAAGCAGACGCCATCCGCCAATCGCTGTAAAAAGTCGATCAGCTCTCTGTTTTTGTCCTGTGTCCGCTCACGCGTATCCTCCGCGGCTGCGGCAGGCGTGTCTGGCTGCGCCTGCCTGCCGCTTTTGGCGGCAAATAAACCCGAATTGCGGACCACAACCAGGCGGCGTGGGGAGGCAAAGGCAGGGGTTGCCGCTTCGCGTCGCAAGCGCTCGAGACTAGGTGGGGAGACGCGCGATGACCCATCCAGGTGTACACAATCCACCGCTTCAAAGCCTGGCTGGAGAGACGCCACTTTGATGGATTGCATCAGGTTCTCGGCCAGAAAATCTTCCTCTCCTGACAGCACATACAATTTTTCCAATTGCCCCTGGCGCAATTGGCTCTTCACCGTGTTGAAATCAAGGGGCTTTTGCTGTTTTCTCAAGCTGTCTATCCTCCGAGCATACGGGTCATGGAGAGGTGATTTTTGCGCCATGTGAGAATTATGGAACCATCTTTGTCTGTCCGTAGAATAGCGATCCCGCGCTCGCGCAACCGCTGTAGTGTCTCATCCGCCGGATGTCCATACGTGTTCTTCCCCACACTGATGATCGCCGTCTCTGGCAAAACCGCGTCGAGGAAACCGGACCCCGTCGCCGTTTTGGAACCGTGGTGCCCCACACGCAACACATCGACATCGGTCAGTCTGCCTACGCGCAATAAGTGCTCTTCTGTTTCCAAGCCCGCGTCGCCGGTCATCAGGAGTGAAAAACCTGCTTGTGCCAGCCGCGTGACCAGCGAGCCCTCGTTGCCTGGCAACGCCCCCGACTGGGGGTGTAAAATGTCAATCCGTGTCGCTCCGGCCAGCTCCAGGCTGTCTCCTGACCGCAATTGTAACACACGGATTCTTTTTCCCGCGGCCAGCACCGTTACTTTTTCGGTCAGGTCTTCCGCATCCCCGGGAAGCGGCATTTGGGTATCGCCGACGCAGAGTGTACCGATTGGGAAACGTTGCGCGACCGCCTCGAACCCGCCTGCGTGGTCGGCATGCCCATGGGTCAAAAGACAGCAGTCGATCCTGCGTACGCCATACCAATCCAACATCGGCACGACCACATCGCGCCCGGCTGTCTCTGTCCCGCAATCTATCAACATCGTAAAACCACCGCGCGTTCGTATCAAAGTGCAATCACCCTGGCCGACATCCGCGAACACAATCAGCAAATCCGGGCGCTGGAAATACTGCAGGCCCCATTGTACAAGCAGAACAAAGGCAAACATCAACGCACAACCACGGATGATTTGGCGATGGCGCCTGACACGGCAAGCCAGACTGCCCAAGAGCAACCAAATCGCGCAAGCAGCGAAAGGCGACCAGAAAGGAACCCCCACACGCATCAACGCCCATCTCGCAGTGAGCATGACGAAACCGCGGATCCACCCGATCAGAGACGCGACCAGCCGCGCGAGCCAGGCGAAATGCCCCACAAAACCCAAGACCCCGAGGAGGAGCGCGCAGGGAATCAGCACAGAAAACACGGGCATCAGGAAAAGCCAACCGGGGATGGAGACCAGCGAGACTGTTCGGGTTGCGCGCATCAAAACCGGCAACGACGCGATTTGCGCAAAACCAGACACCCGCACGGCGTCCCCTACGCGCGTCCGCTTAGAAGTGACCTTCCTTGAATCGACAGCCAGCAGGATGCCGGCCGTCGCGCAGACGGACAGGAGAAATCCATCAGCACAAATTAGCCGGGGATGGATCCACATCAAAAGGATGGCGGCGGCCGACAAGGAGCTGTACCCATCGGATCGGCGCATCAGCAGCGGACCCAGCCGCGCACACAACGCCATTGCCAAAGCTCTGCACACAGATGGGCGAAAACCCGTCAATGCCGCAAAAAGGGTCATCCAGACCCCATGCAAAATGAATTGCTTGCGCCTGCCGCGCCCCGAGGGGCCGACCAGCAGGCTGACGGGTGCTGTAGCCAGTGCCAGATGCGAGCCCGACACCGACAAAACATGCGCCATTCCCGTCAAGCGAAACCCTTCGCGCAGTTCGCTGCTGAGCCCGACCGTGTCCCCCCAGACCACGGCAGCCAAAAAGTCGGCGTTTTCGTCGCCCACAGCAGAAAGGAGCGAGCGGTACAGCGCCTGCCGGATCCGCCAGAGCGCCCGCGGCAGCGACCACACCGGGGAGCGTTGCAAAACAGTAGGGGCCATGCCATGGAGTTGGCCGACCAACATCACATCCTGGCCTTGCAGCCATTGGGCTTCATCAAAACCGCCGGGACTGCTCGCGGGCCGCGGCCAACGGATGGAAACAAAACACCGTACCCGGTCCCCGCAGCCGATCTGCCCGACGGGCATGGTGATCCGCACGCGCATTCCGCCATCCAATCGCAAAATCATCCCTTCTCTGGCCTGCCCGTCGCCCGCCGCGTGAGGGAAAGACACCACCACCCCTTCCACCCATGCGGATGTGCCGGCCAGCGCGGCGGCCTGTACAAACTGGGGATCCAGGCGGAGCACGCGCCACCCCGCATACCAGACAGATGAAAAGATCAGTAACAGCAGGACGACGCGCCGCCTGCCGCTCGCAATCCGCGCCAGCTCCGGCCCGACAGAAGATATCCTGAAGTGTATCAACGCGCCGCCGGCCAAATAGATCACGGGAATCAACTCTAAAAACACGACGGGCAGAGAACGCAGATTCGCCAGCCAGGCGTTGAGGCCCAACGCCGCCGCGACCAGAGGCAAAGGCCGCTTCCAGACGCCCACTTCCCCGCGCACTCCGCTCCGCTTTGCCCGACCATACACCACCACGCTCCTCCTGGCGCCCATTTTGTCACACAGTCGACAGGAGATCGCAGGTAGAAGCGTGCAAAAAAGACCTATTGGGGGTGGGAACGGGCTTCCAGGCGCGCGGCGATCGCGTGCGCCAGTTCGGTCACGCCTTCTCCGCTTTGTGTCGAGACGATCATCGCGCCGGAATCGAATCCGGCGCGAGCCAGCCAGCTTTTGTGCCGGTGTAAACGCTGAAAGCGCGCGGCACGGCTCAGCTTGTCGGCTTTGTTGAAAATCGGTATATAGTCAATATTTTGATCCTGTAAGAATCGCAGCATTAGTTGGTCCGAGGCGGTCGGCTCATGCCGGATATCCATGACGACGAGAGCCAAAGCGATCGGCCGATCGCTTTGGAAGTAGGTATCCGCCAGTTTGGAGAACGTTTCGACTTGTTTTTTGGAGGCCTGCGCGTACCCGTAGCCGGGCAGATCCGCCAGCAGCAGCACCTGCGGAATGCCATAATAGACCACCAGCCTGGTTTTCCCGGGTGTGCCACTGACGCGGGACAACCGCCGTTGTCCAGCCAGCGCGTTGACCAGCGAGGATTTTCCCGAATTTGAACGTCCGGTCAGGACAATCTCAGGCAAATCTGTTTCTGGGCACGATTTTATGTCGGCCGCCACAGTCAGAAAGCGTAATTGGTGAAAATCTATATGCATGCCGACGAAGCAACTCCTGTTTCTTATCCGAAGGAAAAGGCTTATACTTTAGACAGCGTGTCCACATTTTAACACAGCGAACAGGAGGAGCCCGATGTCCGATCAACCGGAGTCTACCGACTTTTCTTTCGTCGCCCCCGGGCATGAAAAAAGCCACCTTTTGGATCCTGTCGGACCAATCGGGTTGATCTCTCTCCCCGGCTCAGCCGAATTTACACAATCTGTCAATCGCCACATTGCGGAACGACGTGCCAAAACCACACCAGCCGCTGCCAAAGCCGAAGCCATCCGCTCCGGGTATTTGCGTCAGGATTACCGCATTGCGGCCGACGCGCGCCGTTTCTCCACAGGGGAAGGGCGGGCCATCATCCGGCAGACTGTGCGCGGCCACGATTTGTTTATCCTCGTCGATGTGATGAATCATTCCTGCACCTACAATATGTTTGGCATCGAGAAGCGGATGACGCCGGACGAGCATTTCCAGGATCTCAAGCGGTTGATTCTGGCCGCCAGCGGCAAAGCGCGGCGAATTCATGTCATTATGCCGTACCTGTACGAAGGGCGGCAACACAAACGCAATTCGAGAGAATCGTTGGATTGCGCCTATATGCTGCGGGAATTACAGGATTTGGGTGTTGAGAACATCATTACTTTTGACGCGCATGACCCGCGTGTCAGTAACGCGATCCCGCTGAGCGGCTTTGAGAACATCCAGGTGGCTTACCAGATGCTGCGCACCATGGTGCGTCATATCCCTGATTTGAGCGATTCCGAGCAGGGCCTGATGGTCGTCAGCCCGGATGAAGGCGGGATGGCGCGCGCCATGTACTTTGCCTCGATGTTGGGGGTTCCGCTGGGAGCTTTTTATAAACGCCGCGATTATACGCGCGTCGTCGATGGGCGCAATCCGATCATCGCCCACGAATTCCTCGGCCGCGACGTAACCGGACGCGATTTGTTGATCGTCGACGATATTTTGTCCTCAGGCGAGTCGCTGTTGTCCATTGCCTACGATTTATACCAGCGCAAAGCGCGCCGCATCTATGTCGCCACCGCGTTCGCGCTGTTTACGGACGGCGAAGAAGGCATTCGCAAATTCGACCGCGCGCACGCGGATGGCGTGATTACCAAGCTGTTTTCCACCAATTTGACCTATCGGTTGCCGGCGTTGCTTGCCGCGCCCTGGTATCACGATGTCGATATGACCGCGTTTGTCGCTTTACTGATCGACAAGATCAACCACGATGCCTCTTTGTCTTCTTTGATCGAACCGACCGGACGAATCAGGGAAATGTTGAGCCAGATATCCAATTGAGTGAAATCACACCGCACGATCACGAGGAGAAAAAATGACTGCTCTGCTGAGTAACGATCAAAATTATTTTACATATGACCAATATGGCGCCAACCCCATGCAGCCGGTCGGGCCGATCGGTATTGTGCCGCTGCGTGGGAGCATGGAGTTTGCTGAATTGGTCAATCACCAACTGGCGATCCGCAGACGGGAGTATCTGGATTGCGCTCCCAAACTGGCCCGCGAGCTGCCCGGCTTTGTCCGGGGCGACTATCGCATCCCCGTCGACAACATCCGCTTCTCGTCCGGCGAAGGCAAGGCCTCGTTCAGTCAGACTGTGCGCGGCCATGACTTGTTTATTCTCGTCGACGTGATGAATTATTCCTGCCAGTTCAGAATGTTTGGCGACGATGTGAATATGGGGCCGGATGACCACTATCAGGATCTCAAGCGCGTGATTCTGGCTGCCAGCGGGAAAGCGCGCCGGATCAATGTCATTATGCCTTTTCTCTATGAGAGCCGGCAGGACTTGCGCGTCACACGCGAGTCGCTGGATTGCTCGGCGATGCTCAATGAACTCGAAACGCTGGGAGTCCATAATATCATCACCTTTGATGCCCACGATTCCAGGGTTTCCAACGCGATCCCTTTGACCGGTTTCGAGGATATGAAACCGACTTACCAGATCCTCAAAGCGATGCTCAACCACACCAAGGATCTGGGGATCTTCGATCACCGCCTTTCGGTCGTCAGCCCGGATGAATCGGGCATCAGCCGGGCCATGTATTACGCTTCCATGCTCGGCGTTCCCCTCGGGACGTTTTACCGCAAGATGGATTACGACGGCAAATCGGAAGGGAGCATCCCCGTCATCGCCTATGAGTATTTGGGAGACTCCGTAGAGGGGAAAAACATCATCCTCGTGGACGATATGATCGTGACCGGCGACAGCATCCTGGATGTCGCCTGTGAGTTGCGCGATCGCCAAGCGGAGCACATCTATATTGTGTCCACCTTCGGTTTGTTTACCGAGGGTTTGGACCGATTCAACCGCGCGTACGAGGACGGTGTTTTTGACAAAGTGTTTGCCACCAATTTGATTTATCGGCGGCCTGAATTGCTGCAGGCCCCCTGGTTTGTCGATGTGAACATGTCCAAATACATCTCTTTGATCATCGA
Source organism: uncultured Oscillospiraceae bacterium (assembly GCA_964479435.1). Taxonomy (GTDB): domain Bacteria; phylum Bacillota; class Clostridia; order Saccharofermentanales; family UBA5734; genus JAAYKS01. Next base: position 20,389 of record CAYZME010000024.1, read on the forward strand.
CGCGCTCAACCACGACGCTTCCCTGTCCCGCCTCATGGATCCATCGGAAAAAATCCGCTTGCTGCTGGAACGCGAACGGAACCTGGGGACCTATTTCCGGGGCGCGCGCGGCGTGGGTGGGGCGCGTTGACCGTGTGGACCATGCCATTTATTTGTCTCATCACCATCCCTATGCGTGCACTTTCCGACCGATTATTTTAGCTCAAGGAGACCTGTCATGCTCGATTTGCTAAATGAATTATTCAGTGGCATCCGGTTCTTTACAACGACAGATGGGCTGTTATCCATTGTCATGTACATCATCGGCGCGGTCTTGATCTATCTGGCCATCGCCAAGGATTACGAGCCGAACCTATTGCTGCCGATCGGATTCGGCGCCATTCTGGTCAACCTCCCCCCTGCTTTTTACGATGCGATGGGGCAAGGATTTCCCGGCGTGATCGGCACTCCGGACGAGCCCGGCTTTCTGCAGGTTTTATTCAAAGCCGGGATTGCGACTGAGCTTTTTCCCATCCTCATTTTTATCGCCGTCGGCGCGATGATCGATTTTGGCCCTTTGCTGAAAAATCCTTATATGATTTTTTTCGGCGCGGCGGCGCAATTTGGAATTTTTGCCACGTTTCTTGTGGCCTTGGCCGTGATGCCGTTGGCCGGGATTACAGACCCCGACATTCGCGTCAAGCTTTCGGCCGCGATCGGCATCATCGGCGCCGCGGACGGACCGACCACCATCTACGTGGCCAATCTTTTTAAATTGGGCAAATACATCGCGCCCATCACCGTCGCGGCCTACTCCTATATGGCGATGGTGCCGATCATCCAGCCGCCCGTCATCCGCCTGCTGACGACGCGCAAAGAGCGTTTGATCCGCATGGAATACAAAGAAGACAGCGTCTCCAAAACCACAAAGATCATCTTCCCCATTGCCATCACCTTGGTCGCGGGGATCCTCGTACCGATGAGTGCCGCGCTGGTTGGCTCTTTGATGTTTGGCAACTTGATCCGCGAATGTGGTGTGCTGGATAAGCTTTCTTTGGCGGCGCAAAATGAGCTTTCCAGTCTGGTGACCATTCTCTTGGGCATCACCATCGGGTCGACCATGCGCGCCGCGGATTTCCTGGCGATCGAGACACTTCTGATTCTGCTGCTTGGCCTGGGAGCGTTTATCTTTGACACCGCCGGCGGCGTCTTGTTTGCCAAAGCACTCAATCTGTTTTTAAAGAAAAAAGTCAATCCGATGATTGGCGCGGCCGGCATCTCCGCTTTCCCCATGTCTGCGCGCGTCATACAAAAAATGGCCAAGGAAGAAGACCCCACCAATTTCGTCCTGATGCAGTCGGTCAGCGCCAACGTATCCGGCCAATTGGGCTCGATCGTCGCCGGGGGGATCATCATCGCCTTAGTTACGCTGTTTTACGCGGCCTGATGGTGGTCGCGCTGCTTTTAAACGCAATCAGACAAGGAGGTCCAAAACGATGATGGACTGGGTTCAAAATGCCGGGATCATGACCAAAGGCGGATTTATCGCTCTCGCGGGGCTGGTTTTGGTTTTTGCCGTTCTAATTCTCTTTTTCTTCTCCATTCGCTTGTTGGATCGACTGGGGAAAAAAGCAAAAGAGAAAGAGGACTCGTTTGAATAGATTTTATCTGTTCGCTTGCGATCGCCGATCAGGGCTGGGGCGAGCGCGCCCGCAGCAAAAAACGAATCCACAATAAAACGCCGATGACGGTAAGCTCTATGCCGAGCGCGGTGAAGCCAACCCGAGGCTGGCGAGTACAATCCGCCCCATAAAAGTCAGGGACAACAATTGCCAGGCCGATTTCACTATGCCTGTCGAGCGCGATTTGCTTTTTGCTTTCGCCCGGCTTGGCGTTCCGCGTTTGGTTGTCCGCGCGGGCGTGGAAGATGCCGTTTTTCTTGCCATGTCCTCTCGCTTTCTCCTTTCGCAACGGACTGAGATGGTTTCGTTTTATCCATTATAGCGGATAGAACGGAAGAACAACCGCCCCGCCATGAATACGTGGCGGGGCGGTTGTGATGTGGATTCAGATCCATCTCAAACTGCTTGCGGTAGACCGCTGGCAGTAGCTGCAAGCAGCAAGCTGTTGGATCAGCGCGCGATCAGATCACTCGGTGCGCTGCGGTTTCTTCTCATACACCTTGGGCAAGGTGCCTTTCCAGTTGGCATCGTAGTTGTCTTGCATGACTTTGAGATACTCGTCGAGGCCGTAAGATTTGACCTGTGCCACGTAGTTGTCCCAGTCCGCGTCGCTGTTGACGTCTCTGTTGCCAAAGATGAAATCAGTGATGGCGGCACGGCAGAACTCGTCGATGTTGGTCTTCCACTCGTTGGCCTTGACAGCTGTCTCTTGATCGTAGAAGAACGGCGGCACCGAACAGGGGGTGACGTAGTTCTCATACTGGCGTGCGGCTTGATACAAAGAGAGCTCGAGGTCATGGATCTCGTTGCCGTCTTTGTCGGTCTTGGGCTGCGGCTCAGCGGTCATCGAACCAAAACGGTTCCACATGGCCGGGCTGGCGGTGAACCAGTGTGAGTACGTCGGGACATTCCACTGATTGTTGATGTCCTTGTACTTGGCAGGGCCGCCATCTACGCCTGTGATACCGGCACCGGGCTCAACCCAGTCCACATCCTTCTCGCCATAACGGCCGCGGAACGCGACTTCCTGATCATACATGGTGTCCATCCAGGCGATTGCCAGTTCGGCCTTTTTAGTAGCCGCGGGAACCGTCGCTTTGCCCGGCTGGCAACCGGAACTGTAGTGATCATAAAAAGCGTTGACAAATCCACCCGGTCCTTTGAGCGGCAACACAATTTCATAATCGTTACGAATTCTGTGGTTGGTCGCGGCGTTGTGCATGCCGCCCCAGGAACCCGAGGCGACGGTACGGCCGTCCTCAAGCTCTACCAGCGTTTTGAGCGCGTTCTCGTCGTTCTGCGGGTAGTTTTCGTCCATCAGACCTTCGCTCATCATCTTGGCCAGGAATTTCAGGCCATTGCGATAGCCATCCTCGATCATGGCGCAGCCGATGACGTCGTCTTTTTGGAAATATCCATCCTGATTGGTCAGGGTAAAGGAGTTCATCAGGAAGCAGGTCGGGCGGGCATACCAGACCGAGGTCTTCTCCGCGCCGGACCAGCCGACTTCGTCTTTTTCGCCGTTGCCGTTGGGGTCATTGTCGCGGCACCAGATGAGGTAATCGTAGTACTCGTCGGTGGTCGTGGGCATGCCTTTGCCGGTAGCGGCTTCGTACTTCTCGAGGAAGTCGGTCAGGATCCAGTGACGCATGGCGTAGTAGTTGGGGTGGAGTCCGACCACGCCGCCCGCGGGCAACGCATAGATGTTGCCGTCGGGCGCGGTGATGGCTTCATACGATCCATCAAAATAATCCAGACATTCCTTCATCCCATGGCCATACTGATCGATCAAATCGTTGAGCGCGAGCAGAACGCCCTGACCGCCATAGGTGACGAGCATCGCGCGGTCCATCTGGATCAGGATCAGATCGCCCAGATCGCCGCCGGTCGACAGCTCGATGTTGAGCTTGCTCGTGGCGTCGGCTTCCGGGTACAGAATGTGTTCGACTACTACGTTGGTGCGATCTTGCAGCCAGGTGGTGAATTTATTCTCGCCGTACTTATAGGAGAGTACGTGCGGGCTTTGTGAGATCACAACACGCAGGGAGTCTGTTTCTTTACTCACCGGCAGTTGTCCCGGAGGGTTCAATTTGCCTTCATCAACCGGATCGGTAGCGTCCGGTTTTTTAGTGGTCGTCACAACAGGTGCGGCGGTGGTGGTGGTTTTCGGGGCTTTGTCGCAACCCGCTACCAGACCGATCAGTAGACTGAGGACCAACAGCAGCGCAAGTCTTCCGATGGTTCTTTTCATTTCATGGTCTCCTTTCGAGATGCACGCAGTCTGCTAATAATTCCAAACTAATCATACAATAACAAGTCCAACAGCCCCGGAAACCAAGTTGTTCCGGGGCTGTTGGTGCGCATAAGCTATTCAATCACGTGGTGTACCAAATCACTCGGTGCGCTGGGGTTTCTTCTCGTAGACTTTGGGCAGGGTGCCTTTCCAGTTGGCATCGTAGTTGTCCTGCATGACCTTGAGGTACTCATCCAGGCCATATGCCTTGACCTGCGCGACATATTCGTCCCACGCCGTATCGCTGTTGACGTCTCTGTTGCCAAAGATGAAATCAGTGATGGCAGAGCGGCAGAAGTCGTTGATGGTGGTCTTCCATTCGTTGGCTTTGACAGCAGTTTCCTGGTCAAAGAAGAACGGCGGCACCGAGCAGGGGATGACATAGTCTTCGTACATGCGGGCGGCCAGGTACAAGGAAAGCTCGAGGTCATGGATCTCGTTGCCGTCTTTGTCGGTCTTGGGCTGCGGCTCAGAGGTCATGGAGCCGTAGCGGCCCCACATGGCCGGGCTGGCAGTGAACCAGTGTGAATACGTCGGAACGTTCCACTGGTTGTTGATGTCTTTGTACTTGGCAGGGCCACCGTCAACGGCGAGAACGCCAGCAGCCGGCTCTTCCCAGTCCACGCCCTTTTCGCCATAACGGCCGCGGAACGCGACTTCCTGCTCATACATGGTATCCATCCACGCCATTGCCAAATCAGCCTTTTTGGTGGCCGACGGAATGGTGGCTTTGCCCGGCTGGCAGCCGGTGGTGTAGTGGTCGTAGAACGAGTTGACAAATCCGGTCGGGCCTTTGAGCGGAGCGACGATCTGGTAATCGTTACGGATCGCGTGGTTGGTCGCGGCGTTATGCATACCGCCCCAGGAACCCGAAGCGACCGTACGGCCGTTCTCTAGCTCAACCAGCGTCTTGAGCGCGTTCTCGTCGTTGTCCGGATAGTTTTCGTCCATCAGGCCTTCGCTCATCATCTTGGCCAGGAATTTCAGGCCAT
>CAYZME010000025.1:0-24680 GCA_964479435.1 uncultured Oscillospiraceae bacterium
GGACGCTCCTGTGCTGTGTTGCCGGTCGCATCCATGCGACAGACCCGCTTATATCCTCTAAATGATATCATACTAACGAGATGGAACGGTCGAGATAGGAACATTAAGAGTGGAAAAAGTGATAATTGAACCGTCGTTCAACGAGTTGGTGAACAGGTGGCAGCCCGTGTTAACTCAGTGCCCCTTGTTCGCCAAAATCCCGCCTCAGGAGCTGTCCGGGCTGCTGTCTTGCCTGGACGCGCGCATCCGGTCCTATGAGCGCGGCGACACGCCGCTGACCGAGGGGCATCCCGCGCAGGTGTTCGGCCTCGTGCTGGGGGGCGAAGTCGAGATCGCGCGGACCGACGCGGCGGGAAACCGCCACATCATCGGCCGGATCGGACCGGGCGGATTGGTTGGCGAAACCTTCGCGTGCGCCGGCGTGCAGCCCAGTCCCGTGACCGTGACCGCCGTCGCGCCGGCGGTGATGGTGGATATCAACCCCGACCGCCTGTCCAATCCGTGTGAACAGGCGTGTGTGCGGCACCAACAGATCATTCGCAATCTGATGCGGATTCTCTCTGAAAAAAACCTGCTGTTGACACAGAAAATGGACGTATTGACGCGACGGACGATCCGCGGCCGGATCGCGGTCTATCTGTTGGCGGAGATGCGTCGCGCGGAATACTATGAATTCAGCATCCCGTTTGACCGCAATGAATTGGCGGAGTATCTGGCATGTGACCGCAGCGCTTTGTCCCGCGAGCTGTCCCGCTTGCGCGCCGAAGGGATACTGGACTATGTGCGCAATCGCTTTGCCGTGCTGGACCCGCACGCGCTGGCCGCCGCAACCGCGATTTGAGCGCGTTGAACGGCCGTTTCGCGGCGTCATTCATGCACAGATCGCCGTCCGCGCACCACACGGGTGGATTGGAATCAGGAGGGCGCGAGGTGGAAATGCGAATTCTCTATAGCCGATCGCAGGCCGCGTTGCTGGACGCGTGTGTCGCGCAAATCGACGCGGCGCACACGCGCTGGCCGGAGCAACGCGCGATCTTGCTGGTCCCCGAGCCGATCAAAGCCGAGGCGGAACAGCGCTATTTCGCGCGCACCGGCCGCGGTGGCATCCTGATGGCCGAGGTGTTGAGCTTTTCGCGCCTGGCCTGGCGCGTACAAGGCGAGGTGGGCGGACTGTCGCACGCCTGTGTCGACCCGATCGGCAAATCCATCCTCTTGCATACCTTGCTCAAGGAGCATCGCGGCCGGCTGGCCGCGCTGGCCGCCGGCGCGGGCAGGCCCGGCTTCGCTCCGGAAGTCGGCCAGGTGTTGGGCGACTTGCGGCGCCACGGTGTGCGGCCGCAGCCGCTGCGCGAAGCGGCCGCGGAGGCGCAGGCCGACGATCGCGCTTTTGCCGGCAAAGCCGCGGACCTCGCGTTTTTGATGGATCAATACGAAGAGCGGCTGGGGCAACTCGACCTGCAAGATCGCGAAGACGATTTGTGGCGTTTGGCCGACACGCTGGAACGCCAGGCCGACACGCCCTCGGCCTGGCCGCTTTCCCGCTTGGCGTTTATGGCGGACGCGCACGTCTGGGTCACAGGGTTCGCGCAAACCCGCGAGTTCACACCCCAGGAATACGCGGTGTTGGCCGGTCTGGCGCGCGTGTGCGCGCAAGTGACCATCACGGTGTGCGCGGACGCGGTCCCCGGCGACGACCGCGCGATCGACAACGGGCCCGACGCGTTTCGCATCGGCCGCGCGACGGCGCGGCGGCTGACCGCCCGCTTCCCACAGGCGCAGGCTGCGCCGGTTCTCTCACCGGTCACCGGGGTATTCGCGCAAATCGGGCGCGCGTTGACCGGCGAACTGCCGCCGGAGGGCGAGGCGGCTGGGCGAGACGCCGCGGCGCCCGACTCATCCGCGACCGCGGCGGCCGGTGGCTTACCGGCTGCGCGGGAGCCGGTCGCGACGCTGCTGTTTCGCACCCGCGACGATGAAATCCGCTGGGTGGCCGGCCACATCCGCCACCTGACCCAGATCGGCGGCTATCGATACGCCGATATCGCGATCGGCGTCAGCACCCCGTCGGCCTATTTGCCGTCGGTGCGCGCGGTGTTCCGGGAATATGGTTTGTCGCCGTTCATTGACGAGCCGCGGCCGCTGGCGGGCACGCCGTTGTACCGGTTTATCCGCGCGCTGTTGGATCTTGCCATTTATGACTGGTCTTTGCCCGCGGTCACGGCCTGTCTACGCGCGGATTTCTGCCAGATCAGCAGAGAGGAGGCCGACCGGCTGGAGAATTTTCTGTTGGCCCGCGGGTTGACCGGTGCGGACCGCGTGTTCGACAACCGGCGATATCGCGCGGATTTCCGATCGCTGGTGAACTTGCCGGAAGACGATTCCCCGGCAGAGATGGAGCCGGACGAGGCCGAGGATACGCGCCGGGATCGCCACACGGCCGCGGCGGCCGCCGCGGGGGAAGCGCGGATGCTGCGCGATCGCGTGTTGTCGCCGTTGCGGCAGTTTTTAGAAAACCTCGCGCAAGAGCCGTCCTGCGCCGGCAAGTGTGATCTACTGCAAGCTTTTTTGACCGCGTATGGAGTGCCGGAAGCGGTGGAGGCGCGCGTCGCCACCCTCGGCGCGGGGGGGGAAGAAGAAGCCGCGATTACACTGGTCCGCGCGTGGAATGGCATCCGCCAGGTGCTCGAGCAAATGCGGGTGATTGCTGGAACGTCCGCTTACGATTTGCCCGCTTTTGCCGACGCGCTGGCCGCCGGGATGGAGGGTGCCCAGAGCGGCGTGATCCCGCCGGTCATCGACCGGATCACGGTTTCCGGGTACACGCGGGCAGGGTATCGCCACGCGCGCGTTCTGTTTTTACTGGGGGCGACCGACGAGGCGTTTCCCGGCTCTCCTCCTCCCGAAGGCCTGCTCAAAGACCCAGATCGCGCGCGGATTTCGGCGCGTTTGGGGGTGCGTATGCCTAGCGTATTGCGCGACCAGGTGTTTGCCGGCGCGGCCCTGACATATGGTTTGCTGACCGCGCCCACGCACGCGCTGTATCTGACGGCACCAGTGGGTGCCGGCCCGACGCCGACCCATCTCGAGTTGCTGCGCGCGGCGGTGCCCGGAGGATGGCATACCGATGTCGGCGCGGTCGACGTGGACGACGCGCGTGTGGCCGCCCTGCGCCCGGCCCGCCGGTTTTTGATGAGCCTCACCTCACACCCGCCCGGCCGGATCACGCGGGCGCAATGGGCGACCTGGCGCGCGCTGGCGGATGTGCTGGAGCTGGTGGACCCGTCCGGCGTCGGCTCGTTGTGGCCGGCCTGGTTGCGCGAAGACCGCGTACACGTCCGACTGCCGGCCGCGCGTGTGCGTGAAGCGGCGGGGACCGAGGTGCGGATGAGCATTTCCCAATTGGAGCGCTTTGCCGCCTGCCCGTACGCGTATATGGCGCAATATCTCATGCGGCTGCAAGAGCGCGAGGTCTGGAGCCCGCGCTCGGCGGATACGGGCGTTGTCCTGCATGGCGTGATGGAATGGGGGATCCGCCAGCTGTGCGAAGAGTTGGCCGCCGCGACCTCCGCGGCGGAGCAGGCGGCGATTCTGGCGCGGTGGCGTGATTTGGATTACGAGGCATTTGCCCGCGGCTGTATGGAACACATCGCCGCCCGCGAAGGGTACGCCGTCTTTTTTGACACGGGGATCCGGGCGTCGAGTGGGCGGCGGATCTTGCGGATGGGCGCGGCGACATTGCAGGCCGTGGTCGAGCAATTGTCGGACGAAAACACGCGGCCGCAAGTGGTCGAGTGGCGGTTTGGCGGCGAGGCGCGTTCGCCTCTGGTTTTGCGGGTGCGCGGCGCCGAGATTGCTTTTCGCGGCATTGTCGATCGCGTCGATGCCGTCGACGACGCGGCCGACGGGCACACGTCGGGCGCTTTTCGTGTGGTCGATTACAAAAGCGGCGACGCCAAATTCGACCCCGACCGAGTCTTTTACGGCCTCTCCCTGCAACTGCCGGCGTACGCGGCCGCCTGGCGCAACGCCCATCCCGGCGCCAGTGCCCGGGAACTGGCGTATCTGCGGTTTCAGGCACCGTTCGCGGGTCCCGGCCCGCACGTCGACCCGGTCGACGAACAAGCCATACAAAATGAGATCGCCCGCTGCTTCCGCTTGCGAAAAACCGGGCTTGAGCCCGACGGGATCGCCCGCGTGATCGAACACACGGAAGGGCGGATGCGGGCGTTGTGCGGCGCGCTGTTGGCCGGACGGGCGGACGCACTGCCGGCGCGTATCGGCTCCGCGCCGGCGGCCTGCGCGTATTGTGTGTATCGCGCGTTGTGCGGGCACGACGGCAAACAGTTTTACCACCTCAAACCGCTGAACCGCCTGACCGCGACGGCCCAGGCGCGGACCCGCGCGGAGAAATTGCTGGTCGCGATCGCCGCGCGCCAATCCGGAGAGGAGTGACACAGGTGCGCTTTACCGACGAACAACAGGCCGTCATCGACGCGCCGGTGGGCAACCGCCTGGTGTCGGCTGCCGCCGGCTCGGGCAAGACCACGGTACTGACCGAGCGCATCATCCGTCGCGTGCTGAACGACGGCACGGATGTGCGCGAGCTACTGGTGATGACCTTCACCGAAGCGGCCGCGGCCCATATGAAACGAAAAATCGGCAGCCGTTTGCGCGAGGAACAACACCATGTGCGCGACGCGGCCGCGCGCGCGTGGATCGCGCGCCAGGTGGCCTCGTTGCCCCGCGCCTCGATTTCGACCATCCACTCGTTTTGCCTGGATGTTTTGCGATCTTTCCAGTACTTGCTGCAGGACGAGGCCGGCGAGTCATTGATCGAGCCCGGCTCGCGGGTTTTGGACCCGGCCACCGCCGACCTGCTGTTTGCCGACGCGCTGGATCGGGTGTTGGGCGCGTTCTACCGCTTTTGCGACCGCGTCGAGGAGGGGAAATGGGTCGCGGAGGGCGACGGGGACTGGGTCACAGCAGGCGACCCAGTCACCTTCGGTGACCCAGCTCCCCCGCTGATGGTCGCGCCGGGGTTGCCGCCGCGGGGCGCGCGGCCGGCGCCCTATGTGCTGGGTACGGAAGCCGTCACGGCCGGGGAGTGGGTCGCGACTTTTCAGGCGATGTGCGATGGCTACAGTCCGGGGCGAGACGACCGCCCGTTGCGCGAGCTGATCGTGCAGTTGCATCGTTTCTTGCGCAGTATGCCCGATTATGCCGACTGGGTTGCGGGCGCCCTGGACCAGCTGGCCGCGGCCGTGGCCGATTTTGCCGCGTCGAAATGGGCCGGCACATTGGTCACGCAAGCGGAATTGCTGCTGCAGCGGGCGGCGGAAGCGCTACCGGAGCTTTTCGCCGCGCTGGACGGCGGGTTGGAGTTTGTAAAGAATCCTGCGCAAAACGGTCAATATATCGCCGCTTTCCGGCACTTGCTGGAAGCGGTCGAGCGGGCGGGGGACGCGGCGGCGCACGCCCGGCGGCACGGCCGCCCGCTCCGCTGGGATGACTGGGTGGAAATCGCGCGCACGATCCCTGAGGATAAGTTGTCTTACCGCGCGCGGGATGTGGAGACGGCGCATTTTGTCGAGCGCTTTAATTCCCGTATCCCGGAGTTTGTCCACATGTTGACCGGCGCGTTTCATACCAAGAAATTCAAGGACCATTTCGAATACGACACCCAACCGCTGTTTACCCGCTCCGCCGACTCGATCGCGGCCGATCTGGCGCGCGCGCTGCCGCCCTTGCGCCGGCTCGCGGAGACGGTGTTGCTGGCAGACCAGGTGTACGCCGCGCTCAAACGCCAGGAGCGGGGGATCGATTTTTCGGATTTTGAGCATCTGGCGCTGCATATTTTGCGCGTGGAAGAAGCGCGCACGTATTACCGCGGGCGGTACGGGGAGATTTATCTCGACGAGTATCAGGATACCAGCAGCATCCAGGAAGAAATTGTCGCCTGTGTCGCGCAAGACAATCTTTTTATGGTCGGCGATGTCAAACAGAGTATTTACCGCTTCCGGCACGCCAATCCGACGCTGTTCCTGGAACGCTCCCGGCGCTATGGACGTGGCAGCGGCGGCGCGCTCAGCGGTATCGGTATGAATTTTCGCAGTACAGCGGAGATCCTGGCCGCGGTCAATCGCCTGTTCACCCATGTGATGACGCGTGAGGCGGGCGAGATTGAATATACCGACGGCCACGCGCTGACGCCCGCGACAAGCGAAGTGGACGCGTGCCCGGTGTATTTGTGGTTGGTCGACACCAACCCGCAGGCGGGTACCGACTTACAAACGGGCGCCAATATGGAAGAGCCGGAGGAGGCACCGGCCGCGGATGACGACGACGAAGCGCCCGGAGCTGCCGAGCCGGAACGGGATCTGCTCGAAGGCATGGTCATCGCCCGGCGCATCCGCGCGATGCGGGAGCAAGGCGTCGCCGCGGAAGAGATCGCCGTGCTGGGCAGAACCCACTGGGTCTGCCGGCAGGTCGCGGCGGCACTGGACGAGGCGGGCATCGCGCACACGTTGCCGGACAATCCGGGTTTTCTCGCCACGCCCGAGTTGATGTTGCTGGACGCGCTGGTCGCGCTGACCGACAACGCGGCCCAGGACATTCCCCTGGCGGCGGTGATGCGCTCGCGGCTGCACGCCGACGTCGCCCGCCCACATGTGGGGCGGCCGCATGGCTTTGCCGAGGACGAACTGCTGGCAATCCGTGTCGCGTCGGCGCAAGCCGGCGGGGACGATGGCCCGCCGCGTTTGTACTTCCACCAGGCGGTCGCCTGGTACGCGGAGGCGGGGCCGGACGCCGCGTTGCGCGAGGCGGTGCGCGGCTTTTTAACCTGGCTGGCCGGCATTCGCGACCGGGAGCCGTATCTGCGTTTGCATGAATGGTTTGCCGACATTTTTGAACGGTCGGCCTATTTGGATTATGTCAGCCAACTGCCGGACGGCGGGCGTCGGGCCAACGAGATCTCTCTGTTTCTGCAATGGGCGGAAGCCTTTGAGGTGGGAGGCGCGCGCGGCTTGCACCGGTTTGCGGGCCATCTGGCCGCGCTGCGCGCGGCCGACACGGCCGACTCCCCGTTCACCGCCGACCAGCCGGGCGAGGGGCGCGTGCGCATCCTGACCATTCACGGTAGCAAGGGCCTGGAATTTGACCATGTCTTTGTCGCCGGTTGCGGCCGCCGCTTGCCGATCTCGCGCGGCAGCAAACTGCTGTACTCGGAACGCGAAGGTCTGGCGCCGTTGGTGGTCGAGCCCGCGCGCTGGCTGTCGCGCCACACATATGTGCGCCTCGCGATGGAACGCAGCTTGCGCAATGCCGAGATGGCCGAAGAAATGAGATTGTTGTATGTGGCCATGACGCGGGCCGCGCGGTCGCTGACCCTGGTCGCCGGCGTCAACATCGACCCCGAAAAAGGAGTGCCGGCCTTGGCACGGCGGATCCGGGAAGCCCGGCGGGTACCGGGGGATGGCCCCTTGCCCGCCCATCTGCCATTGGCGGCGCGCAGTTATTTGGACTGGCTGGTATTGTCGATGGCGAACGATCCGCATCTGGATTGGACGCCTTTGTGCGGAACGTCCGATCCCGAGGCGCTGGCCGTCGCGCCGGTGGTCACGCCGGTCGACGCGCGGATGCCGGGGCGGATCCGGCTCGAGTTTCCGCCCCGGCAGCTACAACCTCCCGACGCGGACATCGCCGTCGACGCGCGGGAACGCGAGGGGGCGGATGGGCGCAGCGGCCTGCTGGTGAACCTGACAGAGCCGGAGGCACCGGACCGGTTGGATACCGAGGCGTTTCGCACCGCGCACGACCATTTCTCCCGCTTGTTGCTGGATCCGTACCGCTTTCCCGGCGCGGCGGTGGCGGCGGCCAAGCTCTCTGTCAGCGAGCTGAAACGGCGGGAGCACCGCTATGACGGCGTCCTGGACGAAGAAGGTGAGGCGCCGGCCACGCACGCCGCGTGGCTGCGCGGGTCGGGGCTGGAAATTGAGCCCATCGGCGCCTCCACGCCGCCGTCCGGTGACCAGCCGCTGAGCGGCGCGGAACGGGGCAGCGCCCTCCACGCCGTGCTGCGCTATCTCGATCTGGCCGCCGTGGCGAACGAAGCCGATGCGGATGCGATCCGCGCGCAGATCGATCGTATGCGGGAACACGCGATGCTGACCGCGGCGGAAGCCGGGACCGCGCGTCCCCTGGCGGAACTCTTTTTGCGTTACGCCGGCTCGCCGCTGGGGCGCCGGATCCAAAAGGCCGAAGCGGCCGGGCGCCTGTACCGCGAGATGCCGTTTACCCTGCGCCTGGACGCCGCCGCTGTTCACGGCGGCGCCGCCGCGGACTTCGCGCCGGATGACGCGGCTTTGGTACAAGGGATCATCGACCTGTGGTTTGTCGACCCCGAAACCTCGGACGTGGTTCTGGTCGATTTCAAATCGGATCGACTGCGCGGCGCCGACGCCGCGATTTTGCGGGTATTGACAGAACGCTACCGGGCACAACTGGACTATTACGCGCAGGCCATTGCCCAGGCGACCGGGCGCACCGTCACGCAGCGCTATATCTGGCTCTTCGATGCCGGAAAGGCCTACAAAATCGAATGAAACGAGACCTTTTCGCCCCAGTGGGAGCGGCGGAAAGCGGGGAGTGCGCGCTCTGCTATACTGAGGGCAATTCATTTCCGGCAAAGGAGCGCGAACATGCCGCTGGTAAAGAAAAGAGGATTCTTTGATCGCTATGACGGCTGGCGCGTGCGCAACGTCGATGCGGTTTTCCGCATCATTCCTTTTGTTTTGCGCACCCGCGTGGACGCGCAAAACTTCTTCAGTGAAGACATCCCGATCGACGTGCTGGAAGCGTTCGTCGACGCGCATCGCGAGGCCATCCCCGGCCTCACCGTCATGCATGTCTTTATGGCGGCACTGGTGCGCGTGATCTCGCAGCGCCCCTATCTCAACCGCTTCGTGATGTGGAACAAGCTCTACGCCCGCAACGAAATCAACATCTCCATCGCCATCAAGCGCTCTTTGTCGGACAAGGGCGAAGAGACCATGATCAAGCCGGTATTCGAACCGCTCGACACGCTGTCCGATGTGGTGCGCAGAACACAGGCGCAACTGCAGAGCAACAAGCCACTGGATACAAAGAACGATTCCGACCAGGCCTCGCGGCTGATCGGCATGTTTCCTTCCCCCGTCGTGCGCGTTCTGATCGGCCTGTTGCGGCACACAGACAACATCGGCCTGATGCCCAAACGCATTCACCAGGCCAGCCCCTGGCATTGCAGTGTCTTTTTTACCAACGTCGGCTCTCTGGGCATCGGCCCGATCTATCATCATTTGTACGAGTTTGGCAATTGCACGATTTTTGCCGCGATGGGGCGCAAGCAAGTCCGTTACATTACGCAAGCGGATGGCGTCACCCGCGCGGAACGCAGCATCGGGCTCAAATTCGTCACCGATGAGCGGGTGTGTGATGGGCACTATTACGCCGTCTCGATGCGGTTGTTGCGCCGCCTGTTGGCCAATCCCGATTGGCTGTTGGCGGCGCCGTCACGGGTGATTGTCGACGATGGTGTCGACGGGCTGCGGTATGACCGCGTACAGTAGGCGGCGACACGGAGAGGAGAGACGGCGATGCCGGCAACACAAACACAAGAAACCCAATGTACCCCGGAAGCGGCGGTGACGACGCCTGCGGCGGATTTTACTTTGCGGATTTCCCGCCTGTGTGAGAATCTGCGTCTGGCAGGTGCCGACGCCGCGCTGGTGACCTCCAATGTCAATTTGTTTTATCTGACCGGCGTGATCGCCGACGCCTACCTGCTGGTGTACGCCGACGGGGAGGCCATTCGCTTTGTCCGCCGCACCGGCGACATCGATCAGCTCCCGCGCGTCCCTGTGCGCAAACCGGAGGATATCCCCGTGTGGCTGCGCGAACAGGGGCGGGCGCTGCCCGCGCGCGTGCTGCTGGAGGATCAGGACATCTCCGCCGCCGATTGGCAGCGCCTGTCGGCCTTGTTCGCGGAGACGGTGCCGGGTTCGACGCGCTTGCGCGACTTGCGCGCGGTCAAAACCCCGGGAGAAATCGCGCTGATCCGCAGAACCGCCGCGCGCCATACCGAATTGTATTTGCGTTTGCCCGACTTGTACCAACCGGGGATGAGCGAGTTGGAGTTTTCCGCGGAGATCGAGAAACAAGCCCGGCTGAGCGGGCATCTGGGGATTTTTCGCGCGTTTGGCCGCCGCATGGAAATCTTTATGGGTTCGATTTTGTCTGGCGACAACGCCGCGGCGGTTTCGCCGTTTGATTTTGCCCTGGGCGGCCGCGGACAGCACGCGTCGGTCCCGGTGGGGATGACCGGCGGCCCCATGTCTGCCGGTACGACGGTCATGGTCGATGTATCGGGCAACTGGGAAGGCTATTTGACCGACCAGACGCGGGTGTTCTCAATCGGCAACATCCCCGACCCGGCCTATCGGGCGCACGCGGTCGCGTTGGCGATACAGGCGGAGGTCGTGCGCTTGGCGCGGCCCGGCGCCGCGTGCGGCGCGCTGTACGAGGCGGCGGTGGCGATGGCGGCGGACGCCGGCCTGGGCGATCATTTTATGGGCAGCCGGCGGCAGGCCCGTTTTATCGGACACGGGACGGGGATCGAAATCAATGAACCGCCCGTGCTGGCGGCCGGCTCGCGCGTGAAATTGCAGGCGGGGCAGGTCCTCGCCATCGAGCCCAAATTTGTCGTCCCGGGTGTCGGTGCCGTCGGCATCGAAAACACCTGGCTGGTGACAGAAACGGGTTTGGAAAAACTGACCGCGGCGCCGGAAGAGATTTTGCCGCTTACGTGATCTCAGGTACCCGTATGCGGTGAGGCGTTCTCACTTTCGATGGCCAGCGCGTTGACATATTCGGTCGGCAAGTTCGGCGGCAACCGCACCAACAAAACCCCATATTCCTGTTTCCACGCGACATCGCCCGCCCCGAGCAGGCGGACGCGGCGAATGGTCTCGCGGCCCAGGCTCTTCATGACGGCCACACGATCCGGCGGCGCGCACATCATGAAGGCGTAGAGGGTGCCGTCTTTGCGGGTGAAACGGAAATCGGCGGGGTTCCAGCTGGTTTTTTCTTCCCGGAAGCCCGCCGTCACCGTGACGGTATCGCCTTCGCCGGCGACGCGGTAGGGCCGGGTGTCATAAATCCCTTCGGCGCACACGTCGAACCAGCCGGCCAGTTTCCGCAAAATGTAGCGCGTCTCGTCGTCGATGGTGCCGTCCGGGCGCTGGAGGATGTTGAGCAGCATCGAGCCGTTTTTGGCGACAATGTCCACCAGCATCTCGATCAGATGGTCGGGGCGTTTGAACGGCGCCCGGGCGTCATAGAACCAGTTGCCGATGCAGGTGTCGGTCTGCCAGGGGCGGTCGGCGATGCCGGTGAGCTGGCTTTTTTCAATATCCTGGATACCGACCTGGTAGATCTCGGCACGACGGTCTTTTTGTGTATAGATGGCGCGGTTTTCACCGTGCTTGCGAATCGACGTATTGTACAGATGGGCCACCACTTCCAGACCGCTGGCATAGGCCGGGTCATCCAGGTTCGCGCGGCCCGGCCCGTCCAGCCAATGCTCACCAAAGGGCAGCGAACCGTCGGTGTAGAGCAGGTCGGGCTGATAGAGGTCGATCAGTTCTTTCATCACGCGCACCCAATAGGCGCGAAAAGCCGGGTTGCCGGTGTACCAGGGGCTGGCCTCGGTCGTGCCATCCACGTGCTCATAATTGTCGAAGTAGAAATCCCGCCAGGCTGGGTCGTTGCCGTCGTACGGGACGCCTTGGTACGGACCATAGCGGTCGCTCATCTTGTTGACACGCCACCAGCTGAACGAAGCCGACAAGTGCTCGGTCAGCCCGAACGGCAAATGGTACTTGCGCGCCGCCGCGCCCCACAGACCGCAAATATCCTGCAGCGGGCCGACCTCGGCGGCATTCATGCGATTGAGGCGGGAAGGGTAGTTGAAAAAATGATCGTGGTGCATCGCCTGGGCGACAAAATAACGCGCGCCCGCTCGGTGATACAGCGCCATCAGCGCGTCGGGGTCGAAGCGTTCGGCCTTCCACAGCGCGCAAATCTCTTTGTATCCGAAACGGGAAGGGTGGCCATAGTGGCGGAGATGGTGCCGGTACTGCGGCGTATCCTGAATGTACATATTGCGCGCGTACCAGTCGCCGCACATCGGTACACTCTGTGGGCCCCAGTGGGCCCAGATCCCGAATTTGGCGTTGCGGAACCAGTCGGGGACTTCCACCCGGGCCAGGGAGTCGAAACGGGGCTCAAAATGTGTCATCTTCGCACCTCACGTGTGGGTCGGTAGCGGCGGCCGCCGCGGCGCCCCTATGCGTTTTCCGTACCGTCAAAAACAACCGCGACTTTGCCGCAGTCGCCCGCCGCCATCAAAGCGTACGCCTCGCCCGCCCGGTCGAGCGGAAAGCGGTGCGTGATGAGGTCTTCGGGGTGGAGGCCCCAGCGCGTCAGGCGTTCGACCAGGTCCTCCATCCGCCACAAACTGGTGACCCAGCTGCCGTATATGGTTTTCTGGCCGTGGATGAGCGCCGGGCTGGGTTCGAAGCAAACGTGGTTGCCTTCGCCAACCAGCGCGATGCGCCCCCATTCCCGCGTCGCCAGAATCGCCAATTCCCGGCCGTCGGGATGGGCCGAGCAGTCGATCGCCCGTTCGACGCCGTGGCCGCCGGTCGCGGCCCGGATCGCGGACAAGGTGTCGCTGTCCGGTTTGAGAATGACGTCGGCCAGACGCAGTTCACGCGCCCGCTCGCGGCGCGCCGCCGACACCTCGACCCCGATCAGCCGGTTGGCGCCCATGGCCCGGGCCAGCATCAGCGCGGCCAGCCCCACCGGGCCCAACCCCACGACCAGGACCGCGTCGTTGCCCGAGACGCCGATTTTTTCGATCGCTTCATAAACCGTGCCAAAGCCGCAGGCCACCTGCGCGCCATCGGCGTACGTCAAGGCGTCCGGCAGAGCCACGAGGTCTTTTTCCTCGCACAGGATATAGGGGGCCATCCCCCCGTCCCGCTGCCATCCATACGCGGCGCGGTAGGGGCTGGTGCAGGAGATCTGGTAGCCCATACGGCAATCATGGCACAGCCCGCACCCGGAGATGTGGTAGACGATGACGCGGTCCCCGGTCTGGAACCGGCGCAACCCCGGCCCCTGGGCGACGATGCGGCCGCAGGGTTCGTGGCCCGCGATCGTCCCCGGAATGTAGCCCTCAGCCCCCTGGCCGGTGTGTTCGCGGTAGATGCAGCGGATGTCGCTACCGCAAATCGTCGAGACCATGGTCTGTACCAGCACCTGTCCGTGCCCGGGGGTGGGGATGTCCAGGGTGCGAAAAGCGACGGTGCCATCGCCGGGCAAAATCGCGCCTTGCATCTGCCGCATGGTCATGTGTGATCATCCTTTCTCCGCATACCCGGTCCAGCCGGGGATGGTTCCGTCTAGGTCCCACAGGTCGAGCCAGCTGTGGGCTCCCGGCCACAAAAACACCTGACCTTTGATCAGGCGGTTGTTGCGCTCGAGGCCGCGCAACGTGTTCATTTCCCCGATCGACAACGGATCCCGGCACACGGCGTCGAGGTTGGCCCGCAAATGGTCGGGGTGGGTCGACATCGGGATCGGAACCTGTCCGCGCTGCGCCGCCCATTTGACACACAGGGTGGCCGGATGGATCTGACGCGCCCGGGCGATCGCGACCAGCTCGGGCATTTCGATGTCGACGAGGTCGTCCGGCGTGCGATCCCGCGCGGGCCGCGCGGGCGAGCCGACGGGACAATAGCCGATGGGCACGATCGCGTGGTCGAGCAGGTACTGATACAGCTCGCCCTGCTGAAAACTGGGGTGGAGCTCCATTTCGTTGATGGCCGGCGGAATGCGGGCATCGCGCAACAATAATTCCAATTTGGCGAGGGTCATATTGGATGTGCCGATGTGCCGGACCCATCCCGCGTCCACTAGGGTCTCCATCGCCTGCCACGTCTCCATAAACGCCTCATGGATATAGGGCCGCGCGTTCGGATTGCGGGTGTCCCCGTCACAATTGGGGTCGTGCGCGTTGGGAAAAGGCCAATGCACCAGGTAGGCGTCCAGCTCGTCGACCCCGAGGTCGACGAGCGATTGCTGGCAGGCACGGACCACGTCCGCGGGATGATGCCGGTCGTTCCACAGCTTGCTCAAAACAAATAAATCGCCACGCGGGATCCCGCCGGCGATGGCTGTGCGGAGAACGGCGCCGATTTCCGGTTCGTTGCCGTAACAGGCCGCGCAATCGACCAGGCGGTAGCCCATGGCCAACGCGTCGGCGACCGCGCGGGCGACCTGCGCCGCGGGCGCATGGTCCGAGCCAAACGTGCCGACGCCGATCGCCGGCCGCCGGGCGCCTGTGTACAGCCGTTTTTCAGGGACCGGCGGGCGGGACTCGTCCTCTGGTTTTTGCCGGGATGTCATGGCTCATCCTCCTGGGCGCGGGGTGCCTGCCGGGCCGCGAGGGCTTCATAACGATCGATGGTTTCGCGGATGGTGTCCAGCGCGGCGCGCCAGAAGGCCGGGTCGTTGACGTCGATGCCGATGCTGGCGGCGACGCCCGCGACCGAATCGCGCCCGGTCCGTTCCAACAGCTGGTCGTAGAGTGGCACAAAGGCCGGGCCTTGCTCCCGGTAACGGGCGTACACCCCGCGGCCGAACAACAAGCCAAAGGCGTACGGCCAGTTGTAGAAATTCAAATCGACGGAGTAATAATGGCCCTTGCACGCCCACATATATGGGTGCAAGGCGGCGGCATCGAGCCCGTCGCCGTAAGTCGCGTGCTGGGCCGCCAGCATCATTTCGCACAATTGCCCGGCTTGCAGCCCCCGGGTTTCGCGCGCGGCGATGACCGCGGACTCAAACTGGTAGCGGGAGAGAATGTCGACGATCACTTGCGTGGCCTCGAGCAGCTGGTGGTCCAGCAAGGCAAAAGCCTCCGCGGCGCCGGCGTCCGCCAGCGCGGCTTGTGACACCAGCGTCTCGTTGAAGATCGAAGCGGTTTCGGCCAACGGCATGGGGTAGTCGGCCATCAGGATCGACACATCGCGCAGACAATGGCCGTGATACGCGTGCCCCAATTCGTGCGCCAGGGTGGAGACGCTGGAAAAAGAACCGTCGAAGTTGGTCAGGATGCGGCTCTGCCGCAAGGGCGGAATCGTGGCGCAAAAAGCGCCGCCGCCTTTGCCGGGGCGCGGGAGCGCGTCAATCCAGCGGTTGCGAAAGGCATGGTCGACAAAAGCCGACATCTGCGGCGAGAAACGTCCGAGTGTGTCCAGCAAATAGGCGTGGGCCTCTTCGTAAGTGAAACGGCGTGAGGCCGTGCCGACCGGGGCGAACAGATCGTAAAACGGCAACCCGCCCGTGTGCCCCAACACCCGCGCTTTGGCGCGCAGGTAACGCCGGAAATCCGGCAGCGATTCGGTCATGGCTGTCAACAGCGCTTCCAGTGTGGCGCGTTCGGTCCGTTGGCCCGCCAGGGTTTCGTCCAGGATCGACGGATAACCTTTCAGCTCGCTGATGGTCTGGGCCTCGCCTTTGATCGCGCTCAGGCAGGCGGCCAGGGGGATCTCGATCGCCCGATAGGAGGCCAGCTCCGCTTCATACGCGTTTTTGCGCACCGCGGCCTCGGGGCTGTACGCCATGCCGCGCACTTCCGCCAGCGGCAGAAAGACCGGTTGCCCCTGATGTTCCATTGCCACCAGATGGGTGCCGTCCAGCAAATCGCGCAATTGCCCAAAGGCCTGCCCGCCGTTCATTTGCAGGCGCAGCACCGTGGGCTCCAGGTCGGGGGGCAGGACGTGCGCGGCCTGCCGGGCCCGTTCGCGCAAAAAATCCGCGTGCTCCGCCAACAGCGCGTCGCCGCCGATGAGAGCAGGTAAATCCGCGATGTGGCCGACCGCGCGGGCGAGCGCGGAGTGGATCTGTGTCAACCGGTTTTGTAAAAGCAGGACGCGGTCCAGACAGTCGCGCGCCGCGGCGTGGTTCGCGTCGGTCGCCAGCGTCAGCTGGATATAGGAAATCACACGGTAACAGGGGTCGAGCAGGTGCTGCAAGCGGCGGATCGCCGCGGCGAGTGTGGCTGCTGGCGTGGACGCCTGAGCGTCCACGTTCGCGAGCGTGTGCGTGTTTGCGTCCGCGTTCGCGTCCGCGATGTGCGTCACAAAGGCCAGCAATTCGTCTGCCCCGGCCTCCGCGCGCTCGAACGTCGCGGCAAAACGCGGGTCTGAAAACGAGTCGAACAGCGGCGAAAGATCCCATTCGGTCGGCAAAGTCATGACCATTCCTCCCCGTGTATCTCGCCGCTCTTTTTTCGTTGCCCGGAAGTGGAAAATCGAGAGGGCAAGCCTTGTTTTTCAGTGTAACATATGCGGACACGGCCCACGCGAACGCCCGCTTTGGCCGCCTCGCGCGGCGACAAAGATCCCAGCGGGACGGTTACACCCGTTACAACCCGATCGTTCAGGGGTCGGCACAATGGGAGCAGTACTTTTTTCCGTCCCCGTGGCCGTATCGCGCAAAAGCGAAAAATGCCCGGCGTGGGATATAATGATTGCACGCGTTTATATCCGTCCACGCGTGGAGAGGGGGACACGGTGATGGATCATCTGGCCAACGGCCGCCCGGCGCAGACCGGACGCGTCGCCACCGCCGACATCAATTTTCGCGATCCGGTGGTACTGGTTCATAACCAGCGGTATTACCTGTTCGGCACGGAGGGCGCGACCTGCTGGCAGGGCAACCCCGGCCGGCTGCTGGTCTACACTGGCACGGATCTCCAATGGTGGGACGGGCCGCGGGTGTGTTTTACCGCGCCGCCCGGCTTCTGGGCCGATCGCAATTTCTGGGCCCCGGAATGCCATGCCTATCAGGGGAAATTCTATCTTTTTGTTTCATTTAAATCGGCGACACGCCGCCGCGGCACCCAGATTCTGCGCGCGGACGCGCCGGACGGCCCGTACGAGCCCATTTCGGACGGCCCGTTTACGCCGTCGGATTGGGAGTGCCTCGACGGCACACTGCATGTCGACGCCGACGGTACCCCCTGGGGCGTGTTTTGCCACGAGTGGGTGCAGATCGGCAATGGGTCCATTTGCGCGACGCGGCTGCGACCGGACCTGACGGGTCCGGCCGACCCGGACGCGGAGCCGATCCGCTTGTTCGGCGCCAAGGAAGCGCCGTGGGTGTGCGGAATCGACAAAGGCCGTCACGCGCCCGCGTGGCCCGAACCGCTGGGGTATGTCACGGACGGACCCTTTGTGCGGCCGATGGCCGGAGGCCGGCTCTTGATGGGCTGGTCGAGCTTTTCCGCCGGCGCGCGGGCGCGCGCCTATACCATCGGGCAGGCGGTTTCGGATCACGGGATCACCGGCCCCTGGCGCCAGTTGGCCGCGCCGATTTACGATCAGGACGGCGGCCACGGCATGTTTTTCACGGCGCTCGACGGGCGCCTCCTGTTGTCGATACACAAACCGAATGTCCATTTGCAGGAAAGGCCGGTGTTTCTCGAACTGGAAGCAGCCGGCGAAGGATATCGCGTCCGCGCGGATGGCGCGTGACGTCCAAGGAGGGATTCAGATGAAAAAGCAGATTAAAACGGGGCGTCTGCTGGCGTGGGTGTTGATCCTCGCGTTGCTGGGCGTTTTCATGTCCGGCTGTGCGCGGGAACAAGACGCGGTGCTGCGGGTGGGCATGGAGTTGGCCTATCCGCCCTTTGAGACCAAAGACGAGGCCGGCCGGCCCGACGGCATCAGTGTCGAGATCGCCACGGATTTCGCGGAGTATCTGGGCCGGCGGGTCGAAATCAGCAACATCGCCTGGGACGGCTTGATCCCGGCGTTGCAAACCGGACAGGTCGATGTGGTGATTTCCTCGATGACCATCACCGCGCAGCGGGCGGAGGTGGTGGATTTTTCCGATCCGTACGCATGGGCCTATCTGGCGTTGCTGGTGAACAAGGACGCGGGGATTGCCACGGCCGCGGATATGAACCGTGAGGACGTGGTGTTGGCGGCCAAAAAAGGCACTTCCGCGGTGGTCTACGCGCAGAGTGCTTTTCCACAGATCACAATCCGCCAGTTCAACGACGTATCCGCCTGTGTGACGGAAGTGTCGCAAGGCAAAGCCGACGCCTTTATGTATGACCAGCTGTCCATTTACCGCAACCACGTGCAGTTTGAGGACACAACACAGGTGATCTATATCCCCGACCAGCAGGCGGAGAGCTGGGGCGCGGCCTTCAAGAAAGACTCGGCTTTGGTCGCGCGGATGAATCAATTCATTGAAGCGTACCGTGCCGACGGCGGTTTCGACCGGTTGGGTGACCAGTACCTGGCGGACGAGAAATCATTTTTTGCCGAGAATCATTTGAAATTTTTCTTTGAGAAGCCGTGACGGAGAATCACGAGCGGCCGACATCGGCAGGAGGCTGGTTCCTGCGCGGCGAACAAGACCCGAAGGCAAAAAAGGCGCTCAACGCGATCCTGGTCGCCGGGTGTATCCTTTTGTTCTTATGGATTACCACCCAGCGATTGGGGCTGAACCTGCGGTTTTCCGTGGTTTGGCACTATCGCGCGCGCATGGCCTACGGGTTTGGCATGACCGTGGTCATCGCCGTATTCAGCATGGTCGTCAGCCTGGCGCTCGGCGCGCTGGCGGCGGCGGGCTTGCGTTCGCGGGTGCTGGTCTTTTCCTATCTGGCGCGCGTATACGTTGAGTTTATCCGCGGGACGCCGCTGCTGGTGCAGATCTACCTGTTTTACTACATCATCGGCACCGCGTGGGGAGTAGACAACCGCTACGTGGCGGGGGTGATCGTGCTCTCGATCTTTGAGGGGGCCTACATTGCCGAGATCATCCGCGGCGGCCTGGCGTCGATCGAGAGCTCCCAGACCGAGATCGCGCGGGTGATCGGGCTGACGCGCCTGCAAACCTTCCGGCTGGTGATCTTTCCCCAGTTGGTCACGCGCATTCTCCCTTCACTGGCCGGCCAGTTTGCCTCGATCATCAAGGATTCCTCGCTGTTGTCGGTGATCGCGCTGATCGAACTGACCCAGACCACGGCGGAGATCAGCTCGGCCACCTTCGCGCTGTTTGAAAACTATTTCACATTGGGTGTATTGTATTTTGCTTTGACTTTTCCCGTATCGCTGGCGACCAAATGGCTGGAAAGAAGGTACCGCTATGCGAATTGAACTGTCCGACATCCGCCTGTCCTTCGCGGACGGCATCGGCGTGCTCAACGGCCTGTCCTATCGCGCCGATTTCCAAGCACTGGCGATCATCGGCCCGTCCGGTGGCGGCAAATCCACGCTGCTGCGGGTCATCGCGGGGCTGATCCGCCCGGAAGCGGGCTCTTTTCAGTTGGATGGCACCCCCGTGGAGTGGTCCGGGCGCGGCTTGCAGGCTTATCAGCGCACGATCGGCTTTGTTTTTCAAAGCCGCGGCCTGTTTCCGCATCTGACCGCGCTCGACAACATCACGTTGCCGCTGATCCATGTCTTTGGACAGTCCAAAGCCGAGGCGGAGGAGACCGCTCACCACTATCTGCGGCGCTTTTCGCTGGAAAACGACGGGCACAAGTACCCGGTGGAGCTGTCCGGCGGTCAGCAACAGCGCATCGCGATCGCGCGGGCCGTGGCGGTGCGGCCCCGCTTGCTGTTGCTGGATGAGCCGACGTCGGCGCTGGATCCCGAATTGACCGCCGAAGTGTTGGATATGATCGCCGAACTCAAAGCGGGCGGCCTGCATCTGATTCTGGTCACACATGAGATGGGGTTCGCGCGCAAGTCGTGCGATCAGGTGCTATTCCTGGCCGACGGCCGGGCGATCGAACACGGGCCGGCAGAGCAGATGTTTACCCGCCCCAAAGATCCGACCCTGCAAGCGTTCCTCGACAAAATCCTCGAATGGAGCGTGTAACACAAATGGAGCGTGTAACACAAATGGAGCGTGTAACACAATGGGGCGTTTAGCCCTAATGGAGCGTGTAACACAAATGGAGCGTGTGACACAAATGGAGCGTGTAGCTTAGGTCCATACAGAATTTAAGGAGGCAATTACATGCATGTCTTGGCGATCAACGGCAGCCCGCGCCCGGAGGGCAATACCGCCCACGCGCTGCGCTCGGTCTTGTCGATTCTGGAGCAAAAAGGCATCGGCACTTCTTTTGTGCAATTGGGCGGACATACGTACGCGGGCTGCCGTGCCTGCGGCACCTGCCGCCAAACGCGCGACATGCGTTGCGTGATCGACGACGGGATGAACGAGGTCATCGCCGCCATGGCGGCGGCCGACGGGATCCTCATCGGCTCGCCCACCTACTATTCCAATGTCACGACCGAGGTCAAAGCCCTGATCGACCGCTGCGGTTTTGTCGCCGGCGCCAACGGCGATTTCCTGCGGCGCAAAGTCGGCGCGCCGGTGGTGGCGGTCCGCCGCTCCGGTGCCAATTTCACATATGCCGCGATCCAGTTTTTCTTTGGCATCAACGAAATGGTGATCCCCGGTTCGAGCTATTGGAACATGACGCTGGCACGCCAGCCCGGCGATTATGAACAGGATGCCGAAGGAGTCGAAACGATGGCGACGCTGGCCGAGAACATGGCCTGGGCGCTACAGCGGCTGCACGGCGGACACCAGGCACAGATCCAGTGACCTGGCAAAGGGAGCTCACATGTTAGTCCTACTGAAAATGTTGCGACCGCACCGCTGGCGGATCGCCCTGATCACGGTACTTTTGACCGCGCAGTCGATCGCCAACCTGTATCTGCCCGACCTCAACGCGGATATCATCAACAACGGGATCGCCAGCGGCGACACCGGCTACATTTTGCGCAAAGGCGGCGCGATGCTGCTGGTTTCGCTCGTTCTGGCGGTGATCGCGGGTTTGGCGACCTATCTTTCTTCTTTTACTTCGATGTCCTTTGGGCGTGATTTACGCTCCCGCCTGTTCCGCCATGTCGAGGCTTTTTCGCAGGCGGAGATGGACCGCTTCGGCGCGCCGACGCTGATCACCCGCAGTACCAACGATGTACAACAGGTACAGATGCTGGTGCACACCGGGCTGACGATGATGATGTCGGCGCCGATCATGATGGTGGGTGGCGTCGTGATGGCGCTGCGCCAGGACCGGCGTTTGTCCCTGTTGATCGCGATTGTCATCCCGGTCATGCTGGTGGCGATCTGGCTGGTGTTGCGCCACGCGCTGCCGCTGTTCAAAACCATGCAGGCGCGGATCGACCGCGTCAATCTGATCATGCGGGAGAAACTGAACGGCGTGCGCGTCATTCGCGCGTTTGTGCGCACAGCGCTGGAGCGCCGGCGGTTTGACCTGGCCAACCACGACCTGGCGGACGTGGGCATCCGCATCGGCCGCATGTTCGCGGTGATCATGCCCCTGATGATGCTGTTGTTCAACCTGACCTCGGTCGCCATCATCTGGTTCGGCGCCGGGCGGGTGGATGCCGGCATGCCGATCGGCAACCTGACCGCTTTCCTGACATATGTCGTACAAATCCTGATGTCGGTCGTCATGGCGGTGGTGATGCTGGTCATGGCCCCGCGCGCCGCGGCCTCCGGTGAACGCATCCGCGAGGTACTCGACGCCCAGCCGACCGTCCGCGACCCGCGACAACCCGGCGTGCCGTCGTCGGAGACGCGCGGCCACCTCGCGTTTCGCGCCGCCGGCTTCAGCTATCCCGGGGCGGAACAACCGGTCTTGTGCGATATTTCTTTTGTCTCGCGCCACGGCGAGACCACGGCGATCGTCGGCTCTACCGGCTGCGGCAAATCCACCCTGGTCCAACTGATCGCCCGCTTTTACGATGTCAGCGAAGGCGCGGTCGAACTCGACGGACAGGATGTACGCGCGTATGCGCTCGCGGATTTGCGTGCGCGGATCGGCTACGTTCCCCAGCGCGCGTTTTTGTTTCGCGGCAGCGTGGCGGACAATCTGCGCGACGGGCGGCCGGACGCGAGCGACGACGAGATCCGTCACGCGCTGGCGGTCGCGCAGGCGCTGGATTTTGTGGAAGCCATGGAAGGTGGCCTCGATGCCCCGATCGAACAGGGGGGAATCAATGTCTCGGGCGGGCAGCGCCAGCGGTTGGCGATCGCCCGGGCCCTTGTGCGCCAGCCGGAGGTCTATGTGTTTGACGACAGCTTCTCGGCCCTGGATTACACCACCGAAGCGGCGCTGCGGCAGGCGCTGCGCGCGGAAACCCGCGACGCGACAGTGATCATCGTCGCGTCACGAATCAGCACGGTGTTACATGCCGATCGCATCCTCGTGCTCAATGAAGGCACGCTGGCCGGGGTGGGCACCCACCGCGAACTGATGGCCGACTGCGCGGTCTACCGCGAAATTGTGGCTTCGCAATTTTCCGACGAGGATCCCGAAGTGCGGATGGCGACAGAGGAGGCGATGGCATGACAAAATCATCGCGACCGGCCGCGCCGGCCCCCGCCACACAAAAACCCGGGCGACCCGCGCCCCGCGCCGGCGGCCGCCCGCACGGCCCGATGGGCATGGGCGCGCCGGTGGAAAAAGCCGCCGACTTCCGCGGTACCATGCGCCGCCTGCTCTCCTATCTCAAACCCTACCGGGTCGGCCTGGCGGCTGTGCTGTTGTCGGCCATCCTGAGCGTGGTGTTTTCCATCGCCGGGCCCAAAATCATGGGCCGCGGCACCAATGTCTTGTTCAATGGCGTCATGAGCCGGATGGTCACGCGGCAGATCGAGGGCGCGTTTGGCGGGCAGGCGCCGGCCTGGTTGGACGAGAAGACCCTGCTGGCCATGCTGAAAGCCATGGGCGACGAAAATGTGCTGCGCGTGGTGGAGAGCGATTCGTTCGCGTCGGAAGAGGTCGCGGCGGCCTTGTCGCACGCGAACCCGGATCTCCAGCCGCTGGCCGACGCCATCGCGCGCATGCCGGAGTCGGAAGTCCAGGCGTTGATCCACAGCTTTTCTCGTGTCGATGCCGGCCGCATCGCCGACATGTTGTCGGGGATGGAAATCCAAATCGGCGGCGGCGTGGATTACGCCCGGATCGGCACGATCCTGGCTTGGCTGGTGGGGATTTACCTGCTCAGCGCGCTGTTCGGCTGGTTCCAGATCTGGCAGATGGCCGGCATCACGCAAAAAACCGTCTACACGCTGCGCCGGGACGTCGATGAAAAGCTCGACCGACTGCCGGTCCGTACATTTGACAGGATGCCGCGCGGCGACCTGCTGTCCCGTGTGACCAACGACATCGACAACATCCAGCAGACCCTCAGCCAGAGCATCACCCAGGTGATGACCGCCCTGCTGACCCTCCTCGGCGTGATGGGGATGATGTTGTCGATCAGCCCGTTGCTGGCGCTGGTCTCCCTGATCACGCTGCCGCTGGCCGGCATCACGGCGATGCGGATTGCCAAACGGTCACAAAAACAATTCACCATCCAGTGGGAGAGCACCGGCGATCTCAACGGACACATCGAGGAAATGTTCTCCGGCCACGGCGTGGTGCAGGCTTACGGCAAACAGCAGGCGGCCATCGAGAGCTTCGAAACGCACAACCGGCGCTTATTCGGCTCCTCGTTCCGTGCGCAATTTATTTCCGGCCTCGTGATGCCCGTGATGAATTTCTTCAACAATTTGAATTACGTGGTGATCTGTGTGGTCGGCGGCATCCGCATCGCGCAGGGTAACATTTCCTTTGGCGACTTGCAGGCCTTCATTCAATACGCGCGCCAGTTTACCCAGCCGATCGCGCAGACCGCCGGGATTTTCAACCTCATCCAGTCGACCGCGGCCTCGGCGGAACGGGTTTTCGCCTTGCTCGACGAGGCGGAAGAAATCGACGACGTCGCCGGGTCGGCGGCGCGTGCGATTCGCGGTGAGGTGCAATTTGAAAACGTGTCTTTCCGCTATGACCCGGAGATCCCGCTGATCGCCGATCTCAACCTGACGGTGGCCCCGGGCGAGACCGTCGCGATCGTCGGCCCGACCGGCGCCGGCAAAACGACGCTGGTCAATTTGCTGATGCGCTTTTACGAAATCGATGAGGGCGCGATCCGTCTCGACGGACAGGACATCCGCGCGCTCCCCCGCGAAGCGTTGCGCCAGCCGATCGGCATGGTGCTACAGGATACCTGGTTGTTCCGGGGGACGATCCGCGAAAACATCGCCTACGGCCGCGAGGGCGCCAGCGACGCTGAAATACGGGCGGCGGCGCGGGCCGCCTACGTCGATCACTTTGTCCGCACGCTGCCCGACGGGTATGAAACCCAGCTCGAAGACGAGGCCACCAACCTGTCTCAGGGACAACGGCAGCTGTTGACGATCGCGCGGGCATTCCTCTCGCAGCCGCGCGTCCTGATCCTCGACGAAGCCACCAGTTCGGTCGACACCCGCACGGAGGTGATCGTCCAGCAGGCGATGGCCCGCCTGATGGAAGGGCGCACCAGCTTTGTCATCGCCCACCGCCTGTCGACGATCCGCAACGCCGATACCATTCTCGTGATGGACCACGGGCGGGTGGTCGAACAGGGCAACCATCGGGAATTGCTGGCCCGCGCCGGCTTTTATGCCCGTCTCTACCGCTCACAGTT
>CAYZME010000026.1:0-24178 GCA_964479435.1 uncultured Oscillospiraceae bacterium
GCCGCTGCCGGCCATGGCGTCGGGCGAGACCTTCGCGGCTTCGCTACAGGCGGCCGACCCCTATGGCGATCTGGGCATCGAGCTGACCGCCCAGGCCGCGGTCGTGATCGAGACCGGCCGCGGGATGGAGCTCTACGCCAAAGAAGGCGACACGCCGGTCCAGATCCCGGCGTTGTCCAAGATTATGACCGCCCTGCTGGTTCTGCAGCGTTTCCCCGCCTCCACGTATGTGACCGTCAGCCTGGCGGCCGACCAGGCCAACGCCGACGCCCCCGCCCGCAACCACATCACGGGCTTTGCCGCCGGAGACAAATACACCATCGAGTTTCTCATCGCCGCGATGTTTTACATCGACAGCGACGCCGCCGCGATCGCTCTGGCGGAACAACACAGCGGCAGCGAGAACGCCTTTACCGCGGTGATGAACGAACGCGCCGCCCAGCTGGACATGGACCAGACGGTCTTTCTCAACAGCACCGGCCGCTCGGTGGTCACCGACGTTGGGATGGGCAGTGACGCCGAGGCCCGCCACCCGGTCTCGAGCGTGCGCGACGCGATCAAGCTGGTGCGCCACTTCTTTCAGAACACCAACTACAGCCGCGTCGTCAACACCGCTTTTCACACTTCGTCCACCCGCTTTTTCCCCACCACCGACGCGCGTAGCATCGAGATCGCCAACAACCTGGCCTACGCGTGGACCTTTGTCGACGCCCTGACCGGCGTGCTGGCGAGCGACGACAGCGGGACCATTTCACTGGTCGCCTCGTACGCGGCCGGCGGCTTTGAAACCCTGACCATCCTGACCGGCGTCGCCTCCGGGGCGGAGATCTCCGATCTGCAAATACTGGGGCGGGGCATTTACAAGAATTACATCAACACCGTGCTGGTGCGCGCCGGCCAACCGGTGCCCGAGACCATCCGCGACGCGGTCGAGGACACCGTATTCGGCCTGGTGTACAAGCGCACGGTCTATTATGTGCAGCGCATCGGCGCGGCCACCGTGGTCGACCAGCTGCGGTACACCTCGGCCGGTCCGCACCGCCTGCCGTTGCTACAGGAAGACACCGTCGGCACCATGACCTTTACTTTACCCAACGACACCACGATCACGGTGGAATGCGCCCCCGACCGCACGATCTACTCGGTCGACTCCAGCCTGGCCAACCGCGTTCTCAACGCCTTGCAGGCCAATCCCGATTTATACATCATCATCCTGATCTGTGTGGGGGCCCTGGCGTTGGCCGCGATTTACCGCCTCGCCACCGGCTTGATCCGGCTCTACTGGCGGGTGCGTCTGCGCCGCGCCGAGCGGGCGGCGGAACCGGTCGCGGAAGGGGGCGGCGTCCGGAGCGTGGAAGCCGTCGGAGACGTGGGTGGTGTCCGGAACGTGGACGCCGTTCGGAATGTGGAAGCCGTCAGGAATGTGGACGCCGACGGGCCACGTACAACGTGATCATCGCCGTCAGCGCGTAATCGTATAACAGCAGCACCGGCTGCGCCAGCAGCGCCAGCGCCCACCACGGCAACGGCAACGACAGCGGATCGACAAACAGGCTCAGGTACAGGGCGGCCAGCAGCGCCAGCAGCAGATCGGCCGCCAGCAGTTTGAGCGCCAGCGCCCGCAGCGGCACAGAGACCCGCGATTCGACCGCCGCTTTGATCAGCGGAAAGGGCCCAAAAAACAACGCGAACGGCACGGCCGTCTCCCACCCGGTCAGCAAAACGCCGACGCCGGCGGCCGCCAGCCAGGTCAGCCAGGCGCCCCGGCGCGGCACTTCGATACGCGCCCAGGCGACACAGGCCGACGACGCGGCATACAATGCCAGGTCGGCGGTCGGCAACAGCCGGATTCCCAGCAACGCCAACGCCGCCAGCGCCGCCGCCATGCCGCCATAGGCGACCCTGCGCGCGACCGCGCGCGGGCGGTCAGCAGCAGACACAAAGGTCGCCCCCCATGCATTCGCAACAACTGTCGGCGCAGCACAGGCAGGTCAATTGGTCACAAATGCTCATCCCGCCCGGACCGGGGCGCTGGGTATAATACGGACCTTGTCCTTGTCCAAAGGGGTTTTGCGTAAACGGCCCGGCGCGCCCGCCGTAGCCCGTGTAGCCGCCGCGCCGCGCCTGCTCGGCGGCCTGCTCGGGGCTGGTGTAGCCCTCGGGGTTGGCACCGGCGTCTTTGCGCGTCAGCGTATCATAAGCCTCGTTGATCTCTTGCATTTTTTCTTTGGCAAGATCCTCCAACGGGTGGTTGGCGTAATTGTCGGGGTGGTATTTTTTCACCAGTTCCCGGTATGCTTTTTTAATCTCGGCCTGGGTGGCACCGCTTTGCAGCCCCAACACCTCATATGGATTCTTAACCGCCATTCGACAGGGATCCTTTCCGGCTTACATATGGGCCAGCGGCCTACACGTGGGCCAACGGCCTAAAGATTGGCCAGCGGCCTACAGGCTGGCCAGCGGCCTACTGATGGGCCAACGGCCTACAACCGTGCCAGTCCGCGGCCGGCCAGCACGTCCGCGCGCACGGCGGGCAACCCCGCCCGCACGATGTTCGCGACCAGTGCGGCGTCGCGTTCGTATGGCAACAACGCGCACGTCCGATCCAGCTCGGCTTCCAGCTCCAGCAGCCACGGCTCGGCGGCCGCCACCGCTTGTGTCCGCGTACCCGCCGCGAACGGGTTCCAATTTTTATGATCGACGTCGTCCGCCAGATCGTCCACCGCGTCCACGAGGTAGATCCAGCGGCCCAGCCGCTCCCCCGCCCAGCGCAGCGCCGCGCGCGTCGC
Source organism: uncultured Oscillospiraceae bacterium (assembly GCA_964479435.1). Taxonomy (GTDB): domain Bacteria; phylum Bacillota; class Clostridia; order Saccharofermentanales; family UBA5734; genus JAAYKS01. The sequence goes on from CAYZME010000026.1 coordinate 2,790, forward strand.
CGGTTGCAGATCGGGCAGCAACGCCTCACTCACGCCGCCAAAAGCCGCGCCGGTCACGCGGCCAAACGCGTCGGCGCCCTGCAGGGGCGATTCCGGGCCGGGCTCCCGCGCCTCGACGGCTTTCAGTTCGTCCAGGGCCGCCGCGATCTCACGGTCGACCTCCGGCCAGCGGGCGGCCGCCCGCCGTCGGGCGGCGGCAAAAACCGCTCTCCCCGCCAATCCGCGCCACCTGCGCCCGTCCCGCGCGTCGTCGCGCGCTTTGTGCCAGGCCAGAATCACGGTGACATCGGCCGCGGCGTCCAACACCGGGTCGGCTTGCGCGACCGGGTGCTTGCGCAACGGGTTGGCAATGCAAGACGCCGGCAGCGCGGCCGGCGGGTCGGCGCGCAACGCGAACAGCAGCAGCGCCAGCAGGGTGATGTCATAATTGACCGCCAAACGCGGCAATTGGCCATATCGCGCGCCCAGACTTTTGCACACCCCGCAATACACGGCGCGATACCAGGTGAACTCGCGGACCAATAAATCGCCCTTGAGCGGGCGCACATAGCCAAACATCCAAAAACCGCCTCTCCGTCGGCATCCGCGCGCATCCCCGCGCTATGCCGACAGCGCACTCTATGATATCATATTTGTCACACTTTCCCGCACCCCCACGCGGTCATTTCGTTCCGGGCGGCATCGGCGCCGCCCGGTCTCACAAGGAGCCGTCCATGCGTAACCAGACCGTCCGCACCCGTTTTGCCCCCAGCCCGACCGGCTTGATGCACGTCGGCAATTTGCGCACCGCGCTGTTCGAATACCTGATCGCCAAATCCATGGGCGGCGCGTTCATTTTGCGCATCGAGGACACCGACCAGGAGCGCCTGGTCGACGGCGCCGAGCAAATCATCTATGACACGCTGGCCCGGGTCGGGTTGCGCCACGACGAGGGGCCGGACATCGGCGGCCCGTACGGCCCGTATGTACAAAGCCAGCGGCGCCACATCTACAAACCGCACGCGGAACAACTGGTCGCCGCCGGACGGGCCTATCGCTGTTTCTGTTCGCGGCAACGGCTGGAATCGCTGCGTACCGCCGGCGCCGGCGCCGGGGCCCCCGGCTACGACCGCCATTGCCGCGATCTGCCCGCGGCCGAGGTCGAGCGCCGTCTGGCGGCCGGTGAACCCCACGTCATCCGGCAAAAAATGCCCCTGAGCGGCACGACCGCTTTTCATGACGCGGTCTTTGGCACGATCCGCGTCGACAATAAAGAGCTGGAAGACCAGGTGCTGCTCAAATCCGACGGGTTCCCGACCTACAATTTCGCCAACGTCGTCGACGACCACGAAATGGCGATCACCCACGTGGTGCGCGGTTCGGAGTATCTCTCGTCGGCGCCCAAGTACAATCTGTTGTATGAGGCGTTCGGATGGCAGGTGCCGGAATATGTGCATTTGCCGCTGATCGTCGGCCGCGGCGAGGACGGGACGGTCTCCAAGCTGTCCAAGCGCCACGGCGCCACGTCCTTCGCGGATCTGGTGCGTGAAGGCTACCTGCCCGAGGCGATCATCAACTACATCGCGCTGCTGGGCTGGGCGCCGGGCGACACCCGCGAGTTTTTCACCCTCGACGAGCTGGCGCGCGCGTTTCACATCGGGGGCATTTCCAAGTCGCCGGCTTTGTTCGACTACGACAAACTGGCCTGGTTTAACGCCGGTTATTTGCGCGAGATGCCGCCGGAGCGATTTCTGTCGATCGCCAAGCCGCAGCTCGACGCCGCCCTGGGCGAGAGAGCGTACGACGGCCTGTTGCTGGCTTCGATCTTGCAACCGCGCGTCGACCGCCTGACCGCCATCCCCGGGATGATCGGCTTTTTGGCCGAGCTGCCCGATTATGACATCGAATTGTATAACCACAAAAAGATGAAGACCACCCCCGCGTCCGCGCTGCAAACCCTGACGGCCGCGCGGCCGGTGCTGGCGGATTTGGCGTCGTGGGAGCCCGAGGCCATCCACACCGCCCTGATCGATCTGGCCGCGGCGCGCGGGGTCAAAAACGGGCAAGTGATGTGGCCGCTGCGCATCGCCGTTTCGGGCACCGCCGTGACCCCGGGCGGCGCCGTCGAGATTCTGGCGCTGCTGGGCCGGGATGAATCGCTGGCGAGAATCCGCCGCGGCATCGAAAAACTGACCCCGCGAGCATTGATGTAGGCGCGTAGCGCCAATCGATGTAGACGCGTACGCTACGCGCAGCGAACATCGACGTAGACGCGCACGCTACGCGGACGCTACGCGTACCGCCCCCATCGCATATCAACGGAGGAGCCCACATGAGTGACAGGAACCAGGACCTCGACCGCGCGCCCACCGCGCCGGCCCATTTCATCGAAGAAGCCATCATCCGCGACCTCGAACCGGGCGGCCGCTTTGCCGGCAGACAGGTCCACACGCGTTTTCCGCCCGAGCCCAACGGCTGGCTGCACATCGGCCACGCCAAGGCGTTCGTCATCGACTTTATGATGGCCGCGCGTTTCGGCGGCTTGTGTAATTTGCGTTTTGACGACACCAACCCGGAAAAAGAAGAGGTCGAGTTTGTCGAAGCGATCCAGGAAGACATCCGCTGGATGGGCTTTGATTGGCAAGACCGTCTGTATTTCGGATCGGACTACAGCGAACAGATCTATCAGTATGCCGTTTCATTTATCCGCAAAGGGCTGGCCTATGTCGACGATTTGTCGGCGGAGGAAATCCGCGCGTATCGCGGCACCCTGACCCAGCCGGGGCGCAACAGCCCCTGGCGTGACCGGCCGGTGGCGGAAAACCTGGATTTGTTCGCGCGCATGCGCGCCGGCGAATTTGCCGACGGCTCGCGGGTGCTGCGCGCCAAGATCGACATGGCGGCCGGCAACATCAATCTGCGCGACCCCGTGATGTACCGCATCCGGCGGGTGCCGCACCACCGCACCGGCACCGAGTGGTGCATTTACCCGATGTATGACTTTGCCCACCCCCTGCAGGACGCGATCGAGGGGATCACGCACTCGCTGTGCTCCCTGGAATACGAGGATCATCGCCCGCTGTACGATTGGGTGACCGAACACGCCGACCTCGAAAGCCCGCCGCGCCAGATCGAGTTCGCGCGCCTCAACATGACGCACACCGTCATGAGCAAACGCAAACTGCGGCTGCTGGTGGAGCAGGGGCGTGTCGACGGCTGGGACGACCCGCGCATGCCGACCCTGAGCGGGATGCGCCGGCGTGGCTTCACTCCCGCCGCCATCCGGACCTTTTTGGACCGCATCGGTGTCTCCAAAGTGACGAGCGTCGTCGATTACGCTTTTTTGGAATACTGCCTGCGCGAGGACCTCAACCGGCACGCCCACCGCACGATGGCGGTCTTGCGCCCGATCCGGCTCGTGATCGAAAACTATCCGGAAGGACAGACCGAGTGGTTTGAGGCCGAAAACAACCCCGAGGACCCGGCGGCCGGCACGCGCCGGATCTCGTTTTCGCGTGAACTGTGGATCGAGGCCGAGGATTTCATGGAAGTCCCGGCGCGCAAATACTTCCGTCTCTTTCCCGGCAACGAGGTGCGGCTCAAACACGCCTATGTCATCCGCTGTACCGGTTGCACCCGCCACGCGGATGGCTCACTGGCAACGGTCACCGCCACGTACGACCCCCAGACGCGGGGCGGCAGTACACCCGACGGGCGCCGTGTGCGCAGCACCCTGCACTGGGTCGACGCCAACCATTGCGCCACGGCCGAGGTGCGGCTGTACGAAAATCTCTTCACGCTCGCGGACCCGGAAGCCGACCCCGACCAGGACTTTCTCGAGCATCTCAACCCGCATTCCCTGACCGTACTGCGCGATTGCAAGATCGAGCCGGCGTTGGCCGAGGTCCGGGCGCCGGCGCATTACCAGTTTTTGCGCACCGGCTATTTCTGCCTGGACAACCACGACAGCCAACCCGGACGCCCGGTATTCAACCGCGCGGTATCGCTCAAAGACAGCTATCGGCCGGGGTAAGAACACGCCGCCAGACACAACACACAGGAGGATTATCCGTGACAAAAACAATCAAACGACGCCCATTCGGCCGCACCGGCCTGATGGTCACCGAAATCGGTTTTGGCGCCATGAATCTGCGCATGCTGGAAAACCATGACCAGGCGCGCGCGCTGGTTCACCATGTGCTCGACCAGGGCATCAACCTGATCGACACAGCGCGGGCTTACAAAGGCGAAGTCGCGCCGGGTGTGATCCTGGAAAGCGAACAGGTCGTCGGCGAGGTGCTGCGCGCTCGGCCGGCGCCCGCCGAGCCGCTGGTGATCGTCACCAAGGGGCACGCCTACACGATCGACGACTTTGAGCGCGATTTGGCCACCAGTCTCAAGACACTGGGTGTCACCGGCACCGGGGACGCGATGCGCATCGGCCAGACACCGATCCGGCTGGTTTACCTGGTTCACGGGATCAGCACGGAACGCTGGCAACAGGCGACCGCGTCCGGCGTGCTGGAACGACTGCAGCAGGCCAAAAAAGACGGGGTGGTACACTTTCTGGGCTTTTCCAGCCACTACCCCTTTGCTAAAGAGATCAAAGAAGCGATCGACACCGGGATCTTCGATGTGACCGAGTTGCCGTACAACGTCTTCAACCGCGTGCTGGGCGAAGACGGCGAGCTCGATCTGCTGCGCTATGCCCATGAGCGCGGGCTGGGTGTGATCAACATGAAAGCGTTTGACGGCAACGGCATGGTGCCGATCTGGCAGAACATCCGCGACCTGGTGTCGTTCGATTACCCGGCGATGCTGCGCTTTTGCCTGTCCAACCCCTATATCTCGACCATCGACGTCGGCGCGCGGTACACCGCGGAGATCGACCTGGATGTGGCGACGGCCCTGCGCCCGGACCCGCTGACCCCCGACGAGCGGCAAGCACTCAAGACGGAGGCCGGCCAGATCGCCGGCCAGATGCATCACATCTGCCGCTCGTGCATGCACTGCACGGAGAAGTTCGCCTGCCCGGAGGGCGTGGATTTCGCGCACATCCTCTCGGCGTTCGCCCGCTACACGGTACTCGACCGCCTGGGCAAGGACACGTCGGGATACGCGGCCCAATACGCGGCCTTTGAAGTGGACGCCGAGGCCTGTGTCGAGTGCGGCGCCTGTCTGCCCTGGTGCGAATACCGCATCGATATCCCCGGTTTGCTCAAGCAGGCGCATGCCGCCGCGCACACGTCGGCCCGCGGATGAGGGCCGTACGATTCACTTAATCGGGCGGGTCCGGACTTTTGCCCACGTGACAAAGGGACCGCAAGCATCGCGGCTTGCGGTCCTTCCTGTTTGATGGACGACCCGCAGCGACCCGGGTCAGCCGCCAGGCGGTGTGTAGAACAGCTGGACGATGTAGTGGCGGTATTGGGATCCCTCGAGATAGCGGTAACCGACCGCCAGATGGGTAAAGTCGGGGTTGAGGATGTTTTTGCGGTGGCCTTCCGAGTTCATCCAGCCTTCGACCGTCGCTTCGGGGCTGCGGTAACCGGCGGCGATGTTTTCGCCGGCCCGGCGATAAGCCACGCCGGCTTCGGTGAGCGCCGTGTGCCACGGCTGGGAGTCGGCGGAGTCGCATTGGTTGGCATCCGGCCGGTTGTGTGAAAACAAGACGATGATCTCGCGGGCGCGCACATCGGCGGCGCACAGTGCCGCGGCGCTGCCGGCCTGCAGTGGCGCCAGCCCGTGCGCGGCGCGCTCCGCGTTGGTCTGCTGTAAAACCGCCTGGATCCACGCCGGGTCGGTCTGCGGCCCAGCGGTCGTCGCCGCCGTCGTGGGCGCGGGGGTGGCCGAGGGGCGCGGGGTCGGGGTGGGCGGCGGCGCGGTGGGCACGGGGGTCGGCGTGGCGGTGGGCGCGGGGGTCGGCGTGGCGGTGGGCACGGGCGTCGGTGTGGCGGTCGGTACGGGCGTCGGTGTGGCGGTGGGCGCGGGGGTCGGCGCGGGCGTCGGTGTGGCGGTCGGCGCGGGCGTGGGCGTGGGCTGTGCCCGGGTGGTCGTCGCGGCTGACGTCGGCGGGGTCTGCCGGGCGACGATGGCGCGCGGTTGGCTCGCGGCCCCGGTCGAACCGGGTTGCGTGTCAGCGGCGGTCGGCGAAAACAGGAGCGGCCCGCACGCACTGGCGCCGAGGACGACAAAGAATCCGACGAAAAACGTCAGAATGCGCGCGCCGAATTGCTTGGTTAGCCTACATTTCATTTGTTAACTCACTGCGTGGTTCTTATGTGATCTTCATGCTATTTTGCCATATCGGCGGCCTGTGCGGTCGGGTTGCGTGCCCGCGGCCGGGCACACGGGGGTACACAAGGCGGTCAGGGGTGGTATTCGCGATCGAAGGACAGGTGCCACGGCGCGTGCTGGGATCCGCGCGCGTGTTCCGGCGGCGGGGTGCGCCAGTCGCCGTACATGACCGTGAGATAGGTGTCGGCGTCGTCGGGGACGGGCAGCGACAGCGGCCCGAAAGGGACCCGGCGGCCCCGGCCGTATACGGCGCGCGGCAGCAGTTCGCGGCGGTAGGCGTATTCCGAGGCGGCGCACAGACACAGGCCGGTCTGCCGGGAGTCGTAACGCCGGCAGCAGCGCTCATACAGGCGCTGCCAACGCGGGCGCGGGAGAAAACGGTAGAGCAGCGCGTACAGCGCCCGCTCGGCCCGGCGCGGCAGGATATGCCCGATCGCGATCCGCTTGAGGAACAGCAGGCGGACGCTCTGCCAGAACCGCAGCAGCGGCTGGCGCGGCGCGCCGTCGACCGGAAAGAGATCGATATAAATGCCGTGGTGCATGGGGATGTCGCGCAAGGCTTCCTGCACAAAGGCCGTGTTGTTTTTGCGGATTTTGGCAAAGGGGTACATGAAGGCGGGGTCGGTGGCGGCCGATTGGAAAAAATAGCCGGGCGGCAGGGCTTGGGGCAGCAGCGCCGACAAACGGTCGTAGTCCTCGCGGTGGAGGTACACATCGATGTCGTCGTCCCAGGGGATCATGCCGCGGTGGCGCATGGCGCCCAGGCAGGACCCGGCGGCCAGGTAATAGCGGATGTCGTGAGCCGCGCAGATGTCGTCCAGGAGGGCGAGCATCTCCATCTCGGTCTGCTGCAGCCGTTGCAGGTCGGCGGGTGTCCAGTCCATTTTGTCGTTCTCCTGTTTAGCGGTCGCCGGCCGGATGGAGCAAGATGTGCTCCAGCTGGTCCATCCGGGCGGTTTTGGCAAAGGCTTGTTCGAAATACGCGCGACCGCGCCGCGCCATCGTGGCGCGCGCGGACGCCGGCAGGGCCGCCAGGGCCACCACCGCCGCGGCCAGCGCCGGCGCGTTACCGGCCGGCGCGACCAGGCCGGCTTGTGCTTCGTGGACCAGATCGGCGGCGGCGCCGTCGGCGGCGCAGAGGATGGGCACGCCGCTGGCCAGATAGGTCTGGAGCTTGGTCGGCAGGTACAGGGAAAAAACCGGATCGGGCGCCAGCGTGAGTAAGGCGGCGCCGGCTTGAGCGAGAAAGAGCGGGATCTGCCCGCTGGGGACCCGGCCGCAAAACACGACACGCGCGGCCACGGACGGGCCCGCTTCATCCACGCGCGCGGCCAACGCGGCGCGGGCGCGCCCGTCCCCGACCAGGAAAAAGACCGCGTCGAGCGAGGGCGGGAGCAAGCGGGCGGCCGCGATCAGCACGTCCAGTCCCTGCGCGGCGCCGATGTTGCCGGTAAACACCACGGGGAAATGGCAGGCGGCCATCCGCGCCAACGCCGGGTGGCGTTCGGCGGCGTCGTCCGGCTCCACCTCTCCCCGCTCGTGTGGCACATAGTGGTCTTCGGCGTATTGCGGCCAGTAGACGACGCGATCCGGCGGCATCCCGCGCGCCTGTACCCGCCCGGCAAAGGAGCGGGACGGAACCAGGACGCGGTCGCAATGCCGGTAGATCCAGGCCGCCAGGCGGCCGATCGCGGCCAGCAGGCGCGGGCTGCGGACCCCGTTGACGGCGGCGACGTTCTCCGGCCACAGGTCGGTCAAATACAAGGTCAGCGGCACGCGCGCACGCCGGGCTACCGCGACCGCCGGCACCGCCATCGTCAGCGGCGACACTTCATAACAAAAGACGGCGTCAAACCCCTGGCGGGCCAACCGGAAATGCCGCAGCCAGGCCGAAACCATAAAGGAGAGATAATTGGCGATCAGGCCGGCTTTGCCGCCCCGTCCGCGAGGGATCAGCCAGGAGCGGATGACACGGACCCCGTCCAGGGTCTCGCGGCGGCGGCGTGTCAGCGAGTACCCGCGGTAATAGCGGCCATCCGGGTAATTGGGGATGCCGCACAAAACCGTGACCGCGTGGCCGCGCGCGACCAGATCGCGGCAGACGTCGGCGACGCGAAAGGGCTCGGGCGCGTAATATTGGGAAACCACGAGGATGTTCAACGCGCGCCTCCTTTGCGGAACATGGCCGCGGTTTCACGCGCCAGCCAGCGGGCGCTGTCGACGCGCAGCAGCAGCACGGAGAAAATGTATAAGACCAGCGGCACGAGCCCGGCGGCCAACACCCGCGCCACCACGCCGCGGTCCGCGGCCAACCGCAATCCCAGATAGGCAACCACGCCGCTCAGGGCCGTCGCCAGCGCGATGCGCGCGAATTGGCCGATCGCGGCCCCCAGCATCAGCGGGCCGATCTTGCGGCGCAAAATGACAACCAGTACGGCGCCCGACGCCAGCAGCGTCAGCGTCGAGGCCAGGGCCAGGCCGGCGATGCCCAGGCGGCCGACGAGGGCGAAATTCAGCCCCATGTTGCACAGCAGCGCGCCCACCCCCACCCACATCGGCGTACGGGTGTCCTGTATGGAAAAGAAAAAGCGGCTGAAAATATCCTTGACCGCGTAACCGAGCAGCCCCGGCAAATACATGAGGAAAGCCGACCCGGTGAGCAGGGTGTCCCCGGCGGTAAAGCGGTCGCGCTGATACAAAATGCGGATGATGTCGCGGTGGAGGATCATCGACAGCAAGACCACCGGCAGCAGGACCAGCATCATGGCTTCCAGGCAACGGCGCTGCGTATCCAGCATGCCGGCGCGGTCGTTGGCGGCCGCGAGCCGCCCCAGCCGCGAAAACAAAATGACCGTGATCGGCAGGATCAGCAACCCGACATAAATGGCGTAGGTCTTGTAGCCAAAGACCAGCGCCGAGGCCGCGCTCTCGTCGATCGTCGAGGTCAGGTTTTTTTGCAGCAACTGATTGATTTCGGACGAACCAGTGGCAATGACCGCCGGCAGGGCGACGATCAGGGTTTGTTTGAGCCACGGGTCGCGCGGCGCCAGGAGGGGGCGGAAGCGCAGGCGCCGCGCGGCGGCCGGCAATTGGATCGCGACTTCCAGTACCGCCGAGGCGGACGTGGCGATCGCCACGGCCTGGGCCACCCGCACCGGGTCGGCCGAACGGGAGAGCGCCAGGGTGGGGATCAGGGCAAATGAGAGGGACATCGTCGCCACATGCGGCACGATAAATGATTCATTGGCGTTGAGAACCGCGGTCAACAGATAGGCCGCCACCTGGAGGACGAACATCGGCGTCAACAGGCGGATCATCTGCGCGACCAGCGCTTGACCGGCCGCGCTGTAGCCCGGCATATAGACGGCGGCGACCGCCGGCGCGAACGCGTAGAGCCCCACGCCGACCAGCAGACCGGCCAGGCCAAAGAAGGTCAGCATGGCGCTGGCATAGCGGTCGGCACCCGCGCGGCCTTCCTGAAAGCGCACGCGGCTGTAGATGGGCTGAAACGCGGTCTGTAAAAAACAGCTGAAAAGCAGGGTCAAGGTGTAGACGAGCGAAAAAGCGACACTGTAGGCCGAGTTTTCCGGGCCATTTCCCAGCCTCCCGGCCAGCAGCATTTCGCGCGCCATCCCCAGCACTTTGCTGATCACCACCACGACCAGGATCATCGAGGTGGTGCGCACAATGCCCTGCGAACGTCCGCCGCTCACCTGTTCGCGCCGCCGTGATGTCGTCCGATGCGGCGCAGCGCTTCGTCCAGGTCGACGCTGTGGTAAGGCGCGCCGCCCGGCGCCGCGGACAAGGCCGGGTCGTAGCGCTTGTTGCCAAACACCTTGTTGATCACGCCCACGCGCCCGCCCGCCCAACGCAGCAACGGCTTCGCGCCCCGCAACATCCAGGTGCGGCGGCCCTTTTGCGCGCGGTAGCGGTGGATGACATCGGACGGGTCGACCGTCGCGGCGTCTTGCGGCCAAAAAACGCCGCGGGCCCGCTGGGAGATGACGAGGCGAACAAATTCGCACAAATGGTCGATGTAGAGCATGCTGCGGCGGGTGTCGACGGACGGAAAAACCGGACACCAGCGCGCCAGTCGCAGCAGGCGCGGAAAGTTGCCGCGGCTGCCCGGACCGTAGACCGAGGGGGAACGGAGGATGGCGATCGCGAAGTCGTCTGTCGCCAGGGCGCCGAGCCCTTGCTCGGCTTGCCATTTGCTGTTGCCGTATACATCGGCCGGCGCGGGCGCGGTCTCGGCCGTGATCGGGTGGTCGTCGCCCACCCGGTCGTCCGCCCCATAGACCAGCGAGCTGCTCATGAAGACAAATTGGCCGACCCCTTCCGCGCGGGCTTTGGCGGCGACCGCCAGCACCAGCTCGGTATTGACCCGGCGGTACAAGTCGGCCTGCGCGGGGTCGGCGGTGACATGGGCGATGCCGGCGACATGAAAGACCGCGTCGTAACCGGAAAACGCGTATGTGCGCCAGCCGTCCCCGACCATGTCGACGGTGTCGACATGGTAGCGGTCGGGCCATTGGCCGAGCCAGTCGGCAAAAGAGGTGCCGATGTAACTGCCGTCGCCGGCGACGAGCACGCGGACGCGTGGCGCGTTGTCTGTCGCGCCGTCACGTGTCAAAAGTCAGTCCCTCCCGATGCCGGGCGAGCGCGGCCTGGATCTCCGGCAGGCGGCTGAGCATCGCGCGCGTCTGGTCGAGATCCATGCGGCGGGTGTTGTGAGAGTTGTACTCCCCTCCGGCACTGATGTGCTCGGATCCTTCATGAAAATATTTGCCGTAATTGAGGTCGCGGTTGTCGGCCACGACACGGTAGAAGTCGCCCATGTCTTCGGAGCGCGTGATCTCCTCGCGGGTCAACAGGGTCTCGTATAATTTTTCACCGTGGCGGGTGCCGATGCGCTGGATTTCGTTGTCGGCGCCAAACAGCGAGCGCACGGCCGTGACCAGCGTGCCGATGGTGACCGCCGGCGCTTTGTGGACAAACAGATCGCCGGGATTGCCGTTGACAAACGCGAACAGGACCAGCTCCACGGCGTCGTCCAGCGACATCATGAAGCGCGTCATCTCAGGGTCGGTGACGGTCAGCGGGCGGCCCTGAAAGATCTGTTCGATGAACAGAGGGATGACCGACCCGCGGCTGGCCATGACATTGCCATAGCGCGTGCCGCAGATGACGGTGCCGCCGGGCGGGACGGCGCGCGCTTTGGCGCTCATCACCTTTTCCATCATCGCCTTGGAAATCCCCATGGCGTTGATCGGATAGACGGCTTTGTCGGTGGAGAGACAGATCACACGTTGGACGCCGGCGGCGATGGCGGCCGACAACACATTTTCGGTGCCGATGACGTTGGTGCGCACGGCCTCCATCGGAAAAAATTCGCAAGAGGGCACCTGTTTGAGCGCGGCGGCGTGAAACACATAATCCACACCCACCATCGCGCCGTTGATGCTGCCCGGATCGCGCACGTCGCCGATGTAAAATTTAATCTTGTCGTTGGCGTAGCGGCGGCGCATGTCGTCCTGCTTTTTTTCATCGCGGGAAAAAATGCGGATTTCCGCGATGCCCGCGTCGATGAAGCGGTGCAGCACCGCATTGCCAAACGATCCGGTACCGCCGGTGATCAACAGAGTTTTACCGGTAAACATGGGTCCCTCCCACTGACACGCCGCCACGACAGACGATGCGCGCGGCGACGTCAAAACTAGCGTTATTATACCGTATTCTGTAAGTCAGCCAACGGGAAAAGGGTGCCGTCCGCACTCTGTCGCAGCAGCCGCGAGAGCGCGGCGGCGTCTTCGGGCGGGAAGAACGCCGCGCGCGGGTATCCGGCCAGGATTTCGCGGGCAAAAGCACAGTCCGCGGCAATCACCGGCGCGCCGGTGCGCCGGGCCTCTAACAGAGGCAGGCCAAAGGTCTCGATGTAGGAAGGAAAAACCAGCACCGAGCGTGTATAACGTGCCATCACTTCCGTGTGCGGGATCATGCCGAGCCACTCGATCGGCAACCGCTCGCGATCGGATTTGCGGCGTAGATGCCGCAAGACGCGGGTTTCCGCGCCGGTCAGGGTCAGCGCCAGACGAATGGTGGAGCGCGCAGCGGGCGGCAGTTGCGCGATGGCTTGCACCAAGGTCGTGTGGTCCTTGTAGATTTTCTCACTGGTGGGATAAAAAAAGCTGCTAAGCGAGGCCGCGCCCGGTTCAAATACGCCCATATCCGTGCCCAGCCCCCGCGGCGGCACGACATCGATGTGATCGGGGTCGGCTTGGGCGAGGCGGACACAGGCGTCTTTCATCCATTGCGTCTGGACGGTCACACGCCGTGCCCGGCGCACCGAACGATAGATCGGCCGAGACAAGACGTTCTGGTACAGCCAGAAAACGGGCTGGGCAAACAGGCGGAAGCGCTTGGCGGTAAACGGCATCGGCTGGTGCAGGTAGAGATCCTGCGGCACGGTGACATGCGGGACCAGCAGGTTTTGCAGCGAAAGGATGTGGTCCGGTTGCGCGGCGCGCACCAGGCGCGGCGCCACCAGGTGATCAAACCATAGGCGGTGCAACCAGCTCTTCTTCACCCAAGGGTACCGTTGGATTTTGACGTATGGGGTCGAGGCGAGTTCGGGCAACCCGATGACAAAGATCCATTCGTGGTCCGGTCCGGCTGTGGCCAGTGCCTTTTCGTGGTACTCCCGCAATATGGACATCGCGCCGCTTTCGGCTGCCGGTACATCGAACACCATCGTCCGCATCTTGCCCTCTCCCTACCCTTCCGGCGCTTCTTTGCGCCATACCATCTGATTGACGATTTTTGTATAGCTCTGGATGATTTTGACCACCTTGACAGAAACATTGGTGTCGCTGTAATCCGGAACCGGCTCCACCCGCTCGCCGTTTTCCCACATGGCGCGCGCCAGCTCCACCGACTGGAAGACATCGTTGGCGCGGATGCCGCCCAGCACGATCACGCCTTTGTCCAGTGCTTCCGGCCGCTCGGTCGACGTGCGGATCGAAACGGCGGGAAAGCCCAGGATGGCGGACTCTTCGGGCACCGTGCCGGAATCGGACAAGACGCAATAGGCGTGGAGTTGCAGCTTGTTGTAGTCGAAAAAGCCGAAGGGCGGCAGGCTGCGCACCAATGGATGAAAGATGAAGCCCCGCTTTTCGATGCGATCGCGGCTGCGCGGGTGGGTGGCATAGACGACCGGCATGTCGTAGGTCGCGGCGATCTCGTTGAGCGCGTTCATCAGGGACAGGAAGTGACCGGGGTGGTCGATGTTTTCCTCGCGATGCGCGGACACGAGCAGGTAACGGCCGGGTTGCAGGCGCAAGCGGTCCAGTACATCGCTCGCCTCGATCTGCGGCCCGTACACCTGGAGCACTTCGGCCATCGGCGAGCCGGTCACATAGATATGCTCTTTACGGATGCCCTCAGCCAGCAGGTAGCGGCGCGCGTGTTCGGTATACGGCAGGTTGATGTCGCTGATGTGGTCGACGATGCGGCGGTTGATCTCCTCGGGCAAATTTTCATCGAAGCAGCGGTTGCCCGCCTCCATATGAAAGATCGGGATTTTGAGACGCTTGGCCGCGATCGCCGACAATGCCGAATTGGTATCCCCCAGGATCAGCAGCGCGTCGGGTTGGTGTTCCGCCATCAGGTCATAGGTTTTGGCGATGATGTTGCCCATCGTCTGTCCCAACGTCGCCCCCACCGCGTCCAGATACAAATCGGGAGAGCGGATGCCCATTTCGTCAAAGAACACCTGGTTGAGCGTATAGTCCCAGTTTTGGCCAGTGTGAACCAGGGTATGGTCCATGTACAAATCGAGCTTGCGGATGATCTCGCACAAGCGGATGATTTCCGGACGCGTGCCGACGATGGTCATGACCTTTAGTTTTCGCATGATGCTTCTCCCAGCTTGTAATGCGGGTACCAGGCGCGGTGCGCGCGGATCCAGGCCACCATGTCCGCGACCATGGGTTCATATTCCGGCACGCGGTAGGGAAAGTCAAATCGGGTCCGGATCAGGGACTTGTCGACCGCGACGGCGTCCCAGGGCTCGATCGCGATATCCTGTCGGTGTGAATGCTGCCGGAAAAGCCGCAACAGATCGTGCTTGCTGATCGGGCGATCCGGCACCATGTGGTGTAGGCCGGACACCGGGTTTTGGACGGCCGCGGCGACGACTTTTGCCAGTTCCAGGGTGGTGATCCCCGTCCATAGCGCCCGTGTGTAGCCACGGATGGTCCCGCTCTGGGCCATGAACCAGTTGAACAGGCCGATGCCGTCCGCGCGCAGATCGGGGCCGACGATGGACTGGCGGAGCGTGATGTTGTGGCCGTCTTCCAGTTCTCCGAGCGCTTTGGTGCGGTCGTAGAAGGTGGTGCCATCGCGCGGATCACCCTCCCGGTAGCCGCCGCGCGCGCCGGAGAACACACAATCGGTGCTGAGATGAATGACACGCGTGGCGGAGCCGGCGGCAAGCTCAGCCAAACGGTGTGGCAGATAGGCGTTGAGATAAACCGCGGCGGCGCGGTCGCGGTCGGCGTCCTGGTTAAGGATGCCGACGCAGTTGACGATCGCGTCGAAGCGGCCCGGATCAACCAGCGTGGACAGCGCCGCCTCATCGCGCACATCGCCCGGGATGGTGAGGAAAGGCGCCTGCTTGAGCGGCAAGGGGCGGCGGACGAGGCCGAGGACGTCATGGCCGGCTTCGTGTAAGTACGCGGCGATGGTGTGGCCGGCCATACCGCCGGCACCGAGGACGAGGATGTGCATGTTACGTACTCCTGACGGATTCGTTGTTGTATCTACTTTTGATTCGATTGTAACAGATGAGGATTGAACGGATCGCGGTGAATACGCTTTGGCGGATCGCTGATATAAAGCCTGACTTGAGCAACGCCCGATTATGCCAACGGCAGGCGGGCTTTGCCTCTGTGTATGCACCCTTTTAGGCTGAAGATCCGCTGGTTTCGTATGGTATACTAGGCCGGAATGGATACCAATGTGCAGGCCAAAATGACAAAGGTATGTTGCTTTTGTGAGACGTGGGGCAGCGGCGGCATCGAAGCGTTTCTGGTCAATGTGCTCGAGCATATGGATCGCTCCAATATCCGTGTCGAGATCGTCGCGTCGCACGTAAAATCGGATCTTTTTCAGCCTCGCTTACAGGCGATGGATATCCCTCTCACAGAACTGTCTGGCAACACACGGCACATTCGGAAAAACTACCGTCTTCTCAGGGATTTATTTCTTTTGCGCGGATACGATGTTGTACATTTCAACATTTTCGAGGATCTGTCTCTTCTTTACGTGCTGAATGCGCGCCGGGCGGGTATCCCGATTCGTATTGCCCACGCCCACGGCGCCGGGTTGCGCCGCAGCTCCACCCGGTGGCTGAAATTACGCATCCATGCGCTCTGCCGGATTCTATTGTCGGATGCAGCCACCGGTCACTGGGCCTGTTCGGATGTGGCCGCGCGTTTTATGTTTTCACGCAAGACCACATGGGAACTGATCCCCAACGGGATTGATCTGGAAACATTTCGTTTTGACGAAAACAAACGCGAACGAACGCGAGAGGAGTTGGCCATCGCCGATCGCTATCTCATCGGTTGCATTGGTCGCCTGGAGTCGGATAAAAATCATACTTTCCTACTGGATGTTCTCAAACACGTCCGTCGTGTACGTACAGACGCGATGCTGATGATTGTCGGCGAAGGGCGTGAAAAGGCGCGTTTGCAAAAAAAGGCCCGATCCATCGGGTTGGAAGACCACGTCCTGTTCTATGGTATCAGCGACGATATTCCTTCCCTCCTTTGTGCGATGGATATTTTTGTTCTGCCCTCTGTGTCTGAGGGTTTGGGTATCGTCGTGATCGAAGCGCAAGCCAACGGTTTGACCTGTCTATGCTCCACCGGAGTGCCGCAAGCAACCCGGGCTACTGAGCTGGTTTCTTTTTTGCCTTTGCGCGCCGGGGCAGCAAAATGGGCGGAGCATATCTTGTCGATGCCGCAGGTGGAGCGCGCGAGCCGGATTTGCGAGTTGGCCCAAGCCGGTTATGTCGTCGAGGCAACCGCGCAAAAAATGCGCACTGGATGGCTGGTGACAGCCGATGTCTGAGCGCTCTTTGATCAGCGTTATCATTCCTGTATATAATGCGGCGCAAGATCTGGCCCGCTGCCTGGAAAGCGTAACTTCGCAAACATGGGCGGACCTCGAGATCCTCCTCGTCAACGACGGCTCAAGGGATGAGAGTGGCCGCATCTGTGATTTGTACGCGCAAAAAGACGAACGCATCCGCGTGTTCCATCAGGAGAACGCCGGCGCATTTGCAGCGCGCAACTTTGCCCTCGACCAAATGCATGGCCAGTATGTTGGTTTTGTCGACGCGGATGATTGGATCGATGCCGACATGTACGAAATACTTTGGGTGAAAATGCAAGAGGCCGAAGCGGAAGTCGTGCAATGCGGTATGACGCAATTCGGGCCGCTCAAACAGATTCGCACAAACTCAATCGAGAGATCTTATACGCAGTCTGAGATCTTGGATGCTGTTTTTAAGGAAGAGCTATCCATGTCACTGTGTGATAAATTATTCCGGGCCGATTTGTGGATACACAGACGATTCGAAGAGGCGTATTATCACGTGGATGGCATGACCGTTCCGGCTATACTGGCGGCTTGTGCGAAGGTGGAAAAAATATCCGCCGCAAAATACCATTACAATACGGGAAGCATCGGCATCACGCGTGGTGAGCGTACGCTGCGCCACGTGCGAAGCAAAGAAAAATTATTTAACGTATGGCATGATCTTTTGGAGATCAGCGGTGATGTGAACGGGATCGGAGCGTTTTATTTGTGCCGGGAGATTCCTTGCAGAGCCTGGTTATTTGCAAAAAAAATGGGCTTTTCAAAAACCGTTCTAGACGCGCATAACCAAAAAATGCATCAACTGTTTTTAATTCATTATCCGGTTGCCCAAAAAACCGACGAATTTCGCTCGACACCAAAGCTAAAGCGAATCCTCTGGTTCATTTACGCGCATTCATTCGCGCTTGCGAATTTTCTTCTGTCTGTTGTGCCGACCCGCCGACTTCCAGCGGAAGATCGCATGGGAGAGTCGTGAGATGGAGTGGTTTATCGCCATTCAATCGAAGCATGGGATCATCGACCCGCAGATGGAGAACCGCGTGCGTAAAATCGCGCGCGTATCCATCGCGCCGCAACTCGATGAATTCACGGAGCAAGTGACATACTCCTTGAGCAAAAAAACCGTTCTTTTTGCTTATACGAGTACAACCTTCCCTTTTGCGACAGAACGCGAAACAAATCATCAAGCTCACCAACGGTACGCAATAGCGACCACTGGAGTGGTCTATCCATTGAGTGCGTTTGACTACCATAGCAGTGGAATACATAAAGGGAATCTAGCGCAACTTGGAGGTTGTTTTTCCCTTATCGTTCTCGATCGAAATACAGATCGGATCGCGGCATACACCGATCACGCGCGCCTCGAACTCGTTTTTTATTCCCAAAAAGACGAGTACTGCTTCATGGGTTCGAAGGCCTTGATGCTGCATTTGGTCACGAGCAATCAAAAACGTCCCGCACTGGATTTGACTTTGCTAACATCCTTTCTTCATCGGGGTTTTTGGACGTACCCCGGAGCTCCTTTCAAAGGGGTTTGTGAGACACCGCCTCATTCAGAGATTGAATTGACATGCGGATGCTTTGTCATCTCGCCGATTGACAACTCTGCAAGCCGTTATTTTTCAAAGGATCTGACGGAAGCGGATATTGATCAGATTACACATACTTTGCTCGACACCTGTGCCCGGATGAAAAGCATTTGCGGAAGCGCCAAAATCGACTTGACAGGCGGAAAAGACAGTCGCATGGTTTTTCTTGCGTTGCTCAAAAGCGGAGTCGATTTTTCAACACAAACGAGAGGATATGAGAACACCCCCGATGTCATCGTTGCAAAGCGGATGGCGGCTCTGTATGATGTGGAACACGACACTCTACCGGACGGATATCCGGGACAGCGCTACCGTGTAGATTTGCTGAAGCGCGCGCAGACCATGGCCTTTATTTCGGATTGTATGCTGTACGCGTTTGAAGACGTTGGACTCGATGAGCGCGAATGGTTGTTGTCAGATTATTGTGTGTTCAATGGCTTGGGGGGCGAATTATACCGGGGCGGATTTGCCAAGCGGCTCCACCGGTTTACGCCTAAAGAAGTGAGCGGTCGCATCCGCCGTCTTTATTTTCCCGCATCGGAATTTTTTCTTCCGGAGGTTGATCTCGCATATGAAACAGCGATTCAACATATGTTATCGGACCATTCAATGGAAGCACCGGAAACGATGGAATGGATTTACGCCAACGAACGTTTGGGCAAGTGGGCAGGGCGCATGATGCATTGCATGAATCATGTCCGCCCTCAATTGGCGCCTCTGTGCGATGTGCGCTTGATAGAAAAGGTATTGACTTTCCAAACAACCGATAAAGTACATGATCACTTGATCTTTGAGATTATTCGTCGCCTTGATGATCGGATGTTGGACTTTCCTCTGGCCAACGACCGCTGGGCTTTTGAAAGAAACGGCGCCATCGACGGAGATGAATGCGGATATCAAAAGCGTACACCCATTGTCTCGTCCGCCCCACTCGGTGTGTTCAATTGGCGATTCACAAGTTTGGCGGATATGCGGGATAAAATGCGAGAAGTGATTTTTGATTCAGCTTGCAGCGAAATATTTTCTTTTTTAGATCGGAGTAAAATAGAAAATCTGTTCGCGAATGCAGACCATTTCAGAACGGCCCAGCCGTTTTTACGTGTTTTCATATGGTATGTGTACAGCGCGTGTGTCATGTTGGAAGGAAGCTGGTATCCTCATAGTCGGCGTAGATCCAGAGGGTTTTCGCGGGCTGCGCGCACGCGCCCGTCCATCGTAATACCACACGCCTAAGCAACACGACGTAGATAAGTGAGGGAAGAAAACTTGTTCAAAAGATTTATTTCTCATAGATTCTTGTTGGAAGAGCTTGTCAAGCGGGACTTTATTCATAAATATAAGCGAACCGCGCTCGGCATTGTTTGGAGCGTTCTCTCTCCTCTACTCATGTTGCTTGTCATGTGGATGATGTTCACCCACTTTTTCGGTAGAGATACCCCCCATTATTCCTTATACCTTTTTGCCGGTGTCATTATGTTAAATTATTTTTCTGAAGCGACCAGCGGGGGGATGGCGGCGCTGGTCGGAAACGCGAAGATTTTCAGCAAGGTCAATGTCCCAAAATATATGTTTATTTTGTCGCGAAACATTGCCTCTACTTTTAATTTTCTATTAACATTTATTGTATTTTTTATTTTCGTGCTTTTTGACGATTACACGTTGTTCACTTGGAAATTTTTTCTTCTTCCATATCCGATTTTCTGTATCACTTTACTCAATATAGGCGTGGGTCTCATCTTGTCAGCGCTATTTGTATTTATAAAAGATATACAGTATCTATATCAGGTGTTCCTCCGCGTCTTGATGTACACTTCCGCCACATTCTATCGGATTGATACATTTAACGAGACCGCGCAGCGTATCTTCAAGTTGAATGCCGTCTATCTGGCCAGCAAGTACATTCGGGACATTGTTATCGATGGCTTGACTCCTTCACTTATGGAACATGGACTTTTGGCCGGATACGCAATCGTCATCTTTGCGATTGGATGCTTTGTGTATATCAAAGCCAACCGTCATTTTTTGTACTATATCTGATATAAGTAGACAAGCTTTATTGGGAAAGGATTCAATATGTACGTCCGTCTTGAAAATGTATCGATACGTTACCGATCGGGAAATCTTCGTGACATGGGGGTTCGCGGGCTGGTTCGGACCCTTTTGAAAAAACATCCCCACGAATATTTTTGGGCTGTGCGCGGCGTCTCCATGACGGTTCAAAACGGCGATATGCTTGGTATCATCGGCGCCAATGGCTCAGGTAAATCAACTCTGCTAAAAGCAGTCAGCGGGATCATTGAGCCAACGCGTGGGCACATTACGCGTATAGGCAAGGTCACAGCTTTACTGGAACTGGTCTCCGGTTTTGACGCAGAACTATCTGTCAGAGAAAATACCTATTTACGCGGTGCCATGCTTGGATATACACGCAAATATTTAGAAGATAAATACGATGAAATTATTGCTTTTTCAGAATTGGAAAGCTTCCAGGATTGGCCCTTTTCCCAACTCTCATCGGGAATGAAAGCTCGTTTGGCTTTGTCGATAGCCAGCCTGCTTGAGCCGGAAATTCTGATTCTCGACGAGGTTCTGGCAGTCGGCGATATGGCTTTTCGCAGAAAAAGTGAGCAGCGAATTCGGGAAGTGATAGCCAATGGAGCTGTCACGATTATGGTTTCACACTCGATCAGCCAAGTGAGAAATATGTGCAACCAGGCTCTCTGGTTACATAAAGGGGCCCCGGTGGAATACAGTAATGATGTAGATGGTATTTGCGATCGCTACGAAGCCTTCCAGAACGGGACCCTCTCAATTGAGGGACATAAAGTAGGAGCGTCCGCTGATGGGGCATGAAAAAACCAATCAAGAAAGTGACAATGTGCTTCTTGCGTATAAAGGCGAGTTGGGCACGCATAGGCAAGTTGATGTGCGGCAGCGCATCGATTGGATTGTAGAGCAAGCGTGTGGTTCAACCGCTCTGGATATTGGCTGTTCACAGGGGATCAACAGCCTTCTTCTCGGAGCTCGCGGCATGCGCGTTCTTGGTATTGATATCGACGCGAAAAATATCTCGATTGCAAGGGATGAGTTATTCACTCATTACCCGGCCGCTGCCCAGAATGTTTCTTTCGTGCACGGTGATTTTCTCACATATGATTTTGATGGTCGCAAGTTTGACACCATTTTGGTCACGGAAGTGCTTGAGCACGTCGATGATCCCCTCGTTCTTTTAGAAAAGGCGGCTACGCTGCTCTCTGATTCCGGGCGAATGATCCTCACCGTTCCTTTTGGGATCAATGATTACCATGACCACAAGCGAACATATTACCTGGCCGATTTTTACAGCCAAACTGACACCTT
>CAYZME010000027.1:0-23729 GCA_964479435.1 uncultured Oscillospiraceae bacterium
TGTGATCCATGATATAGCGGACAAACGCGTTCGAACCGCGCGGGATCAACAGATCCACCTGCTCGTCCAGCGACAGCAGCCGGTCGACTTCTTCGCGCGACTCCAGCAAGCCGATCCACCCCGCCGGCAAATCCGCCGCCGTCGCGGATTGGATGATATCGGCCAAAATCCGGTTGGTATGGGCCGCTTCCGATCCGCCTTTGAGCAAGACGGCATTGCCGCTTTTGAGACACAACGTCGATATTTGCACCAACGCGTCCGGGCGGGACTCAAAGATCACGCCGATGACGCCGATCGGGCAGACCACGCGGTACAATTCCAGCCCTTCCGCCAGACGGCGCGCCAGCCGGGTCTGGCCGACCGGGTCGGCCAGACGGATCAGATCGCGGATGCCCGCGGCGGCTTGGGCGACCCGCGGGCGATCAAAACGTAGCCGCTTGAGCAAAGGGGCGGCCAACCCGTCCGCCTCACCGGCCGCGAGATCGCGCGCGTTGGCCGCCGCGATCGCCTCTGCCTGCGTTTCGAGTGCCGCGGCAATCTTTTCCAGGGCTTCATTTTTTATATCCGCGGTCAGGCTTTGCGTCGCCCAGGACGCGGTCCGCGCGGCCTCCGCTTTTTCTCTCAATTTGTCTCGCATGATGTCATGACCTCCTGTGGAAACTGTGGATAACTCTGTGTATAACCCTCAGGACAACGGTTTCAGGGTTTTCAATCGCCGCCCGATGCGTAATCTCGCAGGCGATCCATTTTGGCGGCAAGGGGTCAAAAACAATTGACAGAGTCGCCTTTTTCTGGAAAGGCCGTACCTGGCGGGGTCGGCGCGGTTTCTCTGTTTATTCTGACCCTTTCGTGTCCATCAGACGTGGACATCACCCAGGCCGTGCTTGTAACGTTCGTACATTTCCGGCGTGCCGATGTCAATGCACGTGCCCTGGAACAAATACGCGCGGATCGGCCGCTGGCGAAAGAGCCATTCGGGGAAATGTCCCGGCGCGTCCGGGCTGTAACCTTCGTCCAGGTACGTGCGGATCAGCGGCAACGTTTCACGTCGGTATAAGTATACTGCGTACGCGATGTGATCCCCGCGCGGGGTTTGCGGTTTTTCGACCAAATCGGTGACACGTCCGTTTTCGTTCAGTTGTACCACGGCAAAGCGGCGCGCGTCCTCGCCTGGCGGCAGGCGTCCGACCAGAATGGTGTCTTCCTGATGCGTATAAAAAAAATCGACGGCGTCCGCCAGTTGAAAATCAAACAGGTTGTCGCCGGCGATGACCAACAAATCGTCGTCGATGCCGGCCTGCTCGATACCAAACGCCATGTCACCGACCGCGCCCAAGCGTTCGCCGTTTTCGGTGGTTCCGTCGTCCAGCACCGTAATCGGCGCGCCGCCCGCGCGGCCGGCCGCCCAGGCGCGAAAGGCCGCGGCGTATTTGCTGTTGCTCACCACGATGGTGCGGCGGATCACCGGCAATGTGTCAATCTGGTCGGCGATCAGGTCGAGCATCGGGCGGCCGCCGATCGGCAGCAAAGCCTTGGGCACATCCCGGGTCAACGGGTACAGTCGGGTGGCGTAACCGGCCACAAGGAGCATCGCGATCATGGTGAACCTCCGGTACTTGCCTCAGTGCGTGCCGCAGTGTGTGCCGCAGTGTGCGCCGCAGTGTGCGCCGCAGGGCGGTAATAATGGTACATCGTGCACTTAATCATACCATTGTATAATTTCCGCCGTTTGTCGGCACGGGCGCCCGCCGTGCGCTCAAACGTTTCGTCGGACGACAGGACGGTCAGGCGCAGGTCCGGGCGCAGGCGCCCGCCCGGCAAGCAAATCGCGCCGATGCCGGCCTGGATGGCGCGGGCCGCCTCCGGATCCTGCAAGCGCTCGCCATAGGGCGGATTGCAGATCACCAGGTGGTGGTCCGCCCCCGTTTCAGCGCGCAAACGGTCCGGGTGTAATCCGCCGGCAGGGTTGCCGGCGATCGCGTCCGCCTGGTAAAAGCGCACCGTATCGCCGACACCGGCGCGTTGCGCGTTGGCGCGCGACAATTCGACCATTTGCGGGTCGACATCGCTGCCAAACAGCGGGTATATGTTGCCGCCATAGCGCGATTCCCGCTCCGCCGCTTCTTCTCGCCCGACGGCAAAGGCGTCGCGGATCCAATGCCACGATTCGCCCCCAAAGGCGCGCCGGCGCCCGGGCGCCAGGCCGCGCGCGATCATCGCCGCCTCAATCGGAATGGTTCCCGAGCCGCAAAAGGGGTCGACCAGCGCTTCGCCCGCGGCTGGGCGCCACAGGGACAACCGCACGAGGGCGGCCGCCAGGGTCTCGCGAATCGGCGCGACGTTGCGCAGCGGCCGGTATCCCCGTTTGTGCAGGCCGGCGCCCGAGGTATCGATCATAAGGGAGGCCACGTCTTCGACCAGGCCGAAACGGATGGGTATGGTTCCGCGGGACGGATCTTCGACCAGGCGGCTGCCATCCGCCAAACCGCGCGCCGCCGCCAGGCGGGCGACCACCGCTTTTTTGATGATCGACTGGCAGGCCGAGATGCCAAATAACGCGGACTTGCGGGAGTAGCCGTCGACGGTGATCACCTGCCCCCTCTCGATCCACTCTTCCCAGGGCAGGGCGCGCGTGGCGTCAAACAGGGCGTCAAAATCGGGCGCCGGAAAGCGGGCCATCTCCAGCAACACCCGCTCACCACAGCGCGTCCACAGATTCGCGCGCGCACAGGCCAGCGCGTAGTCGTCGCCGGCATCCAGAACCACCCGCGCGTTTTCGATCGCAATGGCTGGTGCCGGATATCCCAGATCGCGCAATTCCGCGCCGACCAGCGCCTCCACTCCCATCAGGGTGGTAATGATCACTTTCATCGTTCGATGCCCTTTCCCTCTACCAGAATCCGCGACACGGGCACCGCAGCGGAACCGGTTAATATGCCGGTCGCCAGCCCGCTCAGCAACAGGGCCGGCAAATAAGCAAACAACAAAGAGGCGTTGCCCAGCAAAGCGCTGGCCGCCAGAACCTGGCCGATGTTGTGCGCCACCGCGCCGCCCATCCCGACGCCGATCAGCGAAAACCAGCGTGGCCGCCCGCGCAGCATCACCCACATGGCCAAAAGGGAGAGCGCGCCGCCGCTCGCCGACAGCAAAAACGGCACCGGCCCGTTGATCAGACCTAGGATCGCGATACGCAGCGCCAAAATGACCGCCGCCTCGCGCAAGCCCAAAGCCGACAACGCGAACAGCGTCACAATGTTGGCCAGGCCCAGCTTTATGCCGGGTATGGGGATGAGCAGCTCCACTGGGATCATCCGCTCCAGCAACGACAACACCAGGGCGAGGGCGACCAGCATCGCGCCGCGCGTCAGTTGCCGCGACACCGTGCTCATCGGGACACCACATCGACGTCGCCGGGCGACGCGTCGGCGGTGCCGGCCTCGACCCGCAACAGCATCCGCCCCGGCACACAGGCCGCCAATTGACCGGGGCGGCTGAGCCAGCCGGTAACCACGCACACGCGGTCGGGGCAATCGGCGGTCAACACACGCGCGCGCCCCTCTTCCACCCGGATCGTATACGTGTACCCATTGGATGCGATCGGCACATCGCGCGGCACGGTCTTGCCGCTGAGCGGCAGCTTTTGCTCCGTCCCGTCGGCGACCCGTACCACGACCGCCAGTTGGCCGCCGGTCGCCCGCGCGGCCGCCCAAACCGGGTACAGCCACAACAGCGCGGCGGCCAGGATGGTCGCGCCCGCCAGCGCGACATCCCCCCATTTCCAGATGCGCTTCGCTCTTGTCTTCATCCCGTGTCGTCGGCCTTGCCGTCCGCCTCCCTTTCGTTGACACCTCCAAACCCTTCTACTACAATATCCATGCGATCTGGATCCGTAGCTCAGGGGATAGAGCAACCGCCTCCTAAGCGGTAGGTCGGACGTTCGATTCGTCTCGGGTCCGCCACTGTGCAGGCGCGTCCATCTTCTGGCGGACGCGTTTTATTTTTGTGACGCCAATTGCCGCGTGCGCCCGCTCAACCAGGCCTGCGCGGCCAGACGGGCCGCGACCGCGACCGCGACCCCCGCCAGCAGGTCGGGGCTGAAGTGCTGCTTGGTAAACAGAGTCGACAGGCAGATCAGGACCGCGGTCGCAAGATTGAGCACCCGCGACACGATGCGCGCGGCCGGCGCCGCGGCAAAATCCGCGCGCAGCATCCGATCGAGTTCCCACCCGGTCAATACGGAAAAAGCCACATGGATGCTGGGTAGACAATTGTACGGCGGATCGATCGCGTAGATCGCCCGCAGCAGGCGGGGGGCCAGTGTATCGCCGCCAACCTCCGGGCGGGCGACCGTGGTGGGAAACCAGATAAAAAAGACCAGG
Organism: uncultured Oscillospiraceae bacterium; assembly: GCA_964479435.1. Lineage (GTDB taxonomy): Bacteria > Bacillota > Clostridia > Saccharofermentanales > UBA5734 > JAAYKS01. The sequence goes on from CAYZME010000027.1 coordinate 4,380, forward strand.
CAAACCATCATCGTCAACAGCATCGAAAGCGTATAGCGGTGATACGCGTGTACGGTCGATCGCCGCAGCATCAGCAACAGGATGGTCCCATAGCTGTAGAGATACCAGAAGACGTAGACATAGACAAAGGCCGGGACCAAAGGGATGATGTCATCCACCGGCAGGCGCACCACCCAGGCGCGCCCAATGCCCGACGCGTACACGCCCGTGAGCCGGTATCCACCCAGCGCGATCAGCACCGGCACCGCCCACAGTGCCTTCGAAAACCATCCCCGCCAGCCGGTCGGCCGCTCCTGAGTCCAACTGGGCATCGCGTCTCAGCTCAGCGGGAGCGCCACGGCGGAGTTGTGCAGATCCTGCGGGCCGTCAAGCCCCGAGACCACAAAACCGCCGTCGGTGCCATAGACCCGTACCGTCACCTTGCCATAAACACTGCGGAACGAGTCGGTGGCAGGGTCCAGCCCATAGGCTTGCGCGCGAACGGCGCAAAAATCCCGATAGACCGCCAGCGCGGTCTCGGCATCCACCACCTCGTCGGCAGTGGCCGAAAACAACCAGTTTCCGGTCTTGGCGATCGACCACGCGCCTTCGCCCACGTGCTTAAACGGCAGGATGGCCGGTATCTGTCGCGACATTTCCGACCGGCGCGCGTCACGGGTCAGCGTCACCGGCAGGATCGCCGCCGCCGCCAAGACAAAAAGGGCGACAATAAAGGCGCCGATTTGAATCTTCGCCGTCTTCGACAATTTGACCGACGGCATCTCAATCTTTTCCACTTGCGCGCGCGGCTCACGCGCGGCCGCTTCGGCGCGCGCGGCCGGCTGAGCGGCGCGGGTCGCCCTTTGCGCGGTTTTCGCGGTGTGCGCCTGCTTGAGCGCTTTATTATAGATAGAGGCGGCTTTGGGCGCCGACTCTTCTTCCGGTTGTTCTTCGTTGGGGAACTCGTACCCTTGCGGATTCGCGGCCACAACCAACGCGTCCTGGGTGTTGACAACCGCACGGCAAAACAAACATTTGGCCGTGCTGTCGTTGGTCTCGACCATCAGGATCGAGCCGCAATTGGTACAGCGGGCTTCTTTGATCGGCATAGTGGCATCCGTCCTTCCATTTTTGCGCTGTTATTATAACAGATCGGCATCCCCTTGCGTATTGATATAATAAGCCCATACGCGGGACTCTTTCCGGCCGCCCACGAGGCGGCCGCCCGGGGCGGATGCGCCATGTTGGCGGATACGCCATGTTGGCGGATACGCAAGCGCCGGGACTTTCACACCCCGCCACGGAGGACAGATGCCCAACCTCGACCGGGGCGAGACCGGCCCCTCGGACGCGCTTGCCGACAACCTGGCCGCTCTCACGTGCGGTTCCGACATGACGCCCCGTGCGCTTGCGGCCGCAAGCGCACAGGCGCGGGCGCGGTTGGACGCGTTATACAGCGGCTGGCGTTCCGCCTTTGACGCCAAATCCCCGGACGGCCGCTTGTTCTCTTCGCCTGGGCGCACCGAGATCGGCGGCAACCATTGTGACCACCAACAGGGTCGCGTGCTGTGCGCCGCGATCGACCTGGACATCCTCGCCTGGGTCCGCGCGGAGCAAACCCCGTGGATCCGTCTGGCTTCCGAGGGGATGGGGTGCGTCGACCCGGTGGATATCCGCGAAACCGGCAGACGCGAGAGCGAACAAAACCGTTCCGTGGCACTCATCCGCGGCGTGACGGACTGGTTTGTCCGCAACCGGTACCGGGTCGGCGGCTTCACTGCCTATACTACCAGTCAGATCCCACGGGGGAGCGGCTTGAGCTCATCCGCGGCCTTTGAAATGCTGGTCGCGCAAATTCTCAACCACCTCTACAACGACGGCCGCGTCCCGCCGACCGCTTGCGCGCAGGCGGCGCATTACGCGGAGACGGTCTATTTCGGCAAACCGTGTGGTTTGATGGATCAGATGGCGTGTGCGCTGGGCGGCATCCGTACGATCGATTTCGCGCAACCCGCGTCGCCCGCGACGGTCCCCCTTGCGGGGGACGCCATGGGGGAGCAGCTGGTGATGTGTGTGACCGACACCGGCGGCAGCCACGCGTCTTTGACGGCGGCGTATGCCGCCATCCCGCGCGACATGATACAGGTCGCGCGCGAGTTGGGCGCGCCGGTGCTGGGCAAGACCGATGCGGGCGCGTTTTGGGATCGCCTGCCACAGCTTGCCGACACCTGCTCACACCGGGCCTTGCTGCGCGCCTTGCATTTTTGGGGCGAGCAGGAACGGGTCGGGCTGTTGGCGGCGGCGTGGGACGCCGGCGACGCCGCGGCTTTTCTGACCCATATCCGCGCCTCCGGGCATTCGTCGTGGATGTGGCTGCAAAACATCCTCGAACCGGGGGAAGGGCCTGTTCAACGATTGGCATGGGGGCTGGCGGCCGCCGAAGCGCTGTTGGCCGGCCGGGGCGCGGCGCGGGTGCACGGCGGCGGCTTTGCCGGCACTTTCCAGGCTTTTTTGACACCCGCGTTATGGCCGGAATACCGATCGCGGATGGACGCCTTGTTTGGCGCCGGCGCCACCCGCGCGCTGCGCGTTCGTACGCGCGGCACTTGTGAGGTCCGGCGCACATGAGCACGCGGCAAGCCTACGATGAACAGTTTATGCGGCAGGCTTTGCGGCAAGCGGAACGGGCCCGCGCCATCCGCGAAACGCCGGTCGGCGCGGTGATCGTCCGCGACGGCCGCGTCATCGCCCGCGGGTATAACCAGCGCGAAACCAGACAGGATGTGACGTTGCACGCCGAGATGATCGCCCTGCGCAAAGCATGCGCGCGGCTGGGCTCTTGGCGTCTGGATGGGTGTGAGCTTTACGTAACGCTCGAGCCGTGCGCGATGTGCGCGGGGGCCATCCAACAAGCGCGGATTGCCCGGGTGATCTACGGGGCGGACGATCCCAAAACGGGCGCGGTCGCGTCACGGCTGCGGTTCTTTGACCTACCCTGGCTCAACCATTCGGTTCAATATACCGGCGGTGTGCTGGCAGCCGCTTGCGCCGATGTGCTCCGCGCGTTCTTCGCCTGGTTGCGCGCGTGCGATCGCGCGGCGGGCAGCAAGGGCGAGCGCCGCGACCGCGCCAAAGCGCAAGCACACCCCCGAACGGGCGATGGGGCCACAAGCCCTATCGCCGACGAAGTTCCCGGGTCACAGTAACATTTTATGCCCGCTGGGAAAACCGAAAAATGGTGGTCGATGTTTGCGCTTCTCCGGGGCGCAAGACCGGCGAGGGGAAATGCGGGTGGTGGATCGCGTCGGGGTAAAACTGGGTCTCCAGGCAGAAGCCGCCTCGTTTGCCGTACGTGGCGCCCTCTTTGCCGGGCCATCGCGTCCGCAAGCCGTTGCCCGTGTAAAACTGGACCCCGCGGCTGGTGGTCAGCACCTGCATATGGCGGCCGCTGACCGGCTCCGTCACTTCAGCGGCGACAATCAGTGCCCGCCCGTCGGCTGGCAACACCCAATTGTTGTCGTACCCGCCGCACCAGCGCAGCTGGTCATACGCGCTGTCGATCTGGGCGCCAATCCGCGTCGGTTGCCGCAAATCCAGCGGGGTCCCGTCGACGGGGCGGATTTCACCGGTGGGAATGCTCTTGGCGTCGGTCGGAGTGAAAAAGTCCGCGTTGATCCGGATGACGTGGTCTTCGACGGACCCGGCGTCGTGCCCCGCGAGGTTGAAATAGGCGTGATTCGTCAGGTTGACGATGGTGGGCCGGTCGCTGGTCGCGTGGTAATCCAACCGCAAGGACGAATCCGCGGTCACCGAGTACGTGACCTGGGCGCGCAGGTTGCCGGGATACCCTTCCTCCTGATCGGGGCTGTCGTACGTCAAAACCAGACACTCCGCGCCATCGCGCACTTCGACCGCCGCCTGCCACACGACGGCGCCAAACCCGCACATCCCGCCGTGCAGATGGTTCCCGCGCTCGTTGGCGGCCAGCGTATACCGCACCCCGTCCAACTCGAAGGCGGCGCCGCCGACGCGATTGCCGTACCGCCCCACCACCGAGCCGAAGAACGGCAAGACGCCTTCATAGCCCGCCAGGGTATCGTAGCCCAGCGTCACGTCCACAGGCTTGACGTCGCCCGCGGGGACCAGCAGCCGCTGTAATGTAGCGCCAAAAGTGATCACATCTGCCTGCAGGCCCCGGTCGTTTCTCAATGTATAACGGTCGATCGGAATTCCGTCTTGGGTCGTGCCAAATAAACTCTTTTCGATTGCCATCGTCGCTTCCTCCGTCCTCTGTATCCGCGCTACGCCACATTATAGCGCAATTTCACCTGCTTCCGGACAGAGGCCGGGCCGAGCGGCCGCGCTTGCTACCCGAGCGTGGTGTCAAAACGCGCGGTCACCGAGCCGCTCACCGAAACCAGCCAAAGGTTGAGGCTGTACGAGACCTTACAGGACGCGTCCATGCGCCAGGATGTATACGGCGAAGAAGAGGTCAGCTTGCCGCTGGCATCCAGGTAGAAGCTGATGATGTTGAACCGCTTGGATCCCACGCGGATTCCGCCTTCCAGGCCGCCTTTGAGATACAGCTCCAACGTGACCGTTTTGGGCCCGAAATAGTAGGCGCCTTCGACACCCACATAGATATATCCCCGCAAATAGACGATCGCGATGTCCATCGACTCATCCAGACCCATCTCGATCTTGAATTTGATCAGCGAATCGCCGTCCTGGTCGATACGGAAGCCGACCCCCAGCCCGACGTGGAAAATCGAGATTTTGCCGGCGAGCGTCTCGGGGTAGCCTACGTACACGCCAAAGAGGCGCGGGCTGTATTCAAAGCCCAGGCTGCCGCTGAGGGCGGCTACCGCGACATCGATACGGTCGAGTGTCATGCTGAAAGAGAAATATTTTTGCGGGTGACTGTAAATGATCTCGGTGCTGCCCACTTTGACAAACGCGTCGGAGTTGCTGGAAACCATCGCACTGATTTGCAGCGGCAAATACAAATCGCCCGTCGCGTGGACGCGCGGCCCTTCTTCAAAGGCGAAATACAGATCCCGCACTTCGCACAGGCCAAAGACCAGCATATCGCCTTTGATCGCGGCGGCAAAGGAGGGTTGCCCTTGTTTTGAGACCGGCAGGCCCTCGATGTAGCTTTGCATTTGCTTGGCGTCCGCGGGGAAATCATAGTGGCCGTCCGCGCCTTTTTCCATGACCATGTTGTACGTCAACGCGCCGGTGAAGTCGCGCACATTGCCGGCGCCAAAATTGATGGGATTGCCGGCGGCATCCGGCGTCACGCCGATGGCGAAATAGCAGCGCTCCTGATCCATGTCATAGCCAAATCGCGTATGCGTGGTGATGGACACGCTATCCAGCTGCTCCAGGAAGCACAGATCCAGTTGGGAGGCGTCAAACTCCACCAGACCGGCCGCGGATCCGGACGCTCCCCCGCCCCCGGTCGGCAACGGCACCAGCACGCCCACGACGTCTACGCACCCATCGAACCCGGCGGACAACACGGAGTAGGATGATTCGTACAGAACCTGTGTTTTCCGCGGAGCACGGACAAAGTCCCAACTGTGATCATACATCGGCTGGTTCTGACATTCGATAATCAGATCGTCGGTCGTATGGTCGGAAAGAGCGATGTTTTCCGCCAGCAGGGTCGCCCCATGGAGTGTCAGCCAGTTGTTGCCCATGGACACAAAGGTGATTTCTTCCGCTTTTTCGGGATCGTCGATGATGTCTTGTTTGGTCAGGAGGAGGGGCTTGATCTGCAATGATACTTCACGGACCTCCATCAGGAAGCCCTGAAAATCAATCCCCACCGGTTGATCCAGCATCACATGCCCGTACTTGTTATCCGGATTGACCCCGTCGAATAAATATCTGACTTGCGCGGGGATGATCAGGTCGCTGAACTGCAGCGGCTCTTCTGTTTGTACTTCATCCGTATCCAATGCGTAAGCTCCGTCCAGATGCACGCCGTCCGCGCGGAACCAGCCGCCGTCGATCGTCAGATGAACCCCCATCGAGACGCAGTTCCTGATTTCTGTCGGCGCGACGGAGCACAAGAACTGGCCTTTTTTGCCGTTGGCGTTGTCCTCCTGGTTGGTGTACAGCTTGGCTTTGACACGGTTGTTGAGGAAAGCCCCCAGCGCGACTTCCGCGTTGATCTCCAAATTGACCTGGTTGGCATACAAATCCAGCAGACAATCGTATACCCAAACATCTTCGAAGCCGCCTAAACTCTCGCCAAAATTGGCGGGGACGCCTTCATCGCTGTATAGAAAGGTCTGGTAATTGAAACCATTGAGATCGTAAATCATCTCTCCTTCGGCCAGGTCAAAACGGATCGTTTCATCGTCGTTGGTTTTGACAAAAGAGGGCGGCAAAACGACGGTGCCGCCTTGGATGACCGCCCCGACCCAGAAATCTTCCTGTGTTTCATTCGGCGTCATGCCGCTTCCGGATTTTGCCAGAAAGGACGTGCGGTCGAGATCCAAAGAAACGCCGGTCGCTTCGACGACAATTCCCTGGTCTCTTTGCAAATCCATTTCCAAACTGCGCTCGGCGACACTGACTGAGCTCATGGTGGTCGCAGGAATGACAAACCCTTCGCCGCTCCACCCGTGTACTTCGACCGAGATGAAAGCGCATAGATCCTGTAGTTTCGGATCTTCGGGCACAACCAGCAAACCTTTTTGCTGCGCCCGCTCGCCAAATTGCTGGAGTGATTCGTGGAGAGCCTTGACCTCTTCCTTTGTACCGGGCAATTTCCCAACCTGAGCCGCGGCGGCCAGGACATCCAGATGGTTGGTCTCTTCTCGCCCCACATAAGTGCCGGGGACGCCTGCCCCTTGGGCATCGGCTTGTTCAAACGGCAAGAGCAAATCGCCCAACAGATACGACTGCTCTGTGACAGCGCCTTTGACGATGGCGAGAAAGGCATCGCTGACGCGCAGCCCGGACCCACCGGGCACCGGCAGGCGTAAGGTCTGCTCCTGTGCCGTCTGCATGTAGCCGTTCAGCCGGCCCTTGAAATCAAAGTGCACCCCCGTGTGGATAAACGTCAACTCTTCGCCCGCGAGCGTCTCCAGATGGAATTTCATATCGACGGTGCCGCCATAAAACGATATAAACTCATCGTCATCGGCGATCCCAGGCTGGATGTTGATCCACAGGCTCTCCACGTCTTTGACCGTGAATTGCTCGTAGATGAAGCTGGGGGCGTCGCGTTGGATGACCAGATGTCCCGGACGGATCTCCGCGCCGCTAAACTCGATCACATAGCGGTTCCCCGCGATGCTTCTCTCCGGGTCGGGGCTTTGGAGATATCCATCGACCGTGGCGAGGTCTTCTTCCGGCGCCAGGATGAGGCTGGCGATGTGTAAGCCGAGCTCGGTTGCCTCAAATTCCTCCTCGATATATACCCGGCCTGAGGCCAGGATATCTTTGTTACTGCCAACCTTTTCGATCGAGCCGCCCTTGATCGCGACCGGCATCAGGCTGTCGCCGATCTGCATTTTGGCATGACCCGAATAACCAACCTGCATGAATTGGATGATATTGGCCGGCGCGGTCAGATTGACATCGTGAAGCCAGAAGCCCATACACTTCATCGTATCGGCCCGGTAGGTGATCTGATTGCTGATTTGCGCCAACCGCACGACCGTGACAGTCTGCCCCGCCGGCTCCGGCTGATCGGCTGCTATGAGCCCGCTACGGACCCGCAGACGGATGGTTCTCTCATCGCGCCCATACGCGTTTTCCACGCGCACCTTGAAGGTGTATTCGCCCACCGCGATGCTTTGCCGCACGAACAGGGTTCCTTCTGAACTGATCACGGCCTCCTCCGGCACGGCCGTGCCGATGGCGATGGGTTCGAGCGACCAGATGAGCGGTCCCTCGCCGGTCGCGTAAAGGGCTTCCTCCAAGCCGCGGTTGAGGATCTTGAGAAGGTTGAAACTATACTCGTCTTCCCGATCCTCGAGCCTCGGCGCGCGTCGGTCGACCGTCGGGGTCGGCGCAGGTGTATGCGAGGGGGTGGGCGTCGGTCTGGGCGGCAGGGTCGGAGTGGCGCGCGGCGGCATCGTGGGCGCTGGCGTCGGCGGGATCGACGGCGTCGGCGTTGACGAGGGGATCGGCGGATCGTCCGGGATCACGGGATCCATCATATTGACATATACGGCATAGGTGTACAACGGCTCGGAAAACTCTGACAAATACCCGCCGGTATCCAGAACTCTGACTTTGTACCAGTTGCCGCCATACGGATCACAATCGGTGTCGCGCCAGAAGCGGTCAAACAACAGCGGGCTGGCCTGGTAATAGGTGCCATTTTCATGTTCGGACCGATAGACAAAATAGCCGACGGTGTCCTGGCGGCACTGGTCGGCCGTCAGGTTTTCCATTTTCGGCTCGTCCCATGTCAATTCAGGCTGCCCGTCGACAACCTTACCGCTCAGACCCTCAAGCGGGTCAAAGGGGCGATTGCGGCGCGGCGTGGCTTCGACCGGTTCGGCCCGTGTTGAGCCCAGGTTATCGTCGTTCCAGGCTTGTACTGTGTACAGGTACGTGATGCCGTACTTCGCGGTATGGTCGATAAAGGACAGTGGTTTTTTGAGTCCGGTCGCCGGATCCACCTGCTCAACGGTATCCTCGTCAACCGGCAGCTCGCCGATGACTTCCCACTTCACCAATGGCAGCATGGCCCTGCTCAAATCACGATATTCCGCGATCGCCAACGGTCCATATAAATCAAGGATGAGATCGACAGCCTGGAGTCCTTCCAGATTATCCTGGGCGGTAAAATCGGCGAACAGTTTTGAGCTATCCAACTGCGCGACGGTTTTGAAGCGCGTCATCGGCATCAGGGGCTTCTCGCTGAGTGAGAAAGACGCGACAGGCAGGGCCCCGGCCGCGCCTGGGGTTTGATACCACAACCCGGGAATCAGGGAACGCTTGAAGGCGGAGTTGATGTAATCGCCACTGCCGGTCGACCCCCGAAACAGTTTATTGAACACGGTCGGCGCGGAGCCGATCATACTCGCCAGCTCGGTTTCTGTCGGCTTGGGGACAGCCACACGGTAGATCACGTACCTATCACAATGGTTAACCGCGGAAAAATTGACCGCGACACCATCTTTGCGCGAGAGCGGCAACAACAGATTGGGCGTCTGCGGCGGCTTGGTCGCGGGTACCCGGAAACGTTTGACCGCTCCTTCCGGGGACTCTACGCCCCACATCGTAACCGCGGTGACTTTATAATAGTAATAATGGGCAAAGCTCTGATCGACGGGATCCGAATAGAATGGTTGATCCAGTTGGTCGGCGATCAGTGTCCATTCCAGCTTGCTTTCGTCGATTTCTTTTTTAAATGAAGGTACTTCGCTTTTGTAAATCCGATAATATTTGATTTGCGGGTTTTTCACCGGCTCCCATACCAATCTGACAAAGCCCGCTTCGGGCAATTCCTCCTGGACCGAATGCGATCCGGCGAGATCCGGATTGAGCGCAACCGCTTTTCCCAGCATCTCTCTCACATTCTTCAAATCATGGATATCCCCGCCTTCCGGCTTGAGGCAGATGAGGAAGAGATTAAACGTCCCCGCCGTCCCGTCCAGGCCGGAAATAACCATGGTGTTGTGTTCCGTCGCCTTCTCGTTTACCAACCGCCACGCGCCCATGGCCGCCAACTCGTCGCGCGTGAGCTTTTGCATTTGATCCAGCGGTAGAGCCTCAAACTCGGGGCTGTACACCAGATATCCCTCGAGTCCATCGCCACTATAGGCCGGCCACTTGATGCGCGCCGTACCGTCGGGCAAGACATCTTCCCCGGCGACGGCTGTAAACAAGTGGATGTATTTGTCTTTGGGCAGATTGTCAAAGTCCGGTGAGATCCAGTGCACCGTTTTTTCCGCTGCGGTAAAACTGCCGATGGGGAGTTTGACCTGGTCGGCCATCGAGACAATCGTCAGATTGACATCGTCTGAAAAGGCACGCGAGACCTGCCCCTGATACGTCTGCTGGTCCTCTTTGGAGATCAGCGGCGAGGCTTCGATCCCGGGGGCCAGGGTGGATAAATCCGGCAATGCACGCGCCAGCATCGAGATTTCCGGATCCGCCGGCTTTTGCGGCGCCTTCTCGCTCCTGACGGCGACACTGGCCGCACGTGACCATGCGCTTTCGTTGTCCCAGGAATCCCACGCGCTGACCCAGTATTTGTAGGTGTGGCCTTCTTTGATGTCCGCATCAAAATAAACCAGGGTGGGATCCGTGGATTCACCGTTCTCTAATAAGTAAATATAATTTTTATTATATTTATCTTTAATATATTTAACTTCACCCGATTCTTGTGTCTGTCCGCTTTCCGCGGCAGGGGTGGGCTGACTTTGGCCGGTCAGCTCCGGCTTGTCAAACTTGATGTTTGCCAGCACCTGCGGTTTGCTGTACGGTTCGATCCCCTCCGCTACGGCGCGATACACGACAAACCGCTCGGTATCCGGTGAGGATAAAAAGATGGGTACAACCGCTCCATTCTTGCCTTTGTTGACCGCGATGGTCTGCAAGACAATTTCTGACAGCGCCTCCTGGCTGCCGGGGTCTGTGCCCGGGTCGGCATCTCCGGCAGCTTGACCGGACAGGATCGGCGCGTCGATGGCCGGCGCGTCAGGCGGGGTCACCTTTTCCACTTTTACGACCAATGGGTCAGAATATTCGCTTTGACGGCCAAAAATATCGAGAGAACAAACCCGATATTCCGCCGTCTCCCCATTGGCCAACCCGTCCTCAAAAAAGATCGGCGATTCAAAATAGATATCGGTTTCATCGAGGATATAGGAAATTGTCACCGGCTCTGTGTTTATTTTTTGGAAGGACGATTCGCCTTTGATCTTGCGTTCAATGTTGTAGCCGCTGAGGATCCGGGTCTCCGCCTCATCTGTGGCTTGCTCCCAGCGTAGCGGCACCAATCCGTCCAGTCCATACCCCTCCAGACCGACGGGTTTGGACAACTTGACTTCCAGGCCTGTTGTAACCGTTTGCATCGAGCGAATCCCCTCGCCCCCTTCGACGGTGTACAAAACTTCCGTGCCGACCGGCAAATGGAGCTCAGCCAGTGAATCGCGGTACAAAAACCCCGCCGCTTCCGCAAAATCATCGTTGACAAAGCTGAGTGTTGTCAGTTGCTGCCTGGCGTTCAACACTTCGTTGGCGGTGTCAAATTGATCTTCGCCGGCAGGCAGGTCGAGAAAAAACTCGGCGCCAACCTTGATCATGGATGGTTGCAGAGTCATTTTCCGGCGCATCACGGACGTGATTTCCGCCACATTGTATTTGGAATTGCCGGTATATCCTTGCCGCAACACCGGGTTGTCGAGCAAAAAATCCGTTTCCGGAACCTTCTGGTCCGTTTCCGAGGGGATGGTGATCTGCAAACCACGCAGGGTCTGGAAGTCTGCTTTTCCCGAGACCTGCTTCTTGGGCTGGAATGTATCCGCGCGGTAAACAAACGCGTTGAATTCCTGCCGCGTCATGCCCAGGACAGCCTGTTTGTCCGCGGACAGGTCCGCTTGCTTATATGCGGCCGGGATCAGATTTTCCCCTTCTACCACCAATTCGGGAACGACCAGCTGTCCAGATTTCCCGGAGTTCGGGTCCGCCAAGCCCTCCGCGATCAATTCTTTTTTCCCGCCAATCGTGCGATAAAGCTGATACCCTTTCTCCGGCATCCATCCTCCCGAAGGGGTCAAGTGGATCAACGCCTCGTCTGGGTTCTGCCAAACGGTTTTGATATTGACAACCTCTGGGAAAGGCAGGTATTCCTCAGGCTCCGCGGGGGCCAGCAACTCCTGCGCCGCACGCAAAAGCGCGTCGATCAGAGATTTCCGCGCGTCGATGAGCGCCCCGTCCGGAATGGCGGCCGCGGCGGGCACCGCGGTGGCCGAATCCGGACTTGCGCCCGTACGCTCAACCGCTCCGACTACCAGATCCGGATCGACGAGCTCCTCCTTTTTTTCCTTGAGGCCTTGTTCGATTTCACGCAAATTGTTAAGTGACACGCGGGAATCGACGAGCTCCTCCAAACTGGATACCGCCAATAATTCATCCGCGATCTCTGGCTTTGCCAGCAGGATTTCCGCCAGATCTCCGGTCCCTGGGTCCGCGATATGCAAAAGATCCGCTAGGGTTTGCGGGTCGGACTTTGCCTTGGGCGCGAGGATGTATTCGCGTTTGGGTAAAAAGGAAAAGCCGCGGCGCCAGACGCCGGTCAACCACAAGGTTACGACCACAACGGCGGCCACCACGGCAAACAATAGGACGGAATAAAGAACGGGCCGGCTCTGAATCCTCTTTTTCATTTTGGCAATGAAAGACCGGTTTGCATGCTTCGAATCACTCATGGAGTACCTCCCCGAGTTAAACTCACCATTCGTCAAACCTTCACGGACCCATCACCGGGGTCGGCTTCTTATTTAAATTGGGTAACCGGCGTATGCGGAAATGATCGATGTGCCTAAAATTGTCGAATATTTCATGCGTATTTTTTAGTTAATATCGATGTACTTCTTCAAGCATATCATGACCGATATCGACTGTCCACGTCAGTGGCCGCGCGTTGGCGCGGACGATCAATCGCCCCGGCACCGGCCCTTTTCCGGCCGAAAATGCGTTTCGTACACGACCCGGCCGCTGGCCGCGTCGCGCGCACTCCGCATCAGCGATGGACGGTCTACGCATATGTCGACCGATCTACCATCATCGGCATCCAGAGAACAGATCAACCGCATCGGCACATCGCGCGCGATCGTAATGTGCGGAATCAGGGGGCGCCGATCGCCCGCGCCGCGGATCATCCCCGCTGTGAGCAGGCGCGCGGTCAAAGTCTGGTGAAACCGCACGAGACCCGCCGAGGGCTGAACCCGCAACCACAATACGCCGCTTCTTCCCGCGCGGAACCAGCCCAGCCCCCCGCACCGTAGCGTGAGAGGGAACGCCGGAACGGGGCTGCCCGCGTCGTCCGCGTAGGCCTGAGACAAAACCCGGCACAGCACTTCCGCTTGCGACCGGTCCGCCGCGCCGTGGAAATGCAACGTGAGATGCCAGTTGGCGCCGGTACAGTACGGCCGACATTAGACGGAAGCAGGCCCTCTACCAAAGGGCGCAATCGCTCGCGATCGCGGGCGGTTGGCATCAGGGCAAAGAAAAGTCGCAGCACGAATCCCACTCCCCCCGTTATAAAAACGCAAAATAACGCATGTATTTATGCGTTTTGCACAAACTTATTTGACATTTTGAACAAATTTGGGGTTTGCACTTTTATAACACCACCCTTTGGTGCATACATATCGCATAATCCTGTAACGATAATACCCCTCGCTTCTCTCTATATTGTATAATACAGCATTATTTTGCACCGTGTAGAAGGCGATACATGCTTGAACAGGCAATTGTATATCCACGGACAAGGGTTTACATCTTTCTCAATCTCTTTGTTTTTTGCTATACTGACTGTACATACATCTCAATTAGCAAGGAGTGAACAAGATGGCAGAATCAGTATTCAGTTTAAAAAAAGGTCTGACCGAGATTCTCGTATTGCGTATTCTTTCAGAAAAAGAAATGTACGGCTACGAAATCGTCAAAACGATCGCTGCGCGCAGTGCGGATGTCTTTTCGGTCACCGAAGCGGCTCTGTACACCACCCTCTACAAAATGGAGGCCGAGAAACTCGTCGAATCGCGTGAAGTCCTCGTTGGCAACCGCCGCCGTCGTCGCTATTACACCCTCACCGCAAAAGGCAAAGAGTATGCCGGCGGCGAAATTGAAAAGTACATTCGCATGACCGACGGGATCCTCAAAATCCTGGAAGGCTGGGATAAGTAATCCGCGTTTGATCCCTATTCCACCCTTGTCTTACGCCGATGCGTGAAAGGAAAGGCCGCCCCCGTGGCGGCCTTTCCTTTTCATTCTGTGCACCGGTTTCTCATTTCCCTCCCGAGGCGCGTTCAAAGGCTGTGATTCGCTCGGCAAGGCGGGCGCGCACATCGGCGTGTCGGGGGTCATCGACCAAATTGTCCATCTCATACGGGTCCGAGCGGATGTTAAACAGTTCGCGCAACTCCCCGCCGTCTTTGTCCGCTGTCAATTTCCACGGCCCCTCGCGGACCATCGTCCATTGCCATTCACCCAGCGCGTTTTCGGCAAACACCGGGCCGTGGCTTTGCGCGGGGGTCGATCCGGTCCGCAGCCATGACATCAAGGACTCCCCTTCCCACTGCTCTTGGTGCGAAGTATGCGCGCCGGCAAAATCCACGGCGGTCGGATAAAAATCAATCGCCGAAACCGGCGTATCCACCCGGACATCCCGCGCGCCACCCGGCATGCGTACGATCAGAGGAATGCCGCATGACTCCTCATAGGGCAGGGTCTTATTGGTTCGCCCATGGCTGCCTTGCATGTCGCCGTGGTCGGATGAAAAGAGCACCAGCGTATCGTCCGCCAGGCCAAGGGTGTCCAGTTCATCGAGCAGACGCCCGACGCCCGCGTCAATTTGGCTCACCATGGCATTGTATAGGCGCAAATACTCCTGCATATTGCCGCCATACCGCCGGTAGTCGGGGTCGTTTTCAAAAGGTCGGGGGCTGGGTGGGCTGAACGTCGGCGTGTAGGGCTCGGTTTCGCGGTAATTGGGCGGCAACGGCATTTCCCGCCCGCGATACAAGTCCGCAAAGGCATCCAGCGGCTGTTCCGGGTAATGTGGGGCCTGATAAAAGACCACATGCAAGAATGGTCGCTGTGTCGCGGCCAGCATCCGTAAGCGCTCGACCCCCAAATCGGTGGTCACTTCCGTTCTGTGGCGATCGAACCGGATTTCGCGGTCGGCTTCATCGTAAAAGCACACCTGATCCCAGAATCCGTTGTAACACTGGTAGCCGATAAAATGCCGGAACCCGCCACGCAACGCTTGCGGGATCGGCCGGTTGCCTTCGCCGCCGACGTGCCACTTGCCGACAAAACTGGTTTCGTACCCGTTGTTGTTGAATGTATCCGCCATACACTCGACCGCCGGCAGCGGGTCGCCATTGTGATACATACCGGTCGACCGGGAGTGCTGTCCGGTAAACAGATTGATGCGGAAAGGTCCACAGACAGGATTGTTTGAATAACAATCGGTAAACATCACCCCTTCCCGGGCCAATTGATCCAATCGTGGGGTGTGGATATGGGGGCGCAGGGAGCCCATGGCGTATTTGTGCATCTGGTCGGTCAAGATCATGATGATATTTTTTGACATGAAACCGTTCGTCCTTCCCTTCTTTTCTTTTAGTATACACTGTAGTTCCCGGGGCGGTGATTGAAACCGTCTTCTTACCCGGTACGGTCATTCGACCGCAAACACCCGCACGGTTGATCCATTCCAGAGAACAAAGGAGATGCAAGCATGGAAAGACGAAATTTTGGTTCCACCGGGCTGACCGGTTCGCCGATCGGCTGGGGCACGATGGAGATTGGACAACTGGCTGTAAAAGAGGCACAGCGGTTGTTGGACATGGCGATCGACGGTGGTGTCACCTGGGTCGACACCGCTCCCTGTTATCCCGGCAGCGAAGAACTGTTGGGACGCATCCTGCCAGGGCGGCGCGACCGGCTGCTGTTGACGACCAAATGTGGCTGTACCGGGCCATACGAGACGCACCCACATCGCTTTGACCGCGCGACTTTACTGGCCAATATCGACAACAGCCTGCGCCGCCTCCGGATCGACGCCCTCGACCTGTGGCAACTGCATATGCAACAATCCGACGCTTTTCCCGACGGCCCACACGGAGAGATCGTCCAAACGATGCTCGATGTCCGCGCCGCGGGAAAAGTGCGCCACCTGGGTCTTTCCTTCAAAAATGGCGGCCCCGACGACCCTTTGTACCCGGCTGAGCACGGGTTCCGCAGCATGCGTCTTTTTGGATCGCTGGAGCCGTTCGCCTCGGTGCAAGTGGTTTACGGAGCCGGGACACGTGACAATGAAGAAGCCATCGCCGCCGTCGCCCGCACCGGCAAAGCGGTCATCGCACGCGGTTGGATCAAAAAATACACGTCTGCCCACGAGACCTTCGCCGCGCGCGCGGGATTGGCGGATCTATTAGCCCCCAACGAAAGTATGACCCAGTTTCTCATCCGGTTTGGCTTGAGTGCCCCCGGTATCGCTTTTGGATTGTTGGGAACCCGCAACCCCGCGCACATGCGCTCCAATCTGGAAGCGGCGGCGCGCGGCACTTTGCCGGCGGAGGTTTTCGCAGAGGCCAAACGCCGCCTGGACGGGATCGGCATCCGCCCCAGACCTTGGCAATGAGCGCCTAGTCGCGATGCTCTTCGCCAGGGGGCACGTCAACCGCGGGTCCGTGCGTCGCCATCGGGACCGGCGCCGATGCGCGGTTCTGTTTACGCTTTTTGGCGCGGCGGTGCAAAACCAGCCACAGGACACCGCCGACGACCCACACCGGGGAGCCCGCCACAATTACGATGGCCAGCCACTGCAGCCCGCCCACGATCACGTTGCCGACGCGGGTCAAACCCGAGCGAATGAGATAACCCATGTCCGCCCAACTCAAAGCGCGCCAATCGATGTCTGTGCGGGCCGCGATCGAACCACCGGTCTCATACAGACGGATGCTGACAGTGGCTTCATCCAGCAATGAATCCCAAAGACGGATTCTCCCCTTGAACGACTCGATTTCGGCGGTTAGATCGTTGATCCGTTCTTGGACCGCGAGCGATTCATCCAGGTTCTTTGCTGCCGCCAGGAAGCCGTAATATGTGTCGAGGGAGGCTTCCATCGTGCGCAGGCGCGTTTGGGTATCAAAGTACGCTTCAGTCACATCCTCGGTGGTCAACCCGGAACTGCGAATCCTGGCCACTTCACCTATGTAAGCCAGCAGTTCATCCAGATGTTCGGGGGTGATACGCACCACCGCGGTCAGCCAGGTCTGTTCCTTTCCGTGGTTCAAAGTATGCCCGCTTTCATATCCGTTGAACGAGCGTGCAAACCGGAGGATATCCTCGTACGCGGCTTCTACATCCTCCGCTTCGGCATCGATTTGCGCACTGCGGATCTGCTTGCGCGCAAATTCATCTTGCTCCTGTGGCGAGGCGTCTTCCGGGGGGCGGCCACTCGCTTCGCGTGTCGAGAGCATGGTGTTCATGTCTTTTAGGCCCGGGCTGCTCGCGGACTGAGCACAGCCCGTAAAAAGTAATGCCAATACCAACAGCCCTACCACCCCGAGCATTCGTTGTTTACGCATATTTGCCTCCTGTCCGGTTTTGCGTATTTCGCAAAGCCCTCTCATTTCTTGGACATGAATCAGGCGCCCATGGTTCCCTTTTTCATTTGGGAGCAAAATCGCACCGGGTCTGATGGGGAATCGAGCATGTCCGCGGCGATGGATCTGTGCCCATACCGTAGCAGAAAACTCCCCGATCGGGTTCGTCCAATCGGGGAGGCACAGAGATTATTGCGAATGATGGCAAAAATTCAATCGGCAGCGACAAGACTTTCAACGGTGCTTGTCACGGCGCTTAGCTTTGGCTCAACCCCCCACAGCTTCCCATCTTTGACCATTGAGTTGCCCGGATCCCCGTCGCGGATATACGATTCCACAACACGCTCCCCCTGAATCTTGTAATGCCCGCCATACAATCCGTTGCACACGTATGTGTTGGGATCATCGGTCTGCGGACCGCTGAATTTTTTGAGAAACAGCAGAACGGTTTCCCCCTCCTGAACCGGCGGATCTTCGGCGACATAGCGCGTCTGCAGGAGATCAATATTGGCACCCTCTGGCAAATTCCCTTTTAGTGAGTCCAGAACCGTCAACTCCGTGATCGGGAAATACCATCCATCTCCCTGCTCAACCGTGGCAACTTCCTTCAGCTCACCCACGGAAGCTACAACAATGAAATCACTGTCGGCCGTGATCCCTTCCCAAGAGCTGAAGCTTTTATTCACTTTGACATGAATCCGCTCATCTTCAGGAATGCCGCCGTTCCCGATCGGTTGATCATGGGTTGCGCGTTTTGCAATCATCACACCCGCTACTCCGATCAGAGCCACTACGATAACTGTTGCCAAAACAGAGATCCATTTCTTTCTATTACGCATTTTTATCCCCTCCCCCTACCGAATAACCGAATGGCTGCCACTCCTGCCACCGGTAACATGCGGACAACAACGACTGATGTTTTACACACGCTTTTGTTCATTTTGCCCTTCTTTATGAATTTTTTTTAAAATTCTCTGTGCAATATACATATTACCTCGACCCGATCTATTTGTCAACGTCTGCTTACATCATTATAATTAGCAGGCGAGAAACCTTCCTCTCCGCGTTAAGTGCGGATAACCAAGGAACTGGTACTCAATACCATCCGGGCCGCATATGGGCGCTGGCCGATCCCGGAAGGGGCGATCTTGCACAACGACTGGGGCAGCCAGTATACAGCGAAGGCTGTGAAGGAACTTGTAGAACGGCTGGGCTGGAAGCAGAGCCTCTCGCGTGTGGGAAAGCCCGGAGACAACGCATGGAGCGAGAGCTTCTTCTCGATCTTGAAAAAGGAGATCATCCACTGGCACTTCCACCCGACGCGGGAATCGGCCCGTCAGCGGGTGTTTGAATACATCGAGATCTACTACAAACGGCAGCGAAAGCAGAAACGACTCGGGTACCTAAGCCCGATCCAGCTCCTCAACCGGTGGCTGGATCAGCAGCTACCTTGTGTAGCATGACCGATTGTCCGAAATTGTGTTGACGACCCACGACCAACCACCAGGTGGGAACAAAGTGCGAAAAAATTCGAACAGCACCCGTTACCGCCGAGCGGAGGTAAAGAGATACCACTTCCGAAGAAGAAGTGATTGGAGCTGTATTATGTGACAACAAGAAACCGGCCGCCTGGTGTCAATATCCGTAACGGCACGTTTTTCATCTGCACTACTTGTTACTACGATAAAGACACATTTTCATATTTAGCAAAGTAAGACAGAAAATCAGATTTGCCACTAACAGATTCCTTCCTTTGCGTAAAATTCTTCAAAGCATCAGCGTAATCAATAACATAGAGTTCGTCCTTGTTTGCCGTCATTGCGTCAATTTCACTGTCAGTTGGTTTAATATTACTAATATCGAAATAACCATATGGTTGAGCCCAGTACACATACCCATTACCAAATCCATCGTTCGATGTACAAAATACCAGATATGGATGACCAACATCAATTGGATAGAAGTATGGCTCTGGCCGAAAGAGAATCGTTTCATATCCCTTGTCAGTCTCAGCATTCTTCAAATACCAGCGTTCACCCAAAGCTATCTG
>CAYZME010000028.1:0-11882 GCA_964479435.1 uncultured Oscillospiraceae bacterium
GTGCGCTCGCGATTTTTTTACAAGAGAAAGAGGAAAGAAGCATGAACGTACCGACTGAACTGCTCTATACCAAAGAACATGAATGGATCCGTATAGAAGGAGATGTCGCCGTCATCGGGATCACCGACCACGCGCAGGACCTGTTGGGCGATGTGGTCTTCGTGGAATTACCCGACGCCGGCACCCATTTGGACGCGGGCGACGCGTTGGCCAGTCTGGAATCGGTCAAGGCGGTATCGGAAGCTTTTATGCCGCAAGCCGGCACCGTTCGCGAGGTCAACACGGATCTGGAATCCGCGCCGGACGCCATCAATGCGGATCCATACGGCAGCTGGATCGCCAAAGTGGCTTTCGATGAAGCGGTGCATACCGCCTCTTACCTCGACGCGGCGGCATACCGCGCGTTTTGCCTGGAGGGTTGAGTATGCCCCCGTATATACCACATACGCCGGACGACATCCGGCAGATGCTGGCGCAAATCGGCCTGCCGGATGTCGAGGCTTTATTCGCCGACATACCTGCGCCCGTCCGCCTGGGGCGCCCGCTGGACCTGGGCGCCGGGATGACCGAATGGCAGCTCACCCGGCACCTGACCGCGATGTCGCAGCGCAATACCGGCACGGCCGCGGCCGCGCCGTTTCTGGGCGCGGGTGTCTATGATTCGTTTATCCCCGCGGCGGTGGACGCGCTGGCCTCCCGCCAGGAGTTTTTCACCGCGTACACCCCCTACCAGCCTGAGATCAGTCAGGGGACTTTGCAGGCCTTGTTTGAATACCAGACGCTGATCTGCGAGTGGACGGGCATGGATGTCGCCAACGCGTCGGTTTATGACGGCGCGTCCGCGGTCTCCGAAGCCGTTCGCATGGCCATGGCACAGACCCGTTCGCGGCACATTCTGTTGTCGGCCGCTCTGCATCCGGGTGTGGCGGCGGCCATTCGCCCCCTGCTCGAGGCGGCCGGGGCAACCCTGCACTGGCTGCCGATGCGCGGGCTGGCCACCGACCACAAAACCGCCGCCGCCCTCCTCGCCTCCCCGCCGGACGGCGGCTGGGCGGCCGTCGTCGTACAGAGTCCAAACTTCCTCGGGGTGGTGGAAGATATGGCGGCTTTTTCCGCGGCCGCCGCCTCAGCCGGCGCGCTGAGTATTCAATGCATTATGGACGCGCTTTCTCTGGCTGTCTTGTCCACCCCGGGGGAGTCCGGGGTGGACATTGCCGCCGGCAGCGGGCAGGGTCTGGGCGGCGGGTTGTCGTTCGGCGGCCCTTATTTTGGCTTTATGACCACGCGGGATAAACTGACCCGCCGGTTGCCCGGGCGTATCGTCGGGCAATCCCGGGACGTCGACGGCAAACGCGCGTTTGTGCTGACGCTGCAAGCGCGTGAGCAGCACATCCGCCGAGACAAAGCCACTTCCAATATTTGCAGCAATCATTCCCTGTATGCCCTGCGCGCGGCCATCTATATGGCGCTTATGGGCCCCGCGGGGCTGCGCGACGCCGCGGCGGCGGCGATGCGCAACGCGCGGGCGTTGCGGCAAGGTCTGTTGTCGACCGGTCTGTTCGAGCCCGTCGGCGAACAACCCTGGTTTCGCGAATTTGCCCTGCGCCCACGTGTCGCGGGCGATGAATTGCGGCGCAAATGGCGCGCGGCCGGGTTTTTGCCCGGCTACGATCTGGCGCGGTTGGCGCCCGGCGATTGCCCGGGCTTGCCGCGCGATGCCATGCTGTTTTGCGCGACCGAAAAGAATACGGAAGAGCAAATTGCGCGCTTTGTCCAAGCTCTGACCGCCCCGGGAGGTGCGATATGAAGCCAGCCGTTCCGCTTTTGTTCGAGCGCTCACGCCCCGGCCGACCGGGCGTCCGCATCGCGGCGGACGCCCATCGCGACACACCGGCCCATGATGAGTTGCCCTCCAATCTGTTGCGGCAAACGCCGCCGGCTTTGCCGGAAGTGGCGGAAATCGATGTCATCCGCCACTATACCGCGCTGTCGCGGCTCAATTTTGGTGTGGATGACGGTTTTTATCCGTTGGGCTCGTGCACGATGAAGCACAACCCCCGCATCAACGAAGTGCTGGCGCGGCTGCCGGGGTTTGCCGATCTGCACCCGGCGGTGCCCGACGATGAGGCGCAAGGGGCGCTGGCCTTGATGTGCGAGCTGCAGGAGATGCTGGCCGAAATCACCGGGATGGACGCGTTTTCGCTGGCGCCGGCCGCCGGGGCGCATGGGGAGCTGACCTGTATGCTCATTTTGCGCGCCTGGCACCAGAGCCGCGGGGAATCCGGCCGCGACCTGATTCTGGTACCGGATTCCGCCCACGGGACCAATCCGGCCAGCGCGGCGGTCGCCGGATACCGGGTGGTGCAGATTCCATCGGCCCCGGACGGCACCGTCGACCTGGATTCGTTGCGCGCGGTCACGGGCGGACCCGACCGGGAGCGGATCGCGGGATTGATGTTGACCAACCCCAATACCCTCGGGCTGTTTGAGCACCAGATTTGCGCAATCGCCGAGCTGGTCCACGACGCCGGCGGTTTGCTGTACTACGACGGGGCCAATCTCAATGCCATTCTCGGCGTGGTACGCCCCGGCAACATGGGGTTTGACATGGTGCATTTGAACCTGCACAAGACCTTTTCCACGCCGCATGGCGGCGGGGGTCCCGGCGCCGGCCCGGTCGGGGTCGTCGCCGCGCTCGCGCCCTTTTTGCCCCATCCGGTCGTCCGCCGTGAAGTGAGTGAGACGGGCGAAGCCTGCTATCGGCGCCGCTCGCCGGGCGCGCGATCGATCGGCCGCGTGCGTGATTTTGACGGCAACTTTGGCGTGTTGGTGCGCGCGTATGCCTATATCCTCTCGATGGGCGCCGCAGGGTTGTTGCAGGCCAGTCAGGCCGCCGTGCTCAACGCCAATTATCTGCGCACCCGGCTGGGAGCGCGTTTCCGCGTGGCGCATGACCGCGTGTGTATGCACGAATTTGTCCTAGCCGGGCAGCGCGGCGCCGACGGGGCTCCGCCCGCCGCCGGCTCGACGCTGGATTTTGCCAAGCGTTTGCTGGATTATGGCGTTCATCCGCCGACGGTCTATTTCCCGTTGATCGTACCCGAAGCCATGATGATCGAGCCCACCGAAACAGAAGCGGTGGAGACGCTGGATCAGTTTGTCGCGGCGATGTTCGCCGTCGCGGACGAAGCCGATGCCGACCCGGCCAGCCTGCGCGAGGCGCCGCGTCACACGCCGGTCCGGCGCATCGACGAGGTCACAGCCGCCCGCAAGCCGGTCTTGCGCTGGCGGCCGGAGGCAGAGCCCGGGATCGGGTAGAACGTTAATTCTTTCAACCATTCAAAACGGCTGACGACAACCACGCGGGTTGCCATCAGCCGTTTGTTTTTACTCTGGATCGCCCGGGAAGGGTGGCGCGGCCTTAGATGAACAACAGGGTGTCCCCTTCTTCCGCCGTGCTCAGCATGCTGACGACCCCGCCAAAATCGACCCCGTCGATCAGCTCCTCCGGCTGGATGCCCATCACGTCCATCGACATGGTGCAGGCCACCAGCCGCACGCCGTTGGCCAGCGCGGTCTCGATCAGTTCCTCGAGGGAATGGATGTTTTTCTTTTTCATCACCGCGCGCATCATACCGGTGCCCGCCCCGCCCATACTGAGTTTGGAGAGCGCGAGCTTTTTGGAACCGCGCGGCATCATGGCGCCAAACATACGCGAGACGAAATCCTTTTTGACCCGCACCTTTTCCGGTTTGCGCAAAATATTGAGCCCCCAGAAGGTGAAGAACAAGGTCACTTTGCGCCCCATCGCCGCGGCGCCGTTGGCGATGATAAAGGTCGCGATCGCCCGGTCCAGATCCCCGCTAAAGACGACCATCGTCTTGTCGTGGGACGTTTCGCCGCCGGGGGTGGCGGTCTGTGTGCCCAAACCGATGGTTTCGGGCGCTTTGAGGTAGCCTTTGCGGATCCAATAACGCTCGGTATACCCTTCCTTCTCTTTCCATAGCAATTCGTTATGGGTTTTGGCACACCAGGCCTGAATGTCTTTGCCAAATGCCGGATCGGTCGAGGCGATTTCCAGCACGTCGCCCGGGGTCAGGGCTTTGATCTCCTGATTGACTTTCAAAATCGGGCCCGGGCACTGCAAGCCGCTGGCGTCGACCGTGCGGGTCGCCACCGGGCGCGATTGGGTCGTCGCCGGTTCGGGCGCGCTCCGCTGGACGACCACTTCGGCGCCGTCCCCGACCACCGTCACATACCCGTGGCAGTCGACGCCGTCGGGCAGGGGGACATCGGTGCGGCAATACACCTCGCCCTCGGCCAGCGGTACGCGATCGGGCTCGTGGATCATCTGGTAGAGCAAGTAACCCCCGCTGAGATTGGCCACACGGCCGAATCCGTATTGGCGCAAGATCCGTTCCGCGACATAGCCCCGCAAGCCGACGCGGCAGTAGATGAGGATGTCCCGATCGCGCGGCAATTCGCCGAGTCGGTCGCGCAACTCGTCGACTGGGATGTTGATGGCGCCTTCCAGCGCGCCCAGCTCAAATTCCTCAGCCGTGCGCACGTCCAACAGCAATTCCTGCTCGCGATCCATCGTCTGGACATCGTGCCAATGCTTGACGCGCGTCAGCCCGTCCAGCTGATTGACAGCGGTGAACCCCGCCATGTTGACCGGGTCTTTGGCGGACGAATAAGGCGGCGCGTAACACAGCTCGAGGTGTTGGAGCTGGTCTACAGTAGCCCCCAGCTTGATCGCGGTCGCGATCACGTCGATGCGTTTGTCGATGCCGTCGACGCCGATCGCCTGCGCGCCCAGGACTTTGCGTGTCTCGGGCGAGTACAGCATTTTGAGGGTCATCTGCTGCCCGCCGGGGTAATACCCCGCGTGAGACAGGGGATGGATATAGGTCTTCTCATACGCGATCCCGGCGCGGTGTAGATTTTTTTCGTTGTAGCCGGTCGAAGCTGCCGTCAGATCAAAGATTTTGATCACGCAAGACCCGATGACCCCGTCAAAGGGGACGTCCAGCCCGGCGATGTTGTCGGCCGCGATGCGGCCCTGGCGGTTGGCCGGACCCGCGAGCGGCAGCAACGTGGGTTTGCCGGTCATCAGGTCCACCGTCTCGACGGCGTCGCCGACCGCGTAAATGTCCGGGTCAGACGTCCTTTGGCGGTCGTCGACGCGAATGCCGCCCCGCTCGCCGATTTCCAACCCGCTGTCGCGCGCCAGATCGCTTTCGGGGCGCACGCCGATGCTCAGCACCACCAGGTCGGCCGGGACCGGCTCACCTTTGTCGAGCAGCACTTCCAACCCGTCCGCGACCTGGCGGACGCCCGTGATGGACGATCCGAGCATCAGGCGGATGCCGTTTTGGCTGAGGCTGGATTGCAGCAAGGTCGCCATCTCCGGGTCGAAGGGCGCCATCACCTGGTCCATCGCCTCGACGAGAACGACGGGGATGCCGCGCTCACGCAGGTTTTCCGCCATTTCGATGCCGATAAAGCCGCCGCCGACCACCACGGCGCGCCGCACCTGGCCACTGTCTACCAGGCGGCGAATCCGCACGGTGTCGGGGACGGTGCGCAGCGTGTGAACCCCCGGCAAATCGCGCCCTTCGATGCGCGGCACAAAAGGACGCGCGCCGGGCGAGAGGATCAGCTTGTCATAGGTTTCGTCGTATTCCAGACCGCTGACGGTTTCACGGACATGCACTTTTTTGTTGGCGCGATCGATCGCGACCACTTCGCTGTTGACGCGGACATCGATCCGGAAGCGCGCGCGCATGGCCTCGGGCGTTTGCACCAGCAGCTGTTCCTCTTGCTTGATGACGTCACCGATATAGTAAGGCAAGCCGCAGTTGGCATAGGAAATATGCTCCCCGCGCTCAAACAGGATGATCTCCGCCTCTTCATCCAGCCTGCGCAGCCGCGCGGCCGCGCTCGCGCCTCCGGCTACTCCTCCAACGATCAATACTTTGCGCATGTCTTGCTCCTCCCTGTTTCGGCCGTGTCGCCGATCCTCGCGATTGATGTGTATGAGATCCATGCAAATTCCGGAAAAAAGCCGAACGGACATGCAGGTTCCGTTCGGCTGAATACCCGGTTCTGGTTCGCGGTCAACGTGTCAACATATCGGCATACGCTTGTTTCGATTGCGCGCCTACGCTCTTAGATGTAATCTTGCCGTCTTTGATCACGATCACGGTGGGAATGCTCATGATGCCAAATTTTCCCGCCAGGTCCGGTTGATCGTCGACGTTGACTTTACATATTTTCGCCTTGCCCACATATTCATCGGCAAGGGCCTCGATCGTCGGCGCGACCATGCGGCAGGGCATGCACCACGAAGCCCAGAAATCGATCAATACCGGTTGATCACTCTGGAGTACTTCCTGGTCGAAATTGGCGGCTGTCAGTTCATATACGTTCTTGCTCATGTGCATTCTCCTCTCGAGCGCAATCGTTTTATTTCAACCAGATTATAGAGAAAGCGGCCGCCCACGTAAGTGACATAATCACGCTATCCAAGCACCGTTAAACAATTTCCTCTCCACGCAAAAAGGCCGCCCTTGCCTGATTGAGACTCCTATCATTTGCGCCGCCAGCATCATTCGTACGCGCGGCAACCGGCGTGTCAATTTTGGTATCGGAGTTTTTGATTCCGCCTGTCAAAGAGTCTGTAATAGGCGTTCTGATCTTGCGTCTTGAAAACTCGCTTGCAGTCTGTGAAGGGGCGTAGCCTTGTATACTTGGCATGGTCTGCAACTAAACAGCGGTTACCGCTTCGATGTCGTCCTCAGGGATCTCCATCAGCGAGGAAGTGTCAAACACAGGATCCCCACCCAGAAATTGCTTAACCCGCACAACAGCCGCACGAGCTTCATCGCCGCCAAAGTCTATATCTCGAATGGACACACGGAGAAGTGTGCCATCTGGCAATTTGATAAGGGCTTCCTTCTTCTGTTCCGACAGAGCGTACAGTTTTTCAAGGGGTCGGTTCTCCGGGGTCAACATGAACACCTCGTTTCTAGTAATGTATGATGGCGTCGGTAGTCAACATCGGATTCTCTCCGCCTTTTAAATATATTCCAATTACCGCTCTATCTGCCTCTTCACCAAAAATCCATTTTGTTTTTTCGGGGCACTTGATGAAGTCGATTCCCTTTATGTCCTCTGTGCGTTGCCACAACTTTGTCGACCATTTCAGTCGCCATGCCCAGTGCGATCCATGCTTCTTTTGTAAGTGCTTTTTCACTCACCTTCGCTTTGTTATCGCGGCCTTAGCCTGCGTTGGGTGTCCGGTTGGTGTCGCGGCCGGAACCGCGAATATATGAAAAAACCGCCCGGAGGCGGTTTCATCACCTGGGTTATGTCGAACCTGGGATCAGGCGCTGGTCGGTTGGTACACAAAATCCCAGTCGATCACATCGAATAGATCAGCGATCGATTTTCCGTTGAAAACAGGCGCCGAAAGCAACTCGTCGACGTCAGAAAAAAGGTGATCGCCATAGGTGCCCGCGAGCAAATGCAGGGCATCCCGCCGTACGGGCATGATGTCGCACACCTCATCCAAGACCTTAAACTCGATATCTGAATTCAGGGACAGTATGTTGGCTCGCAAATCTTGCCGCGTCATAGTATGTCATCGCCCTCCTTCCGTTCGTGGTCCGCCAATTCTCGCAGTTCACGAGACTCGAGCCGATCAGCTTCCCTGGTGAAATCATGCGCGTGCGTTCCGTTCGGATGCTACTTCGGGTGCCCCTGATCGTTCATGTCAATATCCATCCTCGCCTAGCCCCTCCGTCGTAATAGCGCCTCTGCTTCTCCTTGTCGTTCGCGACCAGGTCGGCGACGGGATTGTGTGTATCAACCGTCGGTGGCAAGCTGCGCCCGTCATAAGGATACTTTATGATAGCACGAGTTGCCTGCTGGTATTCATGCCGAAGTTCACGATAACGTTCGCGGTCCGAGTATTTGAAACTCTGGAACTCCTTCAAACTTCGCGGCAGACCCGCAACGCCCGAGTCCCGATACCGTTGCAATTGCTGCCGATCGTTCAACAGGTTCCTCGCCGACTTCCGCGCCACATCATATGCCGCGTGCTTCTCAAGCGGCAGCCCGTCCAGTCACTCTTTGTATGTTGTGTTCGCTGATAAGGTATGGCGTTTCGTATAAACACTTTCTGACTCGTCGGCAACCAAGATCGAGAAATCGAGCGAGTTTTTTTCAAAAATTTGGTTCCCAGCCATCTCGGCGATCAAGTTCCGTTACATTCCCTCACCTTCCCCTTGATATTGCGGCCTCGGCCCGCGTTGGGCGTCCGGTTGGTGTCGCGGCCGGAACCGCGAGTTCATGAAAAAACCGCCCGAAGGCGGTTTCATCAACTACAGTTTGTGCGCGAGCTAGTCAGACGGCCGGCATTAAGAGACGATCAGCGTCTTCGCCCAATTCCACCTGAAAATCGGAAACGGGCGGCAGCCCTATAACGAGTGCTTCGCTGTCACCAACTCTGACACTCACATAATCAATACCCGCTTCGAGCCAATAGCTTCCGCGGATCTTCTGAACGGTATTCACGAGATATTCTTCGATGGCTATCTTTATCGCAGGATACTCCGGCCAGCCTGTTACACCACTCATTTCTGATCTCCATTCCTCCGAATTTGCTCTTCCAACGATAAAATGTCTGCTCTGAGATAGTGTTCTTGCGGCAGATGTCCGCGACAGTCATGCCTTTTCGTGGGCTTTCAGAATCCCGATGATTTGTTCCTCAGTGTGTCTGTGTTTCATAGTCGGCTCCTCTCGTGATTTGATTTTATCACCAGAAAGCTAACTTTCGAAATTGTATGCTACTTGGGGTCAGGTCACAGGCGTACTCGGCAGAAGTCGTGGAATACGAAGCCAGATCTCAAAAAACCACCCATGTCGAAAGCAAACTTAACTCCGATTTGCTCAACAAGTTCTGTGAAGAAGCGAAGAAAAAAGCTGGACAATAGGCGCAGACGGAAATCGAGTTTAATGAGATATTAAAAATATTAATTAATAAAATATTTTATAGATATTATTTTTGATATTATTATAACGAAACCTGCCGATAAAGCGATTTCTGCTTTGTCGACAGGTTTCGTCACTTGGTGGAGCTAACGGGGCTCGAACCCGTGACCCCAACACTGCCAGTGTTGTGCGCTCCCAGCTGCGCTATAGCCCCAAGCCCGATTATCTTATTACAGGCTTGGCGCTGTGTCAAATCTAATTCCGGGTCGATCCGTCGTCGTCATTTTCTAACCGCTCCCGGCCCCTGTTTCCCGGTGCCCCTTTTGTCATTCAGTTCAGTTGAAACATCAAAACCAGCGTATGGCGCGCGCCCCAGGCCCGCGTCACCGCCAGCCCATGGCGTACATCCCATGCGAACACGCCGCTGGCATCGGCTTGCAGCGTGCCGCATACCGCCTCCCCCGGCTGTGCCGACCAGCAAGTCGCGTGCGGTACGGCTGGTTCCCAACCCGGCGCCGCGACCGGCCGGAGGCCGATGGCAATTTTGCTTTCGGCCTCACATGCCGGGATCACCGACCAATCGGGGAAATGATCGGGTAACACATCTTCCCAAGATGCCGCTTCACACTCGTCCTGCGCCCATCCTCCAATTGAAACCCGCAGTGCGCAATGCGAGTGGTTCTCCACGGCGAAAGGCGGCGCCAGAAAGGGTTCTGTCCGATTGGGATCGATGCTCCAGGCAAGCGTCAGCGGGTGCGTGACCGTGATGGTCAAGGGCGAAGCCGCACCCACAATCCGCAGCGCGGATTGGACGTGGCCGCTGCCGGTCGCCGACGTCGTGTCATAAATGAACCCTTCCAACACCAGATCCGGCATCAAGCGCGCCAACGTGTCCCCCAGCCCCAGTTGGTACGTAAGGTTCTCACCCCAGCCGCAGATGCCCCCGTCGGCCTGAATCGCAAAGCCGGTTTGCAGGGTCAATTCACCGGCGGCCACTTCCGTCAATACCGGGTGCAGCGCGGGCGCGCGCAGGGTGGTCGCGACCGGATCCCCGGTACCCAGAACATTCCCGGCGTTGCCGCCCCATACATATACGTTTCCATCGTCCGTCACCACCATCGACGCGTTGCCGGCCGCCGCGAGCGAGATCGGGCGGGCAGGAATCGCGACGACCGCGGGGGTCGTCACCGCGCGGCTGCCCCCTTCAACTTGCGCCCCCACCTGTCCTTGATGGTTGCAGCCCCACCCGTAGAGTGTGGTTTTACCCTGCGGGTCCACGCCGACCGCCAGCATGTGTTGCTGTCCGCCGCGTATAAGGGTGACCCCGGTCAAGGAGGGGATCGGGCACGGAACCAGATAGTTCGCGCCGCTGCCGGCGCCCGTCCGCCCCAGCTCGCCATTGCTGTTCTTTCCCCAGGACCAGACGGTGCCATCCGCCATCAGGGCAAATGACGAGTCCCGGGTGGCCGCCGCCGCGACAGCGTCAGCGATGCCGGGGATCAGGGCGGGTGTAGCCGTTGTCTCGCCCGGATACCCCTGCCCCAACTGCCCGTCCGTATTGTGCCCCCAGACCGCCATTCGGCCGTCGGCCAGCACGGCCAACACGTGCTCGCCGGATGAAACCAGCGAACGGACCGGGCCCGGCATCGGGAACGGGAGCGGCGCCAGCACATCCCCGGCCGGGTTCTGGCAGATGATACCGCCCGCGTTGTCTCCCCAGGCCAGGACCTGACCGTCCGCGCGGAGGGCAAAGACGGTGTCGCCGTAACAGGCGATTTCCGTCACCCCGGCCAGATCGGGGATCCATTCCGGGGTTCGGCGCGTTTCTGTATCCCCCATGCCGAGTTGGCCGCTGTCATTCAATCCCCAAGCGAGCACGCGTCCATTTTCAAAGATCGCAAAGGTGTACGCCGGCGCCGCGCAAACGCGCGCCGGGCGTACCGTTGTCACGGGGGCCGCCGCCAACGGCAAACCGCACATCGGCCCGAGCCAACAAACCATCGCCGCCAGGATCCACATCGATCGCGCCCCTCGCAGCTTGCCCGCGACTTTCATATCCGGCCCCCCTCTATCCTGTGATCAGACCAGCGTGAACAAAAAGACCAGCTGGTGGTTGGCGGTGTAACCGGTGTCAAAAGCCAGCCCATGGCGGGCATGGAAGGCCAAAAGGCCGGTCGCGTCCGCGGGCAGATTTCCGCAACAAAAATCGCCGGTTTGCGCGGCCCAGCGGATGCCCGTCGCGAATCCCGCCGCCCATCCGTCGCCGGACGGCTCTGGCGCACAGACCGCTTGCACACCCAACGCCAGATACGCGGCCGAATCCAGGCGATCCAACGCTTCCCAGCTCGGGAAATGGTCGGGCAACACATCGGCAAACGGCATCGTCCCGCCTGCCCCGCGTGTCAGGCTGTGCACCGCTACCGAGACCGGACAGCGGGTGTGGTTGGTGACCTGCAGCGCGGGCGCGACAAAGGGTGTGGCCAGATTGACATCGATGGTCCATTCCACGACGACCGGGTGCGTGATCGACAGCGTCAGCGCTTCTGCCTGGCCGTGAATCTGAATCGGAATCGGGTCGATCTGCCCGCTCGCGCTGTCGGTGGCCGCGGCGGCCGGCCCGGCCGGAAGCGACATCCCCAGCGCCGCCGTCAGGCTGAGGAGCATCGCCAGATGTTTGAAATTTTTCATACCCATCCCCCTTTGATCAATCGATGGCAAAAGCCAGAATCAATGTATGGGCCGCGGCAAATGACTGCGAAATCGCCAATCCGTGACAAGCGGTCAGGCCCATGTCGCCTGCGCCCGACGCCGCCAGTTTGCCCAGCAAATTGTCCTCGATCTCGACGGCATACAGCGTATCTTCACACGCCCCTGTATCCCAGCCG
>CAYZME010000028.1:11892-23415 GCA_964479435.1 uncultured Oscillospiraceae bacterium
TAGCGCATGGAGTCCGCCGCATTGAGTGCCGACCACTCATACGCGTCGGGCGCGACGTCCTGCAGCAACACCTCCGCCGGGTCGTCGAGCACGGGTTGCTCGACCGCCGCCAGGGATTGTACGGTGACACGCACCCGCGCCTTGCTGTTGTTCTGAATGCAAAAATCCGGGGCGGCAAACGGTTGGGCGGCATTCGGGTCAATCGTCCAGGTGACCGCCACAGGGTGGGTGATCGACAAGGTCAGGGGGACGATTTCCCCCTCGATCGCCACCGGGCATTGCAAAACGCCGGTCCCGGTGGCTTCCTGGCTAGCATATACCGGGTGCACAGAGGCAAGAAAAAGAATCGCTGCGGCGCCCGCCCACGCGGCGCGCCAGCTTTTGGGATGTACCATGCTCGCTGTCCCTCCTTCACGGGTTGGTTGGGGCCTGCTCCGCGCCGCCGACGGTTACGTGGATCCGAAACCCCGTCTTGCTGATATAGGTATGTGTGTCGGCCGCAAAATAATTGAGAAAGGCGTACGCTTCGTGTGTGCCGGGCGCGACGTCGGACAACAGGCGGATCGCGGTCACGTGTTGCCCCGGCATCAGCGCGGCCGAGCGGGCGACGCAACGGTCGCCGATCACGATCTCGGCCTGCTGCATGACCTCGTTGCCCGCGACATTCTCCACCATCCACTCCCCCCAGGCGCCGGCCGTACCGATGGGAAAAACCGCGTGTGAAGACAAGGTGTCTGTCACACGCATCTGCTTGCGTGCCAGTTCCGCCAGAATCTCCTCGCGGGATCGGCCCAGGTACGGCCCGGCCAGGGCCGCGCCCGCCTCGGGGTCGAGCGTCGCTCCCGCGAGGCGGGTGGCAGTCGTTGACGCCGCGCCCGGCCCGACCCGCCTCACGAGCGAATGGGATCCGCCCAAACCGATCCAGACAACCGACGCCAGACCCAACAGGAGCAGCGCCAACACCACCCACCGCAGGCCGCCCCGCCCGCGCTTCCTACCCTCCATCTTCTTCCCCCTTCCCTCTTCGCGCCCTGCCTGGCCGCCGTCGATTCGCGCCGCCTCCCCCGCGCGATACGACTCATTGTATGACGCCGCCCACCACCTACCGCGCGCAGGTGAGCGACAAAAATCACCCCCACTGGTATGCTGAAGAGCAGATGCCGGCTCTTAGATCAATATGCCGGGCCGGCGGAAAGAGGCTTGCATGGGCGAATACCGTTCTGTACAAAAGCGGCTGGCGCGGGGGTGGAACACCTGGGATACGCGCAGCGTGCTCAGCCATGTGCTGTTGCCGGAAGCCTTGCGCGTCCGGCTGGGGGTAAAAAACTACGCTTCCAGTTCCTTTCTCACCGAAGCGTTTGTCTTGCGCACACCACCCGACCAGCAAGACGCGTTCAACCAGGCCCAGGTTTTTCCCGGCCCGCACGCCTACGACGGCTCCTATACCGAGCTGCGCGTCCGCTGGCAGGGGATCGAACTGGATATCCGCTCCGCGCATGACGGCGACGATTGGGTCCTGTTGGTGGAACCGGTGGCCATGACCGCCTACCCGGCGACGCTGGTCGCCGAAGCCGGCATTCTCTACAATCGCCCCGGCTGGACCGCCCGCCGCGAAGACCACATCCTGGCCCACCTTCCCACCCGCGAGATCGCGATTTACTGCACAGGCGCACAACGCGCAGAGCCCAACTACCCGACCGACAGCCCGCATTTCGTCTGCTCCCTGACCGGGCCGGTCTGTCTCGCCACCGGGCACGCACGCACCATCGCGGGTGCGCGCGTGCTGTTGGCCGCGGCGCGCGAACGCCACCTGGCGGGCATCGAGAAATACGGTGCGCACGCGCAACTCTACCACGCGATGCAGACCATCTTGGCCTGGGATACCATTTATGAGCCCAAAAAAGACCGCGTCTGCACACCGGTCAGCCGCAAGTGGAATATGAATTGGGGCGGCTATGTCCTGTTCGACTGGGATACCTATTTTGCCGGCTGGATGGCCGCGATCGACCACCCGGACCTGGCCATCGCCAATATGGTGGAGATTTCCCATGAGCGCTCCCGCCACGGCTTTATCCCCAACTTCGCCGCCGACGAAAACAACATCTCTGACGACCGCAGCCAACCGCCGGTCGGCTCGCTGGCGGTACGCGCCTTGTTGGATCGCTGGGGCGCCCAGTACAACTGGGTCGCCGCGGAAGTCTTTGACGACCTCCTTTCATGGAACCGCTGGTGGCCCCGGGCGCGCCAGGTCACAGAGGGCCTGCTGGCCTGGGGTTGCCTGCCCAAACAAGAGGCCACCACCGGACACTGGGCGACCAGTTCCGATTATTCCGACCTGCAAGGGGCGATGTGGGAATCCGGCCTCGACAATTCGCCCATGTACGACGCGGTCCCGTTTGATATCGAGCGGCGCGTACTCCTGTTGGCGGACGCCGGGCTGACGGCGCTTTATGTCGCCGATTGCCAGGCGCTCGCCGATCTGGCCGGCCGCCTCGGCAAATCCAAAGAACAGGCGGAAATCCAAGAGCGTGCCGCCCCTTTCGCCCGCGCGTTGGCCGGCCTATGGCACGAGCAAGCGGGGATCTTTCTCAACCGCCGCACCGACACCGGCGACTGGTCTTTCCGCCTCTCGCCCACCCTCTTCTACCCTTTGATCTCCGGTACGGCCAGCCAGGCACAAGCCGAAAAAATGATGCAAAACCATTTCTTCAACACCGACAAATTTTTCGGCACCTATATCCTGCCTTCGATCAGCCGCGATGACCCCGCCTATGGCGACAACGATTACTGGCGCGGCCGGATCTGGGCGCCGATGAACTTTCTCGTCTATCTGGGACTGCGCAATTACGACCTGTCCGCCGCGCGACAGGCGCTGGCGGACAAATCCGCCGCTTTGTTGCTGCGGGAATGGCTGGCAGACGGCCACATCCACGAAAACTACAATGCCGAAACGGGCGCGGGCTGCGACGTGAACACCAGCGACAGTTTCTATCACTGGGGCGGATTGCTGGCATTGATCCCTTTGATGGAAAAGGGCTTCGCCTGATCGCCTCCCGCTGTTGCCGCGGACGATCCGAAAACAAAAAAGGTGCGCGCGGCTCGCCTGCCGCGCGCACCTTATCCTTTTAATCCGTGTCAGCGGTCCGCTTCTACTCGATGGGTGTCAGCACCACTTTCATCGCTTCCCGGTTTTCGATCAGCTCAAAGCCCTTTTCCCACTGATCGAGCGGCAGCTCATGCGTGATCAGCTGCCCGAGGTCGACCTGGCCTTTTTTCATCAGCGTCAGGCACTTTTCCCATACATCCCAGGTGTGGGAGAAATGTCCCTGCAAGGTCGCGGATTTTTGCAACAGCTTGTCCAGCGTAAAGCCGACCGGCTTGGGTCCCCAGCCGATTTTTGTGATTTGGCCGCCGGGGCGCACCACATCCAGTGACAATTGCAAAGTCGCGGAGACGCCGGCGGTGTCGGCGACCACATCGACGCCGTATCCGTCGGTCAGCGCCATGATTTTTTCAATCGCCCCCGGCTCCTGGCTGTTGACCGCGGCGGTCGCGCCATACGTCAACGCCATTTCCAGCCGCTGCTCGTCGCCGTTGGCGCCGACGGCGATGATTTCGCTCGCGCCGCAGAGCTGGGCCATCTTCATGCAAACCATACCGATGGGCCCCGGGCCGATGACAACCACGGTGTCGCCCGGTCGAATCCGGCTGTTGTCAACCATGGACTTGTAACCGACGCACAGCGGCTCGGTCAGGCTGGCATCGCGCAGCGGGACGTTGTCCGGCACCCGGTGCAAAATCCGCGCCGGAGCGCGCACATACGAGGCAAACGCGCCGTCCACCTGGAAGCCGTACCCCTTGCGGTCCCGGCACAGGTGGTAGCGGTTGGTGCGGCACATTTCGCAGACGCCGCAATAGTCGGCGTGGGTTTCGACGGTCACCCGGTCGCCCACCTGCCAGCCCCGGACGTTGGCGCCGACTTCGGCGATCGTGCCGGCAAACTCATGGCCAAAGATGATCGGCACGGCGACCGAGAGGTTGGTCAAATTCAGATGCATATGCGGATCGGTGCCGCAAATGCCGATGTAAGCGACTTTGATCAGGGTATCGTCGGGTCCGATCTGGGGGATGGGCCGGTCCATGACCGCGGTTTCACCCGCGTTGGCCCCGTATTTGACCACAGCTTTCATGGTTCCATTCATATTTCAGGTTCCATCCTTTCCTTTATCGCGCGATAAACCGCTCAATCGCGGGCGATCACGGCGCGCGCCTGGTCGGCGATGTGGGCGCTGGTCAGGCCATAGTGCGCCAACAGGTCTTCGTACTGGTGGGACGATTGCCCAAACTGATCCATCACCGCGACGGCCTCCAGCGGCAAGCCGGTGCCCCGCAGCGCGTACGCCACCGCCGATGTCAAGCCGCCGATCAGCGAGTGTTCTTCGGCGCTCACGACCCCGCGGGTCCCACGCGCGGCTGCGCGGATCACTTCATCGTCCAGCGGTTTGAGGGTGCTGACATTGACCACCCGCACGGAGATGCCCTCGTCGGCGAGCGCGTCCGCCGCTTCCAGCGCCAACGATACCATCTTGCCCATGCAGAAAACGGTCACATCGGTTCCCGGACGCACGACATACGGCTGGCCGATGGTGAACGAATAATCCGCCGGCAGCAGATCGGGCAGGTCGTTGCGACAGGAGCGGATAAAGACCGGCCCCTGGTGATCGACCACGGTCTCGATCATGCGTTCCATTTCGATCCCGTCGGCGGGGCACAGCACGGTCATGTGTGGCAAAACCCGCATAATCGCGATGTCGTCGATCGACTGATGGGTCGCGCCGTCGCCGAAATCCGACAGGCCCGAACTGGAGCCAATGATGCGCACATTGAGGCGCGCGGTGCACACGCTGGTGCGAATCTGATCGTAGGGACGCCCGCTGGCGAAAACGGCAAAGGTATTGGCAAACGGCTGTTTGCCCGCCAGTGCCAGCCCGGCGGCAAACGAGATCATATCGGCTTCGGCGATGCCGATTTCAAAATGGCGGTCGGGGTACGCGGCCTCAAACAGCGCGCTCATCGTCGACTTGCCCAGATCCGCTTCGCACATCACCAGATCCGTCCGCGTCGCCCCCAGGCGCACCATGGTTTCACCATATACCCGTCGTTGATTTTGCATTCTCATCTGGACACCTCCTCAACGGCTCCCGGCTGTACAAGGCTTTGGCTCATAAACAGCTCGATGGCGGCATCGCATTGCTCCGGGGTCAGGGTGCCGTTGTGATAATTCGCGTTGCCCTCCGCGTAATCCAGCCCTTTGCCTTTGATGGTATGGGCGATGATGATGCTGGGTTTTCCTTTTATTGCCGCGGCCGCGGCAAACGCGTCGGTCATCGACTGGACGTCGTGTCCGTCCGCCTCGATCGTATGCCAGCCAAAAGCGTCCCATTTCTCCCGGTAAGGGGTGGTGTCAAACCGCTCGTGCACAGTGCCCATCGCCTGCACCGTGTTGTAGTCCAGAATCGCGGTTAGATTGTCGAGCTTGTGCACACGCGCGGTCATCGCCGCTTCCCAGATCTGACCCTCGGCCAGCTCGCCGTCGCCGACGACGCAATACACCCGCGCCGGGCTGTGGTCCAAGCGCAGACCGGCGGCCAGGCCGCACGCCATCGACAGGCCCTGCCCCAAAGACCCCGTATTGGCCTCGATGCCGGGCAGTTTTGTCAGATCGGGATGCCCTTGCAGGCGGCTGCCCAATTTTTTGAGCGTCAGCAGTTCCTCGACGGGAAAGTATCCCGCCAGCGCCATCGCCGCGTACTGC
This sequence comes from uncultured Oscillospiraceae bacterium, assembly GCA_964479435.1. GTDB lineage: Bacteria > Bacillota > Clostridia > Saccharofermentanales > UBA5734 > JAAYKS01. Next base: position 17,708 of record CAYZME010000028.1, read on the forward strand.
ACGATCCCGGCATGCCCTTTGCTGAGGATCAGGCGATCGCGCTCCGGCCAGGCTGGGTCCGCGGGCCGGATCTTCATCACGCGAAAGTACAACGTCGCCATGATCTCAGCGAGCGAAAAAGAACCGCCAAAATGACCTGGCGTCGCAGGGCCCACCATCCGCACAATCTCCGCGCGGATCCGATGGGCGATGCATTGGATCGATTTGTTGTCTTTACCCATATCTAAATCCTTTCTTTTCGCGACCGGTTTGCCCCTGGCGGCGCACGTCGTGAACGGGGATGTCGTCGCATAAATACCACGCCTATTCTAACATATGGGGGAGCGTCATCCGCCGGCCGCGGCCGTCTGTGAAGGGGTGGGCGTAAAGCGGGTGGCGCGCGCGATCGCTTCGGCGACCGCTTTGCTTTGGCGGCCCAAACGGATCTCGGAGATCAGGCCATCGCTTAAAACAAACTCCGCGCGATCCTCGGCCAGAAGCGACCCGACGGACCAATCCCAGACGTCGGCGTACGGGAAATGCAGCAAAACGGCTTTGCGCGGATCGCCCACGGCCAGCCCCGAGCCGGTGCGCCAATCGCCCCCGTGCAGTTCGATGCCGTATACATGGCCCTGGAAAGCCTGCAGGCGGTCGTCGGCAGTCCCGACCAGCGTGATGGTCGCATCCTGGTAATAGGCGCGGATGATCCGCAGATTCGGGTCGAACGGGGCGGAAGCCGGCCAGGCGTCGTACGACAAGCGGAAGCCGAACCGGGTGTTGAGCTCAAATGAATACGCATACTCCCCCAGCGCGAGTGTTTGTTTGCCGAGCGCGTAGACCGACATGTCGTCGCGGGCGGGATTGACCGGCACCAAATCGATGATGCGCATGCGATCAAACCCTTCTTTGACGATTTCCACCGTCCGGCTCGCGGGAGAGGTGAGTCCGGGCGTGACCGTTGGCTGGGGCGTCGGGCTGGGGGGCGCGGTCGGCTCACCGTCGCTAAGCCCCGGAGAAGGGGTCAGGCGCGGCGCGCTTTCGAAATACGGGCGGTAGGTCAGGTGGTTTTCATACAACACGCCCGACTGCTCATACACAAAGCTGTCGATGCGGGCCTGCAACAGGCGGAACGTGCCGGCTTTGGCGGGGATGCACCGCTGATAAAAGCGGATGGTCTCCACCGCTTTGGCCGCGCGGATGGCCGGATCGTTGACGACGCTGTCCACCAAAACCGAGAGCGCGTCCACGTTGCCCTTTTCGACGGCGTCAAAATACAAAACACCATACGCCTGGATGGACAAGACCCCGTCGATCCAGTCGCGCGAAAAATAATAGCCCCCATCTTCTTTCTGGTGGAGAAAGACGGCAAACTGCTCTTGCGCGCCGGCCGTATTCTCATACACGAGCCAGTACCCGGTCAGCGTTTCCGTCAGCTGCGCGTACCGTTTCGAGTGTGAAAGAATGTCCTGCCTGACTTCGGCTATTTCCGACGCCGACAGCGGCGCGTAAGATGTGATGCGGCCGCGGATGCCACTGCGCAGCAAAGCCACATACTGGTAGAACGTATCGCTGTCGATGTCGGCGCGCTGTGATTCGGGGAAGGTGGCGAACAATTCGTCAAAACGCGCGTCATGCAGGATCATTTCGATCAATTGCTGGACGAGCGCGCTGTCACTCAGCCCCGTGACGACCGGGCGGGTGGGCGCGGGCGTGGCGGCGGGGGTGTTCGTCGGCTGTTGCGTGCCGGTCGTCGGCGGCGGCACCGTCGGGTGCCGTCCGTTGCGCTCCAGCCAACCCGCTCCCCAAAAAGCAGCGGCGCCCAACACCGCGAGGACAGCCACAGCCGCCAGCGCGAGGCCGGTTTTCCAGATGATCTTGCTAATGCGTTTTTGGGCCATACGTCGCAGCTCCGGCTCGGGTGATCGGGTCGGTTCCATTATACCTTGTTACTACGTGGCGGTTCTGTGTCGCTTGCGATGGAACGGCGAAAATGACGGGCGAATTTGTCGCGAGCGCGGCGGACCGCGTTGTCGATGGATTTGACGTCACGCCCCAGACAATCCGCCGCCTCGCGGTAGCTCAAATGCGCCAGCAGCAGCCGCAGGGCCGCGCGCTCCAGCGCGCTCAACTCGGTTTGCATGAAACGGCGGACGTCCGCGGCGGCTTCCGCCGACAGCAACCGGCTCTCGGGGTCCTCATCGGTCGCCAGGGGGCCAAACCAGGCCCAGGTCTCTTCTCCATCCGGGTCGGTAAACCCCTGCAGACTGAGCGAATCGTTGAGCGGGCGGTGTTTTTCACGGGCGGCGGCGCGAACCGCGTCCAGGATCTGGGCGGTGACACAGCGGGCGGCGAACGTGCGAAAAGACGCCCCCCGCGCCGGATCAAAATCGCGGACGGCTTTGAACAAGCCGATCATCCCTTCCTGGACCACGTCCTCGTGGTCCGAACCGGCGATAAACATCGAGGCGGAGCGCGCCCGAACCAGCGGCTTATACCGCGTCAGCAACTGCGCGAAAGCCTGGTCGTCGCCACCCTGCGCGCGCGCGATTAGGGTGATGTCGTCGGGTGTGTGCCGCTCCGCCATCTTTTACTCATTTCCCCGCCGTGCGCTGGCGTTGGGCTTCGAAAACGACGATGCCGGCCGCGACGGCGACATTGAGAGAGTTGATCTGCCCCCGCATGGGGATGCCGACCAGAAAATCACAGTGCTCCCGCACCAGGCGCCCCAATCCATCCCCCTCGCTGCCGATCACGATCGCCATCGCCCCGGAATAGTCCGCCCGGTCGTACGGGGTGGACCCGGACGCGTCGGTGCCGGCGATCCAGAATCCGTCCTTTTTTAGCGCTTCCAGGGTCGCGACCAGATTGACCACCCGCGCGACCGGCACATGCTCGATCGCCCCGGCCGACGCTTTGGCGGTCAGCGCGTCCAGCCCGACGGAGTTGCGGGCGGGAACAATCACACAGTGGACGCCGGCGGCATCCGCGATCCGCAGAATCGAGCCGAGATTATAGGGGTCCTTGAGCTCGTCCAGGAGCAGAACCAACGGCTCCTCGCCCCGCGCGCGGGCGGCTGCGATGACCTGCTGCCAATCGGCGTAGGCGTGGGCGGCGGCCTGCGCGATCACCCCCTGGTGGCCTTTGGTGTAGGACATCCGGTCCAGCGTCGCGCGGTCGACGGTCAGGATCACGGCGCCGGTCGCGCGGGCTTGCGCGACCAGGCGTCCCAGCAAGGGGTCGGGCCGTGAACCCGCGGGCCGCAAAACCCACATTTTGTGGAGGGTGCGGCCGGCCTTCAACGCCTCCTGAACCGGATTGCGGCCTTCCAGCCAACCCTCGGGGATGGGGCGGGCCACCTCCTCCGGCCTCTCAGGAGTTGTCGGCCTCCCCGCCGGCGCATCGGGCGCCCGCGGGGACCGGTTCCGCCTGTCGACAGGCGCCGTCCCTTTGTGGCAGCGGTCCGGCGGGGGCGGCGGGTTCCGGCGCGGCTCCTGCCCGCCCGCGGCGTGTGTGTTTTTACGCGTTTTGGCCATGTGTGTCCGCTCCCGAATCTGCGGCGGTGCCGGTTTCGCAGGCCACAAACGTGGCTTGCAGGAGTTCCTGCAATCGCTCGTCCTGATGCTGTAAATAAAGATAACCGATCACGGCTTCCAGGCCGGTCGCCATGCGGTATTCCACCGGATCGGCGTTGCGCGGGGTGCTGCCGGCGGCGTGATTGCGCGCGCGCTGGTAGATGGCCTGTTCGGCCGCGGTCAGCAGCGGTTGGATCGCCCGCACCGCGCGCGCCTGCGCGCCGGCGCAAACGACCTGGATTGTGCGCGTATGCAGGGCCCCCGAAGGTTGCTTGAAATGCCCCGCCAGCCGCATCCGCGCGGCCAGTTCGAAGACCGCGTCGCCGATATACGCCAGGACGCTCGTGGGGATTTCCCGCGGATCGGTTCCGGGCGGCAGGCGGTTCATAAGGGGGTCACTTTCGGCCCTTGCGGCGTATCTTCAACCTGGTAACCCATCTCTTTGAGCTGTGCCCGGATGGCGTCGGCTTGCGCGAAGTCGCGGGTTGATTTGGCTTTTGCGCGCGCGGCGACCAGCTGAAGCACCGCGTCCGGCGTCGGGGTTGGCGTGGCCGCCAGATCGAGCCCCAATACGCCGCACAGCTCGCGGATCATCCGCGCGGCCGCGTCCATCGCGGCGACAGACGCCGTCCCGGCCGCGACCGCGGTGTTGGCGGCGCGCACCAGGTCGAAGACCGCCGCCAACGCGTCCGCGGTATTGAGATCGTCGTTGAGCGCGGCGACAAAGCAGACGCGCGCCTGTTCCGTCGCCTGTGTGAGCTCCGCGGACTTCCCGGCCGGGTCGGGGCAGTCGGCGCCGGGGTGGGAGGCGGCGAAAAAGTCCAGATTTTCGAGACAATTGCGGATGCGCTGCAAGCCGCTTTGTGCCGCGTTCATCATGTCGAGACTGTAATTGATCGGCATGCGGTAGTGGGCCGACAGCAGGAAGAAGCGGATCACCGCGTAGGAAAATCGCTGCGCGATGTCGCGCACGGTAAAGAAATTGCCCGCCGATTTGGACATTTTCTCATCATCGATCGTGATAAAACCGTTGTGCATCCAGTATCGGACAAACGGTTTGCCGGTCGCGCTTTCGCTTTGGGCGATCTCATTCTCATGGTGGGGAAAGACCAGGTCCTGGCCACCGCCGTGAATGTCGATGGTGTCCCCCAGGGTCTTGCGGATCATCGCCGAGCACTCGATGTGCCAGCCCGGGCGCCCCTCGCCCCATGGGCTGGGCCAGGCGGGCTCGCCGGGTTTTTTCTTTTTCCACAGGGCAAAATCCATCGGATTGTGTTTTTCTTCGCCGCCGGTGCGCTCGCTGGCGCCCGCTTGCAGGTCGTCCAGGTTGTGGCGTGAGAGTTTTCCGTACTCGGGGGCGCGCGCCACGTTGAAATAAACGCCATCCGCGGTTTCATACGCGAAGCCCCGGTTCACCAGGGTCTGGATCAGGGCGCGGATTTCGTCCATCGACTGCGTCGCGCGCGGCTGGAGCGTCGGGCGCAAAACCCCCAGGCCATCGGCGTCGGTGAAGTACTCGGCGATGTAGCGTTCGGCCAGCTCCGTGACCGGGATGTCCTCCGCTTGCGCGCGCTGAATCATTTTGTCGTCGATGTCGGTAAAATTCTGCACGAAGTTCACATCATAGCCGCTGTATTCAAAAAAGCGGCGCAGGGTGTCAAAAACGACAAACGCGCGGGCATTGCCGAGATGGAAATAGTTGTAGACCGTGGGGCCGCAGGCGTACATGCGCACTTTGCCGGGCTCGAGCGGTACGAAGTCTTCTTTGGCGCGCGTCATCGTGTTATACAGTTTCATGCATGCGTTCCTTCCTAAATAAAAGCCGCGTCCGCGGCCGTTTTAATCCTGGGCAAGCGGCGGAATATCGGCGGGTTCAAGCTCCCGCCGCGGGAGCGGGCGTTCGATTTCGATCCCGGCCTGGGCGCACATCTCGCGCATTTCTTCCTCCAGGCGGTACACGCGTCGCAGCACCTGGCAGATCTCTTGTTCGACCAGGTTCGGCACCCGGTGGTGGTCGAGTTCGCTCGCGTGGTTGACCCGGGTCTCGCCCGTACGCACGACTTTGCCCGGCACCCCGACCACCGTCGAGTTGTCGGGGACATGGTTGAGCAAAACCGTGTTGGCGCCGATCAGCGAGTGGTCCCCGACGTGAACCGC
>CAYZME010000028.1:23425-23720 GCA_964479435.1 uncultured Oscillospiraceae bacterium
GGCGCCGGCGCCGACCAGCACGCCTTTTCCCAGGGTCGGATGCCGTTTGTGGCCTTTTTCCTTGCCGGTCCCGCCCAAAGTGACGTTGTGATAAATCGTACAGCCGTCGCCGATCTCCGCCGTCTCGCCGATCACGACCCCCGCGCCATGGTCGATGAATAAGCCGTGGCCGATGACGGCGCCGGGGTGTATCTCGATGCCGGTAAAAAAGCGGTTGAGTTGTGAGATCCAGCGCGCCAGAAAACACAGCTTGAACCGGTACAGGGCGTGTGCCAGCCGGTGTCCGACCAGGGCG
>CAYZME010000029.1:0-8465 GCA_964479435.1 uncultured Oscillospiraceae bacterium
TGGTAGAGATTTTGTCGACTTGCCCCACCAACTGGGGGATCGACCCGGTCCAATCGTTGTCCTGGCTGGAAACCGCGATGATGCCGCAGTACCCGCTGGGTGTCTTCAAAGGCGCCGGGTTGGAGGTGTGAGATGGAGATGAAAATCGTTTTGGCCGGCTTTGGCGGCCAGGGCATATTGTCCGCCGGAAAAATCATCGCCGAAGCCGGCTTGATCGAGGGGCGCGAAGTCTCGTGGTTTCCATCATATGGTCCTGAAATGCGCGGTGGAACCGCCAACTGCGCCGTGATTGTCGCCGACCGGCCGATCGGCTCGCCGGTTTTGGACGCCTGCGACGTACTCCTGGCGCTCAACACACCCTCCTTGCACAAATTCGAATCCCGCGTGGTTCCCGGCGGCTTTGTTATTGTCGACCGCTCGCTGGTAGATGCCGACCCGTCCCGCGCGGACGTCGTCTTTTATCCCGTAGAGGCGTCCAAAATGGCGGCGGAAAAAGGGAACATGGCGTTTGCGACCGTGATGATGCTGGGATGTCTGTCCGCTGCCACGGCCTGCTTTTCAGCCGGGAGTTTTGAACAGGCTTTGCGATTGTCCCTGCCGGAGCGCCACCATCACCTGATCCCTCTCGAACTGGAGATCTTCCAGGCGGGCGCGGCATTGGTTGGATAATCAGAGCCAGACCCGCCCGGCTGATCAACACACGAACGGCTCGCCGATGGCGGGCCGTTTTGGCGTGCGGCATGAGGGAATGGACAAAGACGCCGGTCAGGTAAGGTATAATAAACATACGAGAAACGCGCGCGCGACGCGCCGCAGGGGACTGGCGATGAATCAGGCATACCTGTTCAACCGGGGCGAAGATTATATGAGTTATCGTATGCTGGGCGCCCGCCGCGCGGCGGATGGCCAGGGATTTGTCTTCGCGGTTTGGGCCCCCCGCGCCCGTTCGGTTCGCGTAGCCGGTGATTTCAATGACTGGCAACCCCGCGCCGGCGACAAAATGGAACCACAGGGCGTGACCGGCATTTGGCGAACACAGATTTACGACGCCCGCATCTGGCACCGCTACAAGTTTGAGGTCACAGGTGCCGACGGGATTTCCCGCCTCAAAGCGGATCCCTATGCCTTTCATAGTGAAACCCGGCCAGCGGACGCGTCGATTCTATACGACGCGCCTGTTTTTTCTTGGACGGATGCCGCTTATCTGGCCGCTTTGCCACAACAACCGGCCGCCCGCCCGCTCAACATTTATGAAGTCCATTTGGGATCCTGGCGCCGCAATCCGGATGGAACGGTGCTTTCGTACCGCGAGGCGGCCCGCCGCCTCGCGGCCTACGCGGTTGAGATGGGGTATACACACGTCGAGCTGATGCCGATCATGGAACACCCTTTGGATGAATCATGGGGATACCAGGTGACTGGGTACTATAGCGTCACCAGCCGCTACGGCACCCCGGATGACTTCCGCTGGTTTGTGAATTGTCTGCATGCCGCGGGGATCGGGGTGATCCTCGACTGGGTCCCTGGGCACTTCCCCAAAGACGCGTTCGGCTTGGCGCAATTCGACGGCAGCCCCACGTTTGAGTACGGCGATGAGCGCATCGGCGAGCATCAGGAGTGGGGTACGCTGGTTTTTGATTTTTCCAAATTTGAGGTGCGCTCGTTTCTGATCTCCAACGCGGTGTTTTGGCTGGAGGAGTTCCATGTCGACGGTCTGCGCGTGGACGCGGTCAGCAGCATGCTGTACCGCAACTATGGCCGCGATGAATTCGTGCCCAATGAGCATGGCGGCACCGAAAATCTCGAAGCCATTGCTTTTTTGCAACAACTCAATACGACCGTCCGCACCCACTACCCCTACGCCATGATGATCGCGGAAGAAGCCACATCCTGGCCGGGCGTGACCGCTCCGGTCGCGTCGGGCGGGTTGGCTTTCACGCACAAATGGAATATGGGTTGGATGCACGACACCTTGCGCTATTTTTCCCGCGATTATATCCATCGGCGCTGGCACCAGGATGAATTGACTTTCTCGCTTGTATACGCGTTTTCGGAGTCTTTTGTTCTGCCCTTCTCGCACGATGAGGTCGTTCACGGCAAGCATTCACTGATCGACCGCATGCCCGGCGATATCTGGCGCAAGTTTGCCGGTGTGCGTACACTGTACATGTATATGATTACGCATCCCGGCGGCAAGTTGAATTTTATGGGCAATGAGTTTGGCCAGTTTATCGAGTGGCGGTACTACGAAGAACTGGAATGGTTCTTATTGGAGTACGAGACGCATCGCCAACTACGCTGGTTTGTATCGCGGTTAAACCACCTGTATCTCCAGCACGCGGAGCTATGGCACGACGACCATTCGTGGGACGGATTTGCGTGGCACAACTGCTCCGACCACGAGAACAGCGTATTTGTTTACGCGCGCGTGGCGGGTCCAGCTCGTCTGCTGATCGCGCTCAATTTGCAACCCACCCCGTTGGACAGCTATCGCCTGGGCGTACCGGACGCCGGCGACTACAGCGTGCTGCTCAATACAGATGCCGCGGAATTTGGCGGCAGCGGCTACCCGGTCATCCCCGACAGGGGCCGCCATGTGACGGCTGAAGCCATTCCCGCCGATGGCTTTGCATGGTCTTTGCGCGTGCATCTGCCGCCGTTGGGCGGGTTGTTGCTCGCGCCGTCGTCACGCCATGCGGTCGGGGGACCGGCGTCCGATATATCAAAAAAAGCACAAGCGGCAAATAAGATCAGGAGGTAGTAGTATATGGCACGCAAGGATCTCATCGCCATGATTCTCGCAGGTGGACAAGGGGCCAGGCTGGGCGTGATCACGCGGTTGTTGGCCAAACCGGCGGTGCCGTTCGGCAGCCGCTACCGGGTCATCGATTTTCCTTTGAGCAATTGCACCAACTCCTCGATCGACACGGTAGGCGTTCTGACCCAATATCAGCCATTGCAGCTCAATACCTATATCGGAAACGGCCACCCGTGGGATCTGGACCGCAACAACGGCGGCGCGTTTATTTTGCCCCCGTTCATTCGCAGCGGCCGCAGCGAATGGTACAAGGGCACGGCCAACGCGATTTTTCAAAATGCGGATTTTATCGACAGCTACAACCCGCGATATGTCCTGATCTTGTCCGGCGACCACATATACAAGATGGATTACGCGCGGATGCTGGATTATCACTTGGAAAACAAAGCCGACGCGACCATCGCGGTCATCGAAGTGCCCAAGGCGGAAGCTTCGCGGTTTGGGATCATGACCACCGATGGCGATTTCCGCGTCACGGAATTCGCGGAAAAACCGCAAAAACCCAACAGCAACTTGGCCTCGATGGGTGTATACATCTTCTCTTGGGATGTGTTGCGTCGCGTGCTGATCGAAGACGACGCGGACCCGACCAGCAACAACGATTTCGGGCAAAATATCATCCCCAAAATGCTGGCCGAGCGCATGCGCCTGGTTGCCTATCGCTTCAGCGGCTATTGGAAGGACGTCGGCACGATCGGCAGCCTGTGGGAAGCGAATATGGATTTGCTGGATCACCCGGAGCAACTCAGCCTGTTTGATCGCAGCTGGAAGATCTACAGCAAAAACCCGGTCAAACCCGCGCATTACATCGGGCGCGAAGCCAACGTGCAAAACAGCGCCATGACCGATGGCTGCGTCGTGGAAGGGGAGGTCATCCACTCGGTCTTGTCTGATAGCGTGACGATTGAGCGCGGGGCGTCGGTGAGGGACTCGGTGCTGATGCCGGGGGTGACGGTGCGCGCCGGCGCCATCGTGGAAAAAGCCATCGTCGGCATCGGCTCTGTCATCGGCGAAGACAGTCACATCGGCGGGGAAGAAGAGCCGGGTTGCCCTTATTTGAACCGCAAGTTGTGCACCGACGGGATCACCGTGATCGACACTGGGCTTGAGCTCCGCAAAGGCGCGCGGATCCCCCCGGGGTGCATGGTCGAGTTCCGGGACGACCTGGGCGAAAACGAGCTGATTGAGCGCAAATACCGGGTCTTTTGACACGGGCCTAAGGAGGAATCCAGATGTATAAAGACGCAATGGCTCTCATTCTGGCGGACAATCAGCGGATCGACATGGGCGAGTTGACCCGCCATCGCCCCTTGTCGGCGATTCCGTATGCCGGCCGCTACCGGATTGTCGACTTTATGTTATCCAACATCGTCAACACGGGCATTACCAGTGTCGGCATCATGACTTACAGCAAATATCGCTCCCTGATGGATCACATCGGCACCGGTAGCCCCTGGGATCTGGACCGGAAAAACACACAGGGATTGACCATCTTGCCCCCCTACGCCAATGCGGAGAATACCTATCCGGTATACAGCAGCGACAACGCCGACCTGGTGAGTGTGCTGGACTACTCGCGCAGCAACCGCGGCAAATATGTCGTCGTCACCGACTGTACGATGCTGTTCAGCGCGACCTTTGACGAGATGATTTTGCGGCATGAGGCCAGTGGCGCGGACCTGACTTTTCTCTACACGCGCATGATCCCCCGCAAAGACGCGTATCATCTTGTGGTCGACACCGATCGTAAAAACAACTTGCGCAACGTATTTATCAAACCCGAGAAACCGGTCACCAATAAGGTCTCAATGGGCGTGATTGTACTCGGCAAATCGTTGTTTGAAGACCTGGTCAGCGAAGCCATCTCCAAAGGCGAACGCGGTTTGAGTGTGTACGGCTTGCTGATGATGCACGCCCATTTGCAGGTCAAAGGATTTGAATTTAAAGAATTTGTACAGCATATCAACAGCGTGCAAGCGTATTTCGCCAACACGATGCAGCTGCTGGACGCCGGCGACGCCCGCAAGGCGCTCTTCTGGTCGGGCTTGCCGGTCTACACAAAAGTCAAAGACGAGGCCCCGGCTTTGTACGCGTCCGGCAGTCAGGCCACGGGCAGCATCATCTCCGACGGGTGTCGTGTCATCGGCGAAGTGCGGCGCTCGATGCTGTTCCGGGGGGTGATGATTTCGCGCAACGCCAAAATTAAAAACTGCATAATCATGCAAGACTCTTATATATCGGAAAATTGCGAATTGGAGAATATCATCATCGACAAAGACTGTGTGGTCCGCCCCGGCATCAAACTGGTAGGGTCCAACGAGCATCCCATCGTGATCGGAAAGGGGACGGTGCTGTGAATCCGCGCAAGGTTCTGGTCGTTTCGTCGGAGATGGCGCCGTTTGCCAAAGTCGGCGGTCTGGCCGATGTCGTCGGTACGTTGCCGCGCCATCTGCTGGCGCACGGGTGCGATGCCCGGGTGGTTTTGCCGTTGTACAAGCGGATCAAAGAGCGCTATGCGGAGCAACTGGTGTTTATGCGCTGGAGTATGTTGCGAATGGGCTGGCGCACGCTCTATAGCGGGTTGTTCCGCCTCGATTATGAAGGGCTTGTGGTTTACTTCATCGACAACGAGTACTATTTCGGCCATGACGCGGTCTACCTGGATTATTCATTCGATCTGGAGCGTTTTGCCTTTTTCCAACGTGCCGTGTTGGAAGCGATCGGCGAACCGATGGATTTCGACCCGGATGTCATCCATTGCAACGATTGGCAAGCCGGGATGATCCCGTGCCTGCTGGAGGCGCATTACCAGCGCCAGGGGTTTCACAAGAAAACGCGGACCGTGTTGACGATCCATAACCTCAAGTATCAGGGCATACACGGCATCGAGACCATCGCCGATCTGATGGACATGCCCCCCGCCTATATGACCGAGGAACAGATTCTCCACGACGGCGTACCCAATTTCATGAAGGCGGGCATCGTCTTCGCGGACGCCGTCACAACCGTTTCCCCCACGTACGCGGCGGAGATCATGACACCCCGTTACGGCGAAGGGCTGGATGGGGTGCTGCGTCTCCACGCGTATAAAGTGACCGGCATCCTCAACGGCATCGACACGGTCGAATTTGACCCGCGCCGCGATCCGCTGATTTCCCGAACCTATGGCGTGGACGACTGGCGGGCGGGCAAGCGGGTCAATAAATACCACCTGCAAACGGAACTGGGCCTGCAAGCAGATCCCGAGGCCCCGCTTGTTGTAATGGTATCGCGCCTGGTTGATCAAAAAGGCGTGGAGATGCTGGTGCGCGTTCTCGATCGCGTTGTGGACTGCGGGCTCCAGCTGGTGGTTCAGGGAACCGGCGATCCGCACTACGAATGGTTGTTGAGCGAAGCCGCCAATCGCCACCCCGATCACCTGGCCGCGGTGATCGCTTATGACAACGCCTTGGCCCATCGGGTGTACGCCGCCGGAGATCTGTTTCTGATGCCGTCGTTATTTGAACCGTGCGGGTTGGCACAGATGATTTCTATGCGCTATGGTACGGTGCCGGTGGTCCGCGAAACCGGCGGCCTCAAAGATACAGTCCACCCATATAACCGCTATACCGGAGAGGGCAACGGCTTTTCCTTCACCGGATCCGGCGCGGAGGAACTGCTGGCGTCTTTGTGCGCCGCGGCGGCGGTCTACCGCGACCTGCCCGACGCCTGGACCGGGTTGGTCGAGACAGGGATGCGGGCGGATTTTTCCTGGAACGCCTCGGCGGCTTTGTACGCGGATTTATTTGCGGCCGTGTCCACCTCGGGTAGCGCGATCCGATGAGGTTGGAGCATTGTTCACGTTCAGCCCAATATCGTCACCCGTTTGGCGCTGTTCCGCTGGCGAGCGAGGTCCGGTTGTCGGTGCGGGTGTTGCCGTCGGGTGAGGTTGTCGACGCGGTGTATTTGGCCTACGCGTATGGCCGGGAGCGTTTTCGCACAAGCCGCCAGGAGATGCGGCAGGAGAACGAGGGTCTGTGGGGTTGCCGCTTGCGTGTCCCCGGTGCGCCGGCGCTGTTGTTCTATTGGTTTGAAGTGGAGACCGGCGGGGTGATCCACTATCTGGTGTGCGACCGGGACCAGGCCGACGGCAGCGGGAAAATGACCACGGCCCGCCCGGATTTTCATTCCCACGCGCGATTTTCGCACAGCGCTTTTCAAATCACGGTCTTTGACGACACCTTTACTACGCCCTGGTGGCTGCGCGGCGCGGTGATCTACCAGGTGTTCCCTGACCGGTTCGCGCGTTCCCCTCAGCGCTTGCCGACGCGGGAAGCGGTGATGGCGGATCGCCCGGAACGCATCTTTCATGCCGATTGGGCGGAGGCTGTCGATTGGCGCGGCCGGCCCGAGACCGGTTATCTCGCCTGTGACTTTTATGGCGGCTCACTCAAAGGCATTGAGGAACGCCTCGATTACATCGCCGCGTTGGGTACGGGTGTGATTTATCTGAATCCGGTCTTTGCGGCGCGTTCCAACCACCGGTACGACACGGCGGATTATATGCGGGTCGATCCTTTGCTGGGGAGTGACGAAGACCTCGCGTCGCTGTGCGCCGCGGCGCGCGCCCGCGGGATCCGTGTCGTGCTCGATGGCGTCTTCAGCCACACCGGCGCGGACAGTGTGTACTTCAACCGGCAGGGTCGCTACCCGGGAATCGGCGCCTGGCAGGCCGCGACCGGCGCGGGCCAGTCGCCGTATTCCTCCTGGTATTCCATCCGTGGCGGTGAGCGCGCCGCGGGTGACGGGGACTCCCTCCAATATGACAGTTGGTGGGGTTTCCCCGAATTGCCGACCGTCAATAAAGACGATCTATCTTACCGTGATTATATTTTGGGAGCCAACGGCGTGCTGCGCCGTTGGCAGCGCGCCGGCGTGTCCGGTTGGCGGTTGGATGTCTCGGACGAGCTTCCGGATGATTTCTTGCGCGAAATCCGGCGCACGGTCAAGCTTGCGGACCCGGACGCGGCCGTGATCGGCGAAGTATGGGAAGACGCCAGCAATAAAATCAGTTACGGGTCGTTCCGCGATTTCGCCTTTGGCACCACGCACGACGCGGTGATGGGGTACCCGTTCCGCCAGGCTCTGTTGAGCTGGTTGACGCGGCGCTCGACGGCTGCAGAGATGGTACACGCCCTGGAAACCATCCGCGAAAACTATCCGCCCGCTTTCTTTTATTGTGTGATGAATCTCATCGGCAGTCATGATGTCCCCCGCGCGTTGACTGTTTTGGCGGGGCTTCCGGATCCGGGAGAGCGCGAACACCAGGCCGCGGCGCGTTTATCCCCGCAGGAAAGGGAACAGGGGCTGCGATTGCTGCGTCTCGCCGTAGTCTTCCAGGTGTTGTATCCGGGCGCCCCGTCCTTGTATTACGGGGACGAGTCCGGCATGGAAGGATTTCGCGACCCGTTTAACCGGGGGACTTTCCCCTGGGACCACCGGGACGGGGAATTGATCGCGTACTTCGGGCGGGTTCTGAGCTGGCGTCGATCCCATCCCGTCTTGCGCACCGGCGCCAGCGACATCCGCGCCGGCGGGGCGGATGTCGTGGCAATCCGCAGATACCTGGTTTCAGGCCGCGACGCCTTTGGGGACACCTGCGGGGGGA
>CAYZME010000029.1:8475-10790 GCA_964479435.1 uncultured Oscillospiraceae bacterium
AGCGCGGAAGTTACGGGCTGGATCAACCGTTCAGAAAAGACGCAGGAGGTCACGACCTCCGGCGGGGTCATACGGCTCGCGCCCTGGCAGGCATACGTTGTCGCGGACGGGGAACGGCTCCTATAGGGCCAGTTCCCCGATTGGATCCGTCGTATATGGTGATCCGGATGGGACGATAAAAAAACGGCGGCACCTCGTGGGTGTCGCCGTTGTGGTGCGGTCACCGGGACTTGAACCCGGACGGTTGCCCATACGCCCCTCAAACGTACGCGTCTGCCAGTTCCGCCATGACCGCTTGGCAGCCCGAGCGTGGCAGAGCCATTATATGCGTTGCCATTTGCCAGTGTCAACAACCCGGCTTTTTGTGTTGTCCGATGTGAAACCGGCGCCGGAGGTCTCCGCCGGATGTCTGTTTTTGGCCGGTTTCTGACATGTCGGGGCGGTTTGAAAAAAGAGCCTTGTCAAAGGCTCCATTCCTTTTGTATCATGTTTCTTGTAGTGTCGGATGACCGACAGGGAAGGATGGTAGTGGATATGTGGAAGTATGTCGTTCTCGCCGTGTTCTTTTTGGCCATGATTGCTGTGGGATTAATTTCTCACCGCAAGATCAAGACCCTCGATGACTTTGTGATCGGCGGTCGCCGGATGGGCCCCCTGCTCTCTGCTTTTTCTTATGTCACCACGTATTTTTCCGCTGTGATTTTTGTCGGGTACGCCGGCCGGTTCGGATGGGGATTCGGGATCTCCGCGACCTGGATCGGCATCGCCAATGCCGTATTCGGCACATTGCTGGCGTGGTTGTTGCTGGCGGAGCGCACGCGGCGCATGACGACGGAGATGGGCGTTTCCACGCTCGCGGAGTTTTTTCGCCACCGCTACGACAGCGGCAAAATGGAGATCGCGGCCGCCGCGATCATTTTTGTGTTTCTGATTCCCTATTCCGCGTCGGTTTATCAGGGGTTGGGATATATCCTCCAATCCTTCTTCGCGGGCACGGTTCTGGAGAACATGCGTCTGAGCATGTTGCTGATCGCCGTGATCACCGGCATTTACGTCTTCTTTGGCGGGTATATTTCAACCGCGATCAATGGCGTCATCCAGGGAGTGATCATGATGGGCGGCGTCGTCTTGCTGATCGCGCGCGTGCTCCGCGTGCTGGGCGGCCTGCGCGGCGGTCTGGAGTCGATGGCGGCGATCGGGGACGGCGTCCCGGCGGGATCTTTGGCCTCCACCTTCGGCCCCAGCCCGTTCAATTTGCTGATATTGGTCCTGATGACCAGTTTCGGTACGTTTGGGCTACCGCAAATGATCGCGAAATACAGCGGCATCAAAAGCCGTCAGGCGGGCCGGCGCGCGACCCTGTTCAGTCTGATCGGGGCGATGGTGATCAGCGGTGGCGCGTATTTTATGGGGGGATTTTCGCGGGCACTGGTCAACGTCGGTTATGTGGCGTTTGACGGCAAAAACCTCGACCAGTTGATGCCGGTGATTTTTCAAGCCATTTTGTCGCCTGAGCTGATGGCCATTCTGGTGATCCTGATGCTGTCCGCCTCGATGTCGACGCTGGCGTCGGTGGTGCTGGTTTCGGCGCCGACGTTCAGCAAGACGATTTTGGGCTGGAGCCGAATCACGCCGATCCGCGTACTGTGTCTGGTCTTTGTGTTGATTTCTTACGTGGTCGCCACGACCGATACCCCGATTGTCACGTTGATGTCATTCTCCTGGGGCGCGGTTTCGGGTGCGTTTATCGGGCCCTACATCTGGGGTTTGTACAGCAAATGGATTACCCGCGTCGGTGCCTGGGCCGGTATGATCGCCGGGTTGGGGACGGTTGTGGGCAGCGCGGTTGTCATCGCGCTCACGCAAACCATGGCGGTGGCCACATCCTGGGCCCCCAAGTTGGCGGTGCTGGCGATGCTTGTGTCGCTGGTGGTCACACCCGTGGTCAGCCTCGCGACCCGCAAAGCCTCGTCGCTGCCGGCGGGAGCGAAGTTCGTATAACGCCCGGATCCACCCGGTGACGCGCGCGTGGGACCGATGCGCCGGACAGGATTGTGGAACTGGCGCGGACAGACCGGAAGCGTTACAATAGACGCCGAGTTAGGAGAGACCATCGCCGCCCGGGCCCGGGCGGTGATGGTTTCGTGATGGAATTCATCGAGACGGAGAAGAATACATGAAGAACATTTTGTTGGGTAACGAAGCGGTCGCGCGCGGCGCTGTGGAAGCCGGCGTGCGTGTGGTCTCGTCGTATCCCGGGACCCCCAGCACGGAGATCACGGAAGCGATCTCCCAATACGAAGGCCTGCACAGCG